>JAFATG010000149.1 GCA_019244055.1 Acidobacteriaceae bacterium | reverse complement strand
CCCGAAAACTACCACTACTTCCGTCGGCGCGTGAAGGACCACTGGTATCACGTCCGCCTGCTTGAAAGCGTATGGACGGAAGTAATGCAGGCGCACGAAGCGAGTCTCAAGAAACTTGAGACCTGGCTCGGCGACGATCATAACCTGGTTGTACTTTGTCAACAACTTCACACCGAACCGGAGAAATTCGGGGACGGTAACACCGCACAGCTTTTCACCTCGCTTGCTGAGCAATACCAAAAGGAACTGCGGGAGAACGCTACTTCCTTCGGCGAGCGAGCTTATGAGCAGAAGCCCCGCGAATTCGTCAACAATATGGCCAAACTCTGGCAGGATTGGCAGAAGCAACCCGATAGCGCCAAGATAGTCGAACAGGAGCAGCGTCAGGCGGCGAAGAAACAGCCCGGACATCAGGCATCCAAAGCATCCAACACGGCGGTGGCCTGAGTCCCCATCTATCGTTGACTGGCCTCTCCCGCCAGAACTCGACGGGTGAACTCCGCGGATTTGTTCCGCGGCACGCTCAGCGATTTCCAGTTTTCGTGCTGCAGATGTTTCGCTACCATCACGATCTGCCCGACGTGATAGGCATAATGCGCAACCTGCCGGTTAATGGCCTGCATAACGGAATGTGCCTCGCCGCGAATCATTACCGTCCGGCTTAAGTCCGCATCCGCCAGCGGCTCTAGAGCGTCAAAAACCCATTGCCACCCCGCGTTCCACAGCGCCAGGACTCGCTCCCGGTTGGCCGGCGGCTCAACAAATTCGGTGTCCCTGTTCCGATCGGGCTTTTCGCCATCGCTCGTGAGAAAATCCCTCCAGCGCGATCGCATATTGCCGGCCATGTGTTTCACGACGATAGCGATCGAATTCATTTCCGGATCGAGCGTGGCGAGCAACTGGTCATCGGAAACCTGCTCCATCGCCCCTTCTCCGAGCTTCTTGTAATACCGCAGTACTGCTAGCGAATCTTTCAAATACGACGAGGTGAATTCTAGAGCCATAGTTCAATTCTCCTCCGCCCACACGCGCACTAAATCATCGAAACCGAGCGGGAAGCGTAAGCGCCCTAGTTCGTGTCGCTCCAAGCCCTTGTCCCAAATACGTCCTGATCGGATAGCCGTGAACCCAGGGGTTTTTCCACAGCCCTCCAGCCGGATTGCACGCGCACGTTCAATCCGTAACCATCTTTCCAGCTCCTCTGTTACACCTTTCCCCGGGTCCTCACCGCCTTTATTTCACTTAGCGGAAATTCTTCCTCACTCGCCGCTGTGCCGCGAAATAGTCGCAGATCGTAATAAATCTTTGTGAATTCTTAGAGATACAGTGTTCCCAAGCAGGTCGATCCCTCTGGCAGCTTACTTGCATCATTTGAGGCGGAGGCTACAACCAACATGCTCTGGTACGCTTGGGTGTTTCTGGTGATTGCGATCATCGCGGCCATCCTCGGCTTCGGTGGCATCGCTGCCGCATCCGCTGGAATTGCCAAGATCTGCTTCATCGTTTTCCTGGTTCTGTTCCTGATCAGCTTGCTCGCTGGCCGGCGCAGGGCCTTATAAAGTTTACCCGTGGTTCGGGCGGTCCCCTCGACGTGAATCGCTGTTAGAGCCAGCCGCTCCCAACTGAGCGCTAGAATCCGTGGAAGCGTATCGCCCGAACAACTGGTAAACAGCCCGGACCTGAGCCGGGCAACAGAAGGTGACCCAGGAGCTGGCCAGCGTCTCGGGTCTTTGGTTTCATTCCAATAAGCTGGCGAACGAAAAAGGTCGCTCGATTGCGACAGCAATCTAAAGCGGACTACTGTCTCTGCCCCTAAATAATCTCTTCCACGATAAACTGCTCGAACTTTCCATCCGGCAGCACGTAGATATTCAATCCCACGGTGTCCCGCTCGAAGTGCGCCCGATAACTCAGATGGGTCATCCCACCGCGCAACGATTCTGCTCTCCGCTCAAGTAGGTTGAGTTTTCCAAGCGGCGCCAGCGAATCCTTATAGTCCTTCAGTGCGGTGTCTCCAAAATATTCGTTTGCATTGCTCGTGAAGAGCGAGCGGTCGATCCGGCCCTCCTGCAGTTGCTCCAATATCGAACGAACGTCAGCATCCCGCTTCTCTTGCGCGCTGCTTTCCGGATTCAGCAGCAAACTCGAGATCTGGTCCGTAAGCGGTCCTATCAAGTTGACCCCGTCTTCGTTCGTGAGGACGACAACGGCCACCTGCTTCGTCGGAAAAACAGCATTCGAAGCCAGAAATCCCGAGACTTCTCCCGAGTGCGAAATCATGGGCACGCCCTGCGAGCTTCCAATGCCGAGGCCGAGTGCATAATGCGTCGGTTTGCCGTCCTTTAATTTCACCTCACGCGTGAACTCCTCATAGGATCGCGGCGAAACGATCTTCTTCTGCAAAAAGGCAATATCCCATTTCGCCAGATCCAATGGTGTCATGCACAGTTCTCCCGCTGCGAAATACCAGCCGCTCCCTTCGCGTCCCACAGGACGAGGCGGCCCTAAGGCATATCGCGTGTACGCGGATGCGTCTGCAGACTGACGCACATCACAGTCCCCCGCGGACCTCATTCCGAAGGGCTGAAAGAAATGCTCTTGAAGAAATGGCAGGAGTTGCTGTCCCGAAACCTTCTCGAGTATCCGGCCTGCCAGCACGTAATTCGTATTGCTGTATTGCCATCTCGTGCCAGGGTCAAAATTCAATGGCTTCTTCGCCCAGTGGTCCAAAATCGCATCGGCGGTAGTCGGCTTCGTCCACTCGGGAATCAAGTAATCCTGTGGCGCGTAATCTTCATAGCCGGACGTATGCGAAAGCAGCTCCCGAATAGTAACCTCATTTGCTCGCGTCAGATCCGGAAAATATTTTGAGACTTTATCGTCAAGCGAAAGCTTCCCCTGTTCCTGCTCGATAAGGAGCGCTGCCGCGGTGAACTGCTTGCTGATCGAGCCCACCGCGTACCGCGTCTCCACATTTGCCGCGCGTTGATTCGCAATGTTGGCGTCTCCGAAAGCCTTGGCGTAAATCGTTTGTCCGTCCTTCACCACGGCAACCGACACACTCGGCACCGTGAACGCGCTCCTCATATCGGCGATCCGCTTATCTAATTGCGCAGGCAGCGACGTTTGCGGGTAGGCCGAGGTGCAAGTAATGAAACTCAAAAAGGCGGTTGGGAGAGTGCGCATATTCATCTCCAAGTCTCCAAATCGTCAGTTAAATGGCCTCGCTCTATGCCATCCGCCGCGTGAGAACAATCGTAAAGTCGTCGGCAAATGAGCTTTTCCCGCACCAGTTGCGAACGTGTTCTAGCAAAGCTTGAATGATCTCATTGCAGCTCTGGTGGCGATGCTTGAGAAGAAAGCTCCCCAGACCGTCCTCGCCAAACTCTTTTCCGTCTGCGGTGGAGGCCTCCGTAACGCCGTCGCTATAGAGCGCTAGGAGGTCACCTGGTTCGAGTGTAGTTTCCTTGATGGCGTAATGCACAGCCGGGAACAGGCCCATGACCAGGTCGCTTCCGGATAAGTGTTCGATCTCCCCATTTGCTCGTACGAGCAACGGATAATTGTGCCCTGCATTGCTGTACCGCAAGACGCCCGTCTCGGTGTTCAGAAGCGCATAGAAGAAAGTGATAAACGTGCCCAGCGGACATCGTTCTGCCAGGCTGCGATTCAGAATCGATACCGCCGCGCCTGGCTCGGGATTCGTCTCCCGTAACATTTGCACACGCGCTTGCAAACTTGACATCATCAGCGCGGCCGCCAGCCCCTTGCCGGCAACATCTCCAACTACGAGTGCGAGCCGCCCATCCTTGTACGGAATGAAATCGTAGTAATCGCCCCCTATCGTTCGGCACGGCAGATTGTGACCGGTGAAATCGTACCCTTTATAAGAGGGTGCTTCCGTCGGTAGCAATCCGCGCTGGATCTCGCTCGCCTGCGCCAATTCGAGCTCCATCAGCTTTTCGCTTTGCTCCACTACCGCCAACCGGGCGTGCTCGATCCGAATGGCGGCGACGTTCGCCATCACTGTAAGCAGATCCAGGTCTTCCTGCGTGAATGGCCGAATCTGCGCGCCGTTATCCACATAGATCAATCCGATTACCCGCTCTCCCGTTTGCAGCGGCACCGCCATCATGCTGCGCACTCGATGGATCATAATGCTCTTCTGCTGCCGCAGAGCATCGTCGAGTTGCGCATCGCTGATCATCAGAGAACATTTTTCCCGCAGCACCCGGTCCCGCACGGCCGTACTGATCGAGAACCCTGCGCCTTCCCTGGCTCGCACCATAAGTTCTCCGCGCTCGAGCGTCAGAATCACTCCGCGTTTCGCTTCCATAGCCGAAAGGGCCAGCCGAAGAATAACGACGAACAGTTCTTCGAGAGGCTGGTGCCCCGCGAGCTCCTGGCCAGCACGGATCAGCGCATGCACCACTCTCGACGTATTAAGAGTCGTCTCTTTGGGCATTTGCCCTGGGCTGCTGCTCGCCTTGCTAAGAACCTGATCGAGGCTGGTTACGATCGTCGCCTCGCGTGTGGTCCGCTCTTCTTCTTGCGGCACGAAACGCACCATCGGGCTTTCAACGTTCTTGGACTCATGAACCTCGATCGTCAGGTGACCCGCATAGATCCTATCGCCCGGCTTGATCGCATGCGGTTCCTTCAAGCTCGTCGCATTAAGCACAGTGCCATTCCGGCTCGAGCAGTCCTTCACGAACCACACGCCATCCTTTTGCTCGAAAGCCAGATGAGCCCGCGACAGCCACGGATCCTCGGGATACGCCAGGTCGTTGTCGACCGACCGCCCCAATGACAGTACCGGCTTCTGCAACTCGATCCGGCTCGAGGAACCCTCGGGTCCGCAAATCACTAGCTCCATGCCGAGGATTGTATGTCACTGACCTTCTGAGCGGTATCGAACGGCCTGATTTTGCCCTGAGCTCAAATCTTGGCGCTTTACCCGGACGCAGCGGCAAATTCGCTCTCCGGCCGAGCGCTCTGCCTCTATAGAAGCCGATCCGATCTGAGGCCCCGTACGTAGTCAGTGAAGCTTACCTGGTCCAGGGGCGGTCTGGTTTTCCCGATAGGTCTCGATGCTCAGGAATCGGCCTACGACAGCATGCCTTTCACGAATTAGAGGCCAAGGTAAGATCTGCCATCGGCCAAAATATCGACTCGAACCGACCGCTACTCGGGCGCGGGCTCTTCCGCCATCCACAGGAAATCACTGCAGGCACTGTGAAACAGAAGCTCATCGAATTTGCGCAAATGACGAAATCGCTCGACATGGGATCGCCGCAGATATGAGTAGACGAGGAGATGTCGTTGTGCACCTGATGAGTCCGGAGATCAGCCCTCCATGCCGAGGATTGTAAGCAGTCGCGCTTTAGCCCAAGCGGAGAGAGTACCGGAACCGAGTCGAGAGGTTTCCTTCCAATTTTTCCTTGACTTCAGCTTGGAGTGGGAATCGAATGGAGAATGCCGCGTGCACTGCGCCCGTCGAAATGTAGGAGTGCTTACAAATAATGCATTACAAATTTCTTTCTGAACTCGGCGGCCACTATAGTGCCGAAGAAGGGACCGAAGGCGAGAGGAGAGCCGCTCTCACCGGTCTTGAAGGTGCCCTCAACAACGCCCTCATGAATCTCAACGCGCTCTATAGTGCGGCGGCCCCACAGGCTCCGCCGAATGGAACCGTTGCGCAAAGAGCTCAATTCTTCAAGTCCGCCGCGGAGTTCAGCAATAAATCCAAGGCGGACATCGAAACACCAGCCATTCTGGCGGCCAAAGCGAAGGTGGCCAGATATAAACGCTGGCTTGTATTGCAGGGCGCCGAAATTAAGGAGATAGGCGGCCAACTCAGAATTGACTGGGGCATCAGCAGCCGCACAGTCGTCTACGACCGTAATGTCAGCCAGGTTTTGACCAGAGTGCGTTTCAGCGGCGGCCGTCTTTACTCCGATGACGCGTTCACGAAGCCCCTCGATACCAAAAACATGGTGACTCACTTCTCCGGGCCCGGCTTCGCCATTTACGTGATGAGCGAAGAGGGAAATATCCACGTTGGCTCACATTCCGTGGGGTACCGGCACCATAGCACTTTGCTGGCAGGGACGAATGTCGCCGGCGCCGGCGAGGTTCAAATCGAGAAGGGTAAATTGGTCTGGATCTCCAACAAGAGCGGGCATTACGCACCCAGCGCTCCCCACTTCTTGCAAGTGCTGCATCAATTGCAGAAGAAAGGCGTAGACCTCTCCGTTGTCAAAGTCAAGTATCTCCAGAAGCCGCCGACGCCGGCGCAAAACTTCGATAATGTAGGCCTTTACCTGGCTGCTATGGAAGCCGGAGGGCTCGACAGCTACGATTATGCCAAGTTACTGCGGTATCTCGTCAAAATCCCATATTCCGAATTCGCCGTGCTCGCGGCCGCTAAAGGTTGGCGTTGGGTAAACGGTCCGGAGTTTGCGATGGGGAAACGCGGCATCGTAACCATCGCGGGAGGCGCTCCGGTTTCTAATAAAGAAGCACGCCGCTGGCTGAAGGATATCGGTAGGGATGCGGACCCCGACGTTCAGTCGGGTGTTGGTCGCTAGCGCGAAGCGATGGACTGCGAAACAGGTGCTTTTCCCGCGTAGAGACTACGCGAAACACTTCACTGCACATCGGCAAGCGAACATCCGACGGCTCGTGTCTCAGCCTGCGGGGGTGGCTGATCCGCAAGCACCGCTTTGATCGCCGTTTCCAGATCGTGCGTGTCCGCAGTAGCGCGCGCTTTGCCAATATCGACGTAACGGTCGTCGATGCGGCCGTGATATCGTAGTGTGCCGGATGCGTCGAACACCGCCGCTTCTGGCGCAACAATGGCGTGAGCGCGCCGCACCAGCTCATGACTGGGGTCGCGCAACGCAGTGCCTGGGAATCCATACTGCGCAAGGTGATCTTTGATGGAGGCCGGTGTTTCCGCCGGATCTGGATAGACCATCCAGAAGTCCACACCATCACCTTTGAATTCCTGGGCCAGACGCTGCAGTTCTGGCGCATAGCGATTCGTGATGGGGCAGTCCGTTCGGACGAACAGAAAAACGCGGGCGCGCGCGTGAGTTGAAAATGGATCCCGAATGGCTCCGGTGACGTCGGTCACGGGGCCAGTCGCAGGGAGGGCAAAGCTAGCGCAGATCGCGGCCGCGATCGCAAAACGAAATGAAAAGAACATTGACTGCTAAAAGATAAAATTCAAGCCACCTCGGACGGAACGCGGAGCCTGGACAACCAGGAGGGATCGTCCGTCTGTGGTAGCAAGCGGAATATAGCCTTGTGCCAGGAGATTACGGAGATCAGCAGTCAGTTCTAAGCGTCCCGGTATGCCGAAGAAACTCGGTAAAGGCTGCCGTACGACTACATTGAGTCCGCGAGCAAGATAGGCGTTTTGGGTTGTAAATGCATGCCACGGAATAATCGCGTTGTTGTCAGCCCAGCCGTAATTCGCAATGAGCTGCGTCCCTGAAACGGGTGCTTTCGCCTTAACGTTTACGCTGGCGATATTGTCCATCCCTTGCTGCAAAAACTGCTGCTGGACTCCGGAACTATCCCATAGCCCCGCGCCGTTTCCCGTGAAGCCGCCCATCCGGCCGTACACAAGCGCTATACCGAGTGAATCGGTTACTCGCTGGTCGACCGAGGCGATGTACCCAGTCCGGCGATACCTACCGATGTTGTACGTCGATGTCTTCGAAATTCCGTCCGCAAGAAGATCGCCCGGATCGAGTGGAGAGAGATCGCCCGCCACGTTTACCCGACCGTTCCATACGTTTTCATAGAATGCGCTGGCAGCGTAGGTCCGGCTTCCCGCTGTCTTGCTGTATCCGATCTCGTATTGTCCGGTGCGCTCCAGTTCCAGGCGGCCTCCCCGCTCTGATATCTGCGGGAAACGCGTGAGACTGCCCACTGCCGCCGGCCTGCTTACGTCGGTTTCATCCAAAAGGCCGTTGTCGTACTGCTGATGCGCCAGCAATTCATCCGGACGGGCACCGTTGCTGTAAGCAGCTACGATTTTCCCGGCTTTGCCAGCCCCCACTGTCAGGCGTGCGAACGGCGTCAATCGGCTCGTGTGTTGAAGGGAATCGATGGTTTCGCCGGTAGCCCCGTACTCTAAATGCACATTCCCGAGAGGATCAGCCGTCTCGTACATATTTACCGAGATGATGCGGATCGCCATCTGGCCGGAGCCTCCCGACTGGGGTGATTGCGGCCCAAACAACGGCATCTGCGACATTGTGACTGTCACCTCAGGCGCCGAACCAAACGGAGACTGTTCTGTCCGCGTGTACATCGCGCAAAGGTCGAACAGCGCCGGCCCGAAGGTGCTTGCTTGGCCGTAGCTGCCGGCGATCTCCACCTCGTTGTTACCCAATATGCTGGTAGATACCGCAAAACCGGTTCCCATATCGGAAATGGGGGAACCGGAATCAATTGGGCCGCTATCACCGCCCGAAATGGAAAGGACGGCGTGGGTCCCGGAGAATATGTGCGGATGCAGCGGCTGAGTCTCGCCGTTGGCCACTTCCACTGGAAGATATCGTGTGATCGGGCGTGTTGCTGGCGATGATCGCAGCACCCATTTCCAGTCGTCGGACATTGCCCCCGAGGGCAGACTGTAGCTCACTTCGATGTTGCTAACTAGGGTTGCCAGATGGATCTGCAAAACGCTGTCCATCCCCGCTTTGATTGGCACCTTATCCCGCGAGGCGGGAAGAAAGCTGCTCAAAGAAACGCGCACGGAATAAAGATCTGCGGGTAGGGCGGCAAACGCGAACCGGCCATCGGGTGCCGAAAGCGTCTTGCCGATCAACTGCTGATATTTATTGAAAACCTGAACAGTCGCGCCCATCTGGGGTATCCCCTTGGCGTCAACTACAGATCCAAGCAGGTTTCCCGTGACAGGCAGAGAAAAATCCCCGGCGTACAGTTCCCCACTCAAGGCGAACAGCCCGGCGAATGCCACTGCTTTACCGAATTGTAGGCCCGCGAAACCCGACTTCAATTTGCCCTTTCGCGATCTCGCGCTTAAACCAGCCGAGATATCTATGATGTTACCGTAAACTGCGCCGACGGAGTAAGGCTCTGGTTCTTGAGCTTGTCCGTTATCTTCAATTTCAACGTGTACTTACCGGGGGCCAGTGTCTTCAGCGGAAGCTTCTTTTCCACTGTCACTAGGAAGGGCGACGCGTTGGGAATCGTGGTGAGATCCTCGGTCTGACTCAAGACCGTCTTATTATCGGCCGCGTTCACCACCTCGTATTCAATGCTCCCTTCGGGCTTCTTGGTTTTCTGGTCCATCCCGAGGTTGTAAAACTCCGTGTAGATCCCCATCGTCTCCGATTGTTTGAAGCTGTCGTCTACACGCGGACGCACCTTCGAACTGCGAATTACGAACTGCCCGGTTCCAATGCTGTTGGTAGGCACGCGCTCTAATTCATCCGCAAGGATCACGCTGCTTGCGCCCAATTGATCCTCGTCATAGTGGGGAACGTTCAGCGCCATCTCGTAGTTGTTGACCGTATTGCCCACCATGTCCTTCGCCACAATGTTCAGGCGGTATGTGCCGGGGGCGAGCGGGATGCGCTTGGAATAGATCTGTGAACCGTTCATGGCTTGCTGTAACATCTCGGCCGGCATCTGCGCGCTAACGGTATCCTCAAACCAGTTCACCGACCGGCGGGTCAGGGTAGTGATCCGGCCATAAATATTGACACTCGCCTTCGCGATCTTGTCCTTGGTCGAAAAATTCAAATCGTTGTTCTTAAACAGGACCGTGATGTTCGCATACACGGTGGCGTCCGTAACGCGGATGAAGTCGGTCCGAACCTGCATCGGCAGCGTGTTGTATTTGATGTTCGAATTGACAATCGCGTCCAGATCCTTGAACTTGATCGCCGGGGGCTTCATGAGATTGGCGTACTGCTCTAGCCGCGTGAATTCGTTCATGCTCTCTGGAAGCGGCTGATTCCCGGTACCCAAGTGGGTTCCATCCGTTCGCTCAAAACGTTGCGTCTTGTCCGCCATTCCCATCTGCTCGGCCATCGTCAAGCCCGCGCCGGGTACATACAGCAACGCGTCCTTCTCTTCCGGATCAAGACTGATGTGGTACTCGCCGCTCATGGTGGTGTCGACGAACTCGATAATTACGTTTGTCCCCACGCCGTCGATGTACCGGTACCTCCAGTCCTCAAACGGATAAGTGGACGTTTCGCCACCGCCCTCTTCTATCGGACGCTCATAGCTGCCGCCGGAGGGATGGGAGTCGATCTCGTCTGGTGCCCCGTACTTGATATAGATCATGCCCCGATCCGTCTTCCAGCCCGGAATACCGGATGCGTAGTGATCGTTCGCGTAGGCGATCCGGCGATAGTGCTCTTCTTTATACTCGTTTTCTTCCGTGTCCGGAGTGGGGTCGCGCCGTAGCCAGAACTGCTCCACAAACTGCTGCCGCTCTTCGTCAGTCTTGAGCCTTTTGAAGGCCGCTTTCTCTTCGTCCGTGATGATGTACACCACGTCCTCGTTCAGCCACTTCTTCCAGGGACCCGCGAGCTCCTTCTCCAGCTCCTTCTGTCGCTTGGCGATCTGCTTCTTCGTAAGTGGTTTCGCAACTGTTTGGTCGGAACTGCTGGAGCTACTACTGCTCGAGCTACCCGCCTGTGACGGTTTGTCTTGGGCCGCGATAGTACCTGCAATGAGGATCGCGGCCGAAATGCCAACCAGAAATTGGCGGCAAAAGGCAGGAGAAGACTTCATACGGGGAAAAACCACCTTATCGTGCTGAGGGCTATACCATTTCAGTCTAAGTGGGTTCGGGCTCAACGTCAACGCAGAGACGTAGCGGGACGCGAGTGCGTTTCTTCAAGAACACCAGGACTAGCTGACACATACAAGCGGCCCACTGCTATACACCCCCTTCAAGTGGGTCTCAGCCAAGCATTTCCAACAAAGCTACGGGAATTCGTAGAAATATACCAAAACAAAAAGGGACCGGCATTACGGCGCAGGACGTCGGTCCTTTAACAGTGTGGTTTCATGAGGAAGAGCCCAAAACAGCCAATGGCTCCCTGCTTGCAAGGAAGGGAGATTCTGTGTAATCGGGAATATGGTGGGGAGGGGCCACCGGTTCTGGGTGCGTCGTGAGCGAAACCAGAAAACAATTCGCAGGCACTCTATTACTGATTCTCACGGTGGCGGCCGTCATTGCCGCCGTCCTGAGCCTGCGACAACTCCGCACGTATCCGCTCCATGACGATGGCGTCACCTGGGTAGATCGTCACCGTCCTGGAGGAAACGAAGTTGTCGCGGCTTACATTACGCCCGGCGGCCCTGGCGATAAGGCCGGTATTCGGCAGGGCGACCAGGTTCTGAAAATCGGCGAGTTTCCGATTTACAATTCCCTCGATGTACCGCAGGTGCTCTGGAGGGTCCCGCTCCTCGGACAGACGAGCTACACGCTGCGCCGGGACGGGATCGACTTCGAGAAACACGACATTTTCGTCCAGGCTGCGGCCAGAGATTCCGCTCTCTATTACGAATTTGGGATCGGCTTCTTTTATCTTGCGATCGGCTTTTTCGTCTATTACCGCCGCACCAGCGCGGCCAAATCGCTGCACTTTTTCCTGCTCTGTCTAACCTCCTTCGTTGCCTGGTGTTTTCACTACTCCGGCAAGCTGAACACCTTCGATGAGGCAATGTACTGGGGCAACATGGCCGCGGGCCTCATAGCTCCAGCGGTATTCCTTCACTTTTGCCTGACTTTCCATGGAACTCCCCGGTTTCTGCGCAGGCGCGGCGCCTGGCTGCTGCTGTATCTCCCATCCGTTCTTCTTCTGGCTCTCGTTGCAGCTTCCGCTGCAGGGATTTTCAAGTTTTCCACCCCGCTCCTTGAAGTCCGCTGGTTTCTCGATCGCCTGACTCTCGGCTTTGAACTCTTGCTGTACTTTGCCGGAGCCGCCGCGCTCGGGTTCGATTTCGCTCACGCAGACGATCCCATCGCACGGCGTCAATTGAAATATCTGCGCAACGGCGCATTCTTGGGTCTCGCTCCGTTTACCGCCATCTACGTGATTCCATACCTGGCCGGAGCGGTACCGAGCCACCTAATGAATCTCAGCGTCCTCTCGATGGCATTGATCCCGATCACGTGGGCTTACGCGATCACCCGTTATCGCCTGATGGATGTGGACATCATCTTCCAGCAAGGTTATGTGTACACGCTGGCTACCCTGGCAGTGATTGGAACGTTCTACGGGCTAATTTTCCTGATCTTCAAAACCAGCACGATTACCCCGACGATGTTCGTCGTCCTCGTGTCCTTCGCCACTTTCGTCTTTCAACCCATCCGGCGTTGGATTCAGGAGCAATTGGATCGCTGGGTGTTCTACAGAGACCGTTACGATGCGCGTGTGACGCTGATCGAGTTCGCTCGCGAGCTGAGCTCGGAAACCGACCAAAACACCATGCTTGCCAAGGTGTCGGATCGTCTGTTGCGAACCTTATCGATTCAACAGATCGGATTCTTTCTTCTCGACGAAACCACGAGCGCCTATCGTCTCCATTCCCTGACTCAAAGATCCGGTCGGCCTGCCAAGAACGTATCGCATCGGCTTGATCTTAGCTTCTTAAACCAATTCGCTTCCTCGCCGTATCTCTTCATCGAGCGCCCGAAGCATCTGCGGGACATCGTTTCTCAAGAATGGCCCGCTTCCGTACGGGACACGATCGCCGAACTGGATTTCACTTACTACATCGCCTGCAAGTCGCGTGGCAGGCCTCTGGCCGTGTTCGGAGTCAGCCGGACCACTGAAGGCGATTTCTTATCAAAGGACGACGTCGATCTCCTCAGCACGCTATCGAATTACGTCGCGATCGCTATCGAGAATTCACGCCTCTACAGCTCCTTGCAGCGCAAGGCAGATGAATATGAGCGCCTGAAGGAATTTAGCGAAAACATTGTCGAGTCCATTAATGTCGGAATCCTGGCTGCCGGATTGAACGATTGTGTAGAGAGCTGGAACCCGCAGATCGAGAAGCTCACCGGCATCGCGCGCGAAGAAGCCGTCGGCCGGCCGCTACGGGAGTTGTTTCCCGCCGAGTTGGTTCAGAAGTTCGATGAACTGCGCACCCAGGACGGCGTGCACAATGTGTACCGGGTGGCTCTCCGTCGGCCAGAAGAACACCGGGAAGAAAACAAAGAAGACGGTTCTCGCAACGGCCATCACGGTCTCGAGCTCACGACAAAGCCCGTCGCGGTGCGCGAATCGATCGTCAATCTCGCCATCGCGCCTTTGGTTTCCAAAGAGCATGAGCACATCGGACGGCTCATTATCTTCGACGATGTGACGGACCGCGATGAGCTTGAACGCCGGCTCGTGCAGGCGGATAAACTAAGCTCAATCGGCCTTCTCGCCGCCGGCGTCGCGCATGAAGTCAACACCCCGCTCGCCGTGATTTCCACTTACGCTCAGATGCTTGCCAAGCAGGTCTCGGGCGACGACCAGAAATCGAAATTGCTCGAAAAGATCGCCAAGCAGACCTTCCGCGCGAGTGAAATCGTCAACTCCTTACTCAATTTCTCTCGAACATCGCCCACCGATTTCGTTGAGCTCGATCTGAACCGCGTTATTCGCGAGACGGCCACCCTTATTGATCACCAGTTCCAGAAAACAGGCGTGGCTACGCGCCTTGCATTAGCTGAGGAATTGCCTCCTATCCGAGGCAACTCCGGCAAGCTGCAGCAGGTCTTCTTGAATCTGTTCATCAATGCGCGAGACGCCATGGCCGGCGGCGGTGCCCTGACAGTTCGGACCTGGACGGAAAGCGGTTTCGCCCACGTCGAAGTCGCCGACACCGGGCAGGGAATTCCGCCTGACCACTTGGCGCGCATCTACGATCCGTTCTTTACAACCAAGGGACCTAAGAGGGGTACTGGGCTGGGCCTTTCGATCACCTACGGCATCGTGCAGGAGCATAACGGTATCATCGAAGTCGATAGCGTTCTGGGCCGTGGAACGAGGTTCCGTCTCGAATTTCCGACACTCGCCGCGCGCGCAACGCGGCCGGTCGAGGCTCCGCGTCACGCTGTTTCTGCCTGACACGCTGGGCCGTTCTCATTTCTACTTAATTCAAGATGTCTGATACAAGCACTGTAGTAGCGTTCCCCAATCACGACTTGCCTGCCGATCGTGTGAGTCCACCCGATCGAAAACGCATTCTGGTTATCGATGACGAAGCCGATATCCGCGAAAGTCTCGAGCTGCTTCTGACAGGCGAGAACTACGCCGTCGAAATGGCTGAGAACGCCGCCACCGGATTGCGTAAGTTCGAGTCCGGCACGTATGAGTTAGTCCTGCTCGATCTCATGATGCCTGACAGGTCGGGTATGGACGTGCTCGCCGATATCCGCCAGCGGGATCTGGACACGCCCGTTTTCATGCTAACCGCATACGGTTCGGTGGAAGTGGCCGTGCGCGCGCTCAAATCAGGCGCCAACGATTACTTCGCCAAGCCGTGGGATAACGAAAAGCTGCTGATCGAGATCGAGCGCATGATCTCGAAAGGCCGGCTGGAACGCGAGAATACCCAGCTCAAGCGCGCTCTGAAGCAGCGCTATGCGTTTCCGAATATCATCGGCAAAAGCGAGCGGATGGTTCGTCTATTGGACGAAGTCGCGCAAGTAGCGCCCAGCCGTGCCACCATTCTCATCTCCGGCGAGACAGGCACCGGGAAAGAGCTGATCGCCAAAGCCATTCACGCCTACTCGGCGCGCGCCGATCAGATGTTCGTGCCCGTGAACAGCGGCTCGCTTTCCACGGAGCTGCTCGAATCTACTCTGTTCGGCCACGTCAAGGGCTCCTTCACCAGTGCCATCGCCAACCGCAAGGGGTTGTTCGAGGTCGCGAATCGAGGGACCATTTTCTTCGATGAGATTGGGACGATTGGGCCCGAAATTCAGGTCAAACTGCTGCGCGTGTTGCAGGATCGCGAGTTTATGCCAGTGGGCTCGAACGAGAGTATTAAGGTCGATGTGCGAGTCATCGCCGCCACAAATGCGGACCTGCGGAAACTCGTGGACGAAGGAAAGTTCCGCGAAGATCTGTACTATCGCCTGAACGTCATCAATTTGAGCCTGCCCCCGCTCCGCGATCGCAAGGAAGACATTCCCTTGCTCATTGATCACTTTTTCACGCGCTATTGCCGCGAAAACGAAAAGTTCTTGAATAGCGATCGCCGCTCGATCCTGAGTTTCGAGCCCGAGGCGATGCAGATTCTGATGGACCATAGTTGGCCAGGCAACGTGCGCGAATTGGAGAATGTCGTCGAGCGGGCGGTCGTCTTGGCAACCGGCCCCAGTGTGCCCGCCCATGTTCTTCCCGAAAATATTCAGCAAGCCAGCGGAATGCGAATCTCGCGCGATTGGAACGGACGGGTTGCCGCAGGTGCCTCGCTATTTGAAATCGTGGCCGATTTCGAGAGACGCAAGATTATCGAAGCCCTCGAAGCGGCCAATTACAGCCAGACCGAGGCCGCCGAAGCCCTTCGGATTCCGCTCTCTACCCTGAATCAGAAGATCAAGCGCCTCAGCATCGAGATCCGGCGCCGGTAAGCAATCCGTTTCACTCAGCCCGCAGCGTTGCTGCCGGGTCGATTGCCCCGGATCGGATGGCCGGAATACAGCATGCGAGGAGCGCAATAAGGAACAGGACACCGGTGGCGATCGCGAATGTTAGCGGGTCTCGCGAATGGATGCCAAACAGGACCGATTCCATAGCGCGTCCGAGAACGGCAGCGATGGTCGCGCCCACCAAAACTCCGCACACAACCGGCTGCATGCTTTGCCGGATAACGAGCCATAACAACACGCGCGGCTGTGCTCCCAGGGCCTTGCGGACTGCAATTTCCGAACGGCGCTGGTTCACCGTAAACGTGACCACTCCGTAGATCCCGATTGCCGCCAGCGACAATGCAAGGGCCGCCATGATTGTGAGCAATGTCGCGCGTGACCTGGGTAGCGAGACGGAATGCGAAAGAAGCTCATTCATTGTCCGTTGATGATCCAGCGCCAAATCCTTATCGAACCGGTCGACGATGTGGCGCACATCCGTCAACACGGTCTTCGGTTGCAACGTACTGCGAATCGAAAGAAACATCCCGTTTGAGGTGTTCTGGGTTTCCGGTTCATAGTAGACGGGGACATCGGGAGCGCCTAGGCCCATATACTTCACGTCGCCGGCAACCCCGACAATTTCCCTCCACGCGTTGCCACGCTCCGGCCCGCCTTGTCGAATACGCCTGCCAATCAGGTTCTCACCCGGGAAATAGCGGTGCGCCATGGTATGGCTGATAATTGCAACCGGTCGCGACTTCTCCGTATCCGCTTCGGTGAATGCGCGCCCTTGCATAATAGGAATGCCCAACGTGCGAAAGTACGTTGGTGTCGTTATGAGCAAGGGGGCAACCGGCATCGGTTCGCCCGGATGTAGCGGCTTCGTATCGAAAACATACTCGTCGCTAGAAAATTTTGATCCGGCGGGAGCCCGCTACTCGCCGACGCCGACTCGACACCGGGAACATGACCGATCTCATCGACCACCTTGCCAAAAAACCGATACGCCGATCCTGCGTCCTTGTACCGCGTCTCGGGCAACGCCAGCTCGACAGTAAACAGCTGATCGCTGCGAACACCAGGTCTTACGCTCGTCAGTCGCAGCAGACTGCGAACCAGCAGGCCGGCGCCAATAGCGAGAACCCAAGCGAGCGTCACTTCGCCAAAGATGAGCACCCACCGGAGGCGTTTCCCGGAACGATCGCCGTGCGCCCTGCGGCCACTGCGCAATGCATCTTCCATCCGTAATCGAACCGCTTGCAGCGCGGGCGCCAGCCCGAACAGAATACCGGCGAGGAGCGTGACGGCCGCCGTGAAAACCAGCACTCGTCCGTCAAGTGAGACGGTATCGAGCCGCGGCAGATACCCTTTCGCCACCGTCTTGCACCAGATGATTGCCGCGTACGCAAGGCCGACTCCTACAACCGCGCCCGTTGATGCCAAGAACACGCTCTCTGTCAATAGCTGCCGGAATAAACGGGATGTGCTGATTCCTAATGCGATGCGAAGAGCTATTTCGCGGCCGCGCGCCTCAGATCGCGAGAGCAGTAGGTTGCCGACGTTGACACACGCAATCAGAAGCACTAAAGCCACCGCGCCGAGTAGGATGAAAAGCGATTCGCGAAGGTGTCCAACGAGAGCTTCCTGGAGCGGCTGCACGTAGAAGCTCATCGGCTTAGAACCGGTTCGCACGGACAGCGCCGTTACGGGAAAAATGCTCGAGTTCAACTCTGTCCGCGCTCTCTGAAAGGAAGCTCCGCCGCTCATCCGCGCGATTCCTGTCAGAAAATAAGGCCCGCGGCGCGCTGGTGTTGCAATCGGGTGAATCATCCACACGAGAGTTTCCGGCGACGGAAACGCAAAGCTCGCGGGCATCGCGCCGATGACTGTGTATTGGACCGAATCGAGCTTCAGAGTCTCGCCCACGATCTCGGGCCGCCGGTTGAAAAGTTCTAGCCACAGCGCGTTGCTCAGCACAACAGTGCGTGGGGCGCCGGGCGCATCGTCGCCCTGGCGAAACGTCCTGCCGATTGCCGCGTCAGCGCCGAGCGTTTCAAAAAACCGATCCGTTACCTCAGCGCCCTGAACAACTCGGGGAGTGCCGGTGCCGGTTAACGTGACAGCCTCATCGTTGTAAGCGCAAAGTTTGGGAAACGTCTTGTTCTGCGTGCGCCAATCGATGAAATCGGCAACCGACATCGATACATCGTGTTCGGTTGGATGCGTTAGCCGCACCAGTAGCAGGCGGTCGGCATCCGGAAACGGCAGCGGACGCAGAAGTATATGATCAACTAGGGAAAAAATTGCAGTATTGGCGCCGATTCCTAACGCAATCGTGAGAATCGCCACCACTCCGAAAACCGGTGAATTACGAAGCGCACGGACGGTATATCGAATATCTTGTAGCAGCATAATTCGGTGCTCTTGCATGGAAGTAAGTAAGCTGTCCCAAACCAGAGCGGCGCTAAACAGCACCAGCCCAAAGAAACCCCGCGCCTGGTGTTCCTCTTGGTAGCGGGCTTGGACCAAGGCCCGCATCTCCCGGCCATAGTCCTCCTGGAAGTCAGCCGGATAGAGCTTCAGCAGCAGGTCATAGAAGCCCAGTGCGCGCGAGTTCACATCTATGCTCGCTTTGGTACAAGACCGGCTTTTCTCGCCATAGATAACAGGTCCTCAAGGCGCGCGGCTTCCGCACGAACCACCTTGCGGCCAAACGGCGTCAAGCAGTAATAGCGGCGGCGTTCATCGTCTTTGCCTACGTCAGGGCGTTCGCCAAGCTCCGCGATGAGGCCATTGGAAAGAAGCCGTTTGATGGTTGTGTAAAGCGTCCCCGCATTCAGCTTGAGCTTTCCACCAGTACGCTCAGCGACTTCCCGCATGATGGCGTAGCCATGCCGGTCGCCGTCCGCAAGCGAAACCAGAATATGAAAGGCAGTCGCAGGCAGTCCAAGAAAGCCACTCACGTCGCGATCGGGCATGCCCAACTATATCTACACGAGATATATCTTGTCAACACGTATTTAAGGGCTGATCCCTGCTCTGATAGAGTGCGGACACTGCCGTCCCTGAATGCGTATGAGTGCCTGATGCGCTACTGCCGTCGCTGCTTTACTGTTTTGGCTCTCTTTATCGCTCTCTCCCAGGCCGCCCAACAATCCGCGCCTTTTCACGCCGAAGTCAACCTGGTCAACATCACCGCCATAGTGCGCTCCGCTGACGGGAAACTTCTCACAAATCTGAACAGAGATGATTTCGAAGTGATGGAGGATGGTGTACCTCAAACCATCCAGTTCTTCGCGCGCGAGACCGAATTGCCGCTCAGCCTTGGTCTGATCATGGACGTGAGCGAAAGCCAGAATAAGTTTCTAAAACGTCACACTCGCGATGTCGAGACATTTCTCAATACGGTACTCCGGCCTTCCGATCAGGTATTCACCCTCTGCTTTGGGAACCACCTACGTCTCATAACAGATGGCGCTTCATCCGGCTCCAGCGTTGTGGAGGGTTTGGAGCAGTTCCGGAATGACCCCCATCAATTTCCCGAAATCGGTCCGAAAGAGGATCGTGAGTTGGGAACTGCCTTATACGACGCGGTCTATTTCTTCATCACGGAGAAGCTGAAAACTACAGGAGAACGCCGCCGCGCTCTTCTCGTCTTCAGCGATGGCGAGGAAAATTCGAGCGAGCACGACCTACTCGACGCAATCGAAGCCGCCCAGAACACGGATACCGTCGTGTATTGTATTCGATACACACAGAAGGAGCATGGCCAGCTCACAGCGAGAAATAAATATGGCATTCGCGTTATGCGGCACATGGCAGGTCTGACTGGCGGCGCCGATTTCGATGCGCTCGCCAGCCATCTCGAAACCGTTTTCACTCAAATCGTCGATGAGCTTCGGGCCATGTATCAGATCGGTTATGTGTCGAGCAACGTTCACCCGCACGATGGCTCTTTCCGAAAATTGATTGTGCGTTGCAAACAGCCGGGGATCATCGTACGAGCCAAGAGCGGGTATTATGCGCGATAAAGCGATCGCGCCCGATACGCCAAGTTAGCCCATGTAGCTCGCGTAACGTCTCGAATCGTGACCTAACCGCGAATTGAAGAACAAGCGGATCTGGTGTCCTTCCAACCTAGTGCAAGTTCAACCAAAGTTTACCCACAATGCATGACAAAAGAGCACATAACTCGTGCACTGTGCTGCCATGCAACAAAGAAGCGGTCGTTGCTTGGCGTTCGGCGCGCTCTTGTTTGCGGGAACCATCGTAACGCGCGCTTCCGGACAGTCCGAAACAAGAACGCTCATTCTGGTCTATGACTACGTTGGAATCGGCAATGAGACCCTGAGCCGGGCGGAAGCCGAAGCGGATCAGATCTTCCGGCAGGCCGGTATTGAGGTCGGCTGGCGAACCTGCCACTCGGCGGCCCGCCCGTCCAAGGTCGAATGTCCTGATATTGGCCCATCGACTCCGGCCTTGAGACTGGTCTCGCATTTCAAAATCGTCCCTGATCACGTCCGAGCGGACACCCTCGGCTATTCGATCGGTAATATGATGACCGCTTCATGGCAGCAGGCGGAAAAGGTTGCAGGATTAGGAGTTGCGCCACTGGCTCAGATTCTGGGTCTGGTCATTGCTCATGAGTTCGGCCACCTGCTCCTCGGGAACGCGCACAGCATTTCAGGCGTTATGCAGGCACATTGGAGCCGGCGTGACTGGGACCTGGCCCTTCAGGGCTCGTTGGTCTTTCTTCCCTCGCAGGCTGCCGGGTTGAGAAACGTCCTGCGCGCCAGAAGCGAAGCTCTGTCGCTCGCGAATGCTGCCACTTGCTCTCACCGCCTAATCAGCGAGCGGGTCTGGCCGGAGCTGGAAATGGACTACTTTGCTCATAGTGCCCTTGCCTGTTTCGCTGTGGAACGGTGCGCGAGTGCCCCAGGTCGTCCAGACGCCTTTTCCCTTCCATCCCGCATTCGGGTCGTCGATACGGCCGTCCATCCCTTTGGCGAAAAATCCAAGCGGATAGGGAACGCGCATGATCACGAATTTTCCATTAACCAGAGCAAGTAGGGAATCGGACGAATTGCCCGTGATAATCGGCGTGTTCTTTCCCAGCCCGAGCGTGTCGAACTGATCTACCCAGTCGTAGTAGTGCGAATCGGCACTGCCTGAATCCTTCACGTCACGGAAGTTCGGTCCCGGTGTAGCGTAGAGCGTCCATCCTTCCGGGCAGTGCTGGCCTGTTGCTTGCGGCCCGTTCAATGGCCCCTTGCACTTGCTGCGGTCGAAGCTGGCCAAATGACCGCTTCCCAGCGCCAGCCACACCACGTTGTTGCGGTCGATGTCCATGCCTCGCGGCGAGAACCCCCACACGGGAGCCTTTGGATTGTGCCAAGGAACCTCGTAATATTCGGCCAGTGCCGTTTCTGGTGGATTCGGTCCCGGATTCAGCCGCACGATGCCGCCGGGAAATCCCAGCACGCTGCCCCAGACCATTCCGTCCGTCCCCACAGCCAAGCCGTAGAAGGCGGCGTTCAGCCGGGTGTCATGGGTCGTATCGGCAGGGCCATTCATGGCAGACGATGTCCCGAGACTCTCTCCGCTCGGAGCCGTCAAGACCTTCTGCTCGGAGTCGAGATATGGATCTCGCTTGCCGTTGCCATTTGTATCCAGTACGAGCGCCGTCCAGCCCTGCGACTTTTGTTCATCGTGCGTCTGGTCCCACATTCGCGTGTTCAGCCAACCCACCACTCCTCCACCACCGCCGCTGCTGGTCCACAGCGTGTCATTGGCATCCGACGCGAAAACCAGATGGTGCGTGCTGAAGCAAGTGTCAATCATCGATACCTGCTTTGTGGCCGGATCGTACACCGATAATTGCCGCCCGGAATTCGCAACCGGCGTAAGCTTGGCGGACGGCAAATCAGAACCTTCTTTGCAGAATCCGGGGTTCTTGCTAGCTCGAATTCGGGAGGTGAGCCAAACCCGCCCCCGTTCATCGAACATCGGATTGTGGACCGTCGTGTGACTGTCCCAGATGGCTTCGTCCCCCCAGAACACGGACGGTTGCAACGGCTTTGGCTGTCCTGGCGTGTC
>JAFATG010000161.1 GCA_019244055.1 Acidobacteriaceae bacterium | reverse complement strand
GATCGGAAAGCATTTCCGCGATGGCATCGAGGCGGACTACCCGGATTTCCCGTCCTTCGCACCGAGATAGGCCAGTACGTGGCTTTTGCCGAAGCTCTGATTACGGGTAAGACTGTGATGGAGATTGACCCCAAGGGCAGCGCCGCGAAGCAGATTGAAGCCCTCGCAAACGAAATCAGGAAGGTATCACGCCATGAGCAAAAAGATACTCGTACCCACAAAGCCGCAATCCAGTAAGCCCCCGACCAGCGCTACCGACTGGGTAGGCCGACCCGAAAGCCCAGCGCTTCCTGTGGATGAGAGCAACGCGGAACTTCAGGTGAGACTTACATTTGATATTCCCGAATCACTGCACCGGCGTATCATCATTGCGCACGCGCAGAGGGGTATAAAGCGCATGGCTCCAGAGCTACGGCGCATCTTGGAGCAACATTATCCACCGACATCGTAACGCCGTAATATCGTCATTACGGTGTTACGGCATGCGGTGCAACAATCCAACCAACCATCTCAGCCCTGCTTTTCTAGCGCCGGAATAGGCGCAACATCGTCCAGCGGCAACTCCCCCTGAGTGCTCGACCCTTTGAGCTTGTAGCCGCGGATGAACGTCAGCCGGTCGCCGTTGAACATATAACGGATATTCACGAAATACAGGCCGTCCACTAGGCTCTCGTAGGAATTCACGCTCCGATAGTTGACGCAACCCGTGCCGGTAGGTACGCTGCGGCATCTCCAGACCAAGCGTTTTCGCCAGATGCCATGAGAGCGCAATTTCATCGCTGTTCGGTTTTTCCTGTAGCTGGCGATAGACCAGCTCGACTACAGCCATTCCCGCTTTTGAAAGGCCCGCCGCCTGCTTCATGCCGTGTAAGAACAACTTCACAAAACGGGAGGCGTCCACTTCCTCGAACTTGAAAAAGTGGCGGACACCAGCGCCAATTAATTCCCCGGTGCTGCCATCCGCAAACAGCACACCCTTGTCCGCGCCAGGAATTTTCACCGGCCTCATTTGGTAGACATACCGCTGTTCGGCACACTAGGATTACGTGCATAACGTTTGAAGCCTCGCCTCGATTGCAAGGCAACTTCGCGCCCGTCATCCTTGCCTACATCATCCATTTCAGACCCCTATTTTTGCCGATGACGGCTAACCGTATTACCGATAGCGGCAATTTTCAAGATGTTTTTTGCCGCTATCGACAGCATCCTTGCCGATGACGGCAATATTTTGCCGACCGCCTCTAGAGAATTCAGGTGCTTGGTACATCGTTCATTCTTAATACTTAATATCTTCTGGAGTTATCCACGCCCTGCCGAGCGCGCAATCCAATTGAGCAAGCGAACGCAGGGAGTGGGTAACTGCAATGCTGCAAAGAATGCAGCTCTCCAATCTTCGCCGGATGTGGAGAAAGCAGTATGGCGGCCTCAGCCCATCGAGGGGTCGCCTGGATTTATCGCTTTATACCGGGGCTGATAAACATGAGCGCCGACGAAGCGGCGCAAGGGCAAAGCCCGGTAAAATTGACGGGTGGGAGCATCCGGCTTTACGCAGCCGCAAGGCGCTGCTACTCTCCGCCTGAAGCCAATAGAAAAATGAGCGCTACCGTGACGACCGACCCTGACAAAAACTTGCATGCTTCCGTCTCCCCCGCGCTGCTTGCGCGGGCGCAGGAAGCGGCCGAGCAGGAACATATCACCCTGGACGAGCTGGTAAGCGACGCCATGGAGCGCCGGGTGAACAAGCGCGAGTTTGACGAAGTGCTGGCCTTTGGAAAACGCCACGCCAAGGCGCGCGGGCTGAAGCCTTCCGCCGTGGCGAGCGCGATAGCCGCCGCCCGCTCCGAACCCAAAGAGCGCGGGCGGTAGTGCTGCGCGTTGTAGCCGATACCAACATTTACATCTCCGCGCTGAATTTCGGCGGAACGCCTGAGCGCCTTTTACGCCTGGCGGAAGCCGGAAGCATTCAGCTTGTCATCTCCAATGACATCGGGGAGGAAGTGGCGAAAACATTGCGAGGAGAGAATTCGCCTGGCCGGAGCCGGAGATAGAGAAAGCTCTGAGGCAGCTCTCGCGTATCACCGAGCGCGGACAGCCCACGCATAGGTTCGACATCATCACGGCGGACCCCTCCGATAACCGGATACTCGAATGCGCCGATGCTGGACGAGCGGATTACATCATCAGCGGCGATGACCATTTGCTGCAACTGAAACAGCACGGCAACGCGCCTATCCTGAAGGTGGCGCAATTCCTGCGGCAGCTACAGGGCGAAGCCAGCCGGGAGCGCTAAATATTTTCTCCGTTTCCGTATTGCCCTCCGCGTGAGGTTTGGTTGGTAAACAACCCGTTGGGATTCTTGACGGCGAAGCTGTCCACATCGCGCAGCTTGATTCCCAGCCCGCCGAGCATGGCCCCGAGCGCACCGCCTACCGGCTTGCCCTTATCGGAGCTGTCCTGCGATTGTTGCGCCTGGCGCAATTGCTCGAAGACATCCGCCACACGCCGCTCCGCGCTGAATCGGTTGAAGAGAGGACGGAAGCGAGCATTGCTGCTCCTGACCAGCCCCGGTCTCCAGCGCGGCGCTCGGGTTGCATCGCTGCATTGCCCTTTATAGTGGCTCCGAAGGAGAGAGATTGAGATTAGGATTTCCACAGTCGTCGCGGCCGCGACTCTGTGGAAGCTGCCCGCGATGAGGCGTAATCGCTTACTCGCAAGCATGGACTCACCGCTACGAATGGCGTTGCCAGACACTCGATGTCCGAGGATAGAAGTCCGAGCGGTGGGTACACGTTGTCTCCAGAACGAACACTCAGATGATGTCCGGACTGCTTAAGGACTTTTCTATAAAGGCTTCGCGGAGGCAAACAGATCCAAGTTTCTCAATCGGACCGGGAGGACAATGAAGTCGGACTTTGCTGCCTTTGTCGCCATTGATTGGGCGGATCAGAAACACGCGTGGATGTCGCAGACGGCCAGCTCGACTGCACGCCAAGCGGGGACTATCGACCACACCCCGGAAGCTGTTGCGGTCTGGGCGAGCGAACTTCGCTTGCGCTTCGACGGCCGATAGCAATCGCAGTTGAGCAATCTCGCGGACCTTTGGTGTTCATGTTGAGCAAGTACGAACATCTGGTCATCTTCCCGGTACACCCGACTACGCTCGCCAACTACCGGAAGAGCTTTCGTCCATCGGGCGCGAAGGACGATCCCAGTGATGCGGCGCTGCTTCTTGACGTGCTGACGCTTCACTATGACAAGCTTCGACAGCTGCGACCCGATACACCAGAGACTGGAACGTTGCAGTTCCTGGTTGAAGAACGCCGCAAATTCGTACACGAAAGGACGCGCTGCTCCAACCGAATCACATCGCATCTGAAACTGTACTACCCGCAGGTGCTGGACTGGTTTGACGAGATCGGCTCGAATATTGCAGCTGAATTCCTCGAGCGCTGGCCCAGTCTTGACAAGCTACAACGGGCCAGGCCGGCTACGATCGAACGCTTCTTCATCGATCACAATAGCCGCAATGCCGAATATATCGCCCGGCGTTTGGACCAGATCCGGAAGGCCACGCCGGCGACGACGGATTCGGCAGTGCTTGCTTCCTGTGCTGCCGCTGTCGTGCCATGGGCGGGTTTGCTGAAGCAACTCATCCGAACCATCGAAGGCTATGACGAGAAGATCGATGCCCTTGCCCGCGAGCATCCGGATTATGCGCTCATCAAATCACTGCCTGGTGCGGGACCCGCACTAGCACCACGACTAATTGCAGCCTTGGGGAGCCAGCGAGATCGATACCAAAGCGCCCACGAAATCCAATGCTATAGCGGCATAGCGCCTGTGATCGCCAGCAGCGGCAAGCAGAGATGGGTGGCACTGGCGCTGGTGTTGTCCGAGATTTCTGCGCCAGACTTTCCATGAGTGGGCGCTGCACTCGATCGCCTATTCCGAATGGGCTCGCGACTATTACGACGAGCAACGCGCCAAAGGGAAGCGCAGGAATACTGTGATCCGGTCCCTCGCGTTCAAGTGGATCCGCATCCTGTTCCGATGCTGGAAAGATCGTACGCCCTATGACGAGACTACATATCAGCGAGCGCTCGCGATACGTCGGCCGAAGAAATCTGACAAAGCCCAAGCTGTGGAACTGCAGTGGAAAAAGGTGGCCGGGTTTAGCAAAATAACGCTTGCCAGCGCTTGACGGAACACCTCAGAGCACCCGGTGTGATCTGGCTTCGCCCGAGAAAAATCACACTGTAAAACTGCACGTGATCTGTACTGCGGCGGTAAATGAGAAGATCGCCCGGCAAAGCGCTGCCGAGATCCCGGCTGATAAGAAACGTGTTGAATCTTTGCAGCGTTTCCGCGTTTGCAAATTGCATGAGAGCCCCGGTCTGCAGATCGGAAAGGGACCACGGCCCGGAGCGAACGCGAAAGAGCGCTGGACCGAGCGGCGTTCGCGGATAGTTGTATTTAGCAATTGAATCGATCGCCGGGATCAGGGGCAAATGCCGCAGACGCGTACCAGTTCGGGTCGTGCAGACGCAGTGCTTCAGGATGGGCGTATCGGACAAGAGCGGCGCGGTTGGTGATTTCGGTAGGAACATGGGACACCGGAGTGAAGTACTGCACTTCCGCGACAAACGTGAACCAGCGCCGAAATGCCTGCTGATCAGCCTCGTTGTTCAGTCGAAGGAAGTCGGGAGTACCATCGGAAGCGGAATCGGTGAACTCGATCTGCGCTCGCCTGCTCGATCGGCTCAGACTCGCTCTTGCGGATTTCCGGCTGGCGATGCGCGTTGCCGCAACCAATCTGCAAAATGAGAGCGAACCCGACAACATGGAACAAGCCGAGCTGGTCGAACCGGCGCAAATGCAAGGATTATAGCGACAGGGCTCATCGGCTGCCAATGCAGCACCAAAAGAGCCAGGCGGCAGCGATCAAAAATCCGCCGCCGGCCTTATATTCTTCATTGTGCCGATAGAGCGGCCATGAGAATCGCCGGTCGGAAACACGAAACGGCGAACCAGGAAGAAAGCGGCGAACTCGTAAAGCGTAGCCATCATAGTCGGCGAAGATATCACGCAAGTGCTGCTCCTCCAACTCCACGACAGGAAGATAGACGAGCAAGAACACCGCCGCAAAAACAAGAGCCATCCAAGCGCTGCGGCAAGCGATCACAATTCCGAGTGCGACGATGACCGTCCCCATATAGAGAGGATTGCGGACGTAGGCATACGGGCCGGAGGTTGCAAGTTCTCGATCTTTCGCGAGATGGCCAGCTGCCCAGCCTCTGAGAAACAGCCCACAGACTGAGATAGGAAGACCGGCTGCAAGGGACGCGATGGAAGGATGGGAGAACCACGCAAATGCGATGAGCAGCAGGAAACCTGATGCAACTCGCAGCCGCTGCACAAAGTCGGCATATAATTTGGGAAACCAGTATCGAGAAGCCGCTCGGGTCTGTGCGCGATTCACTGCCGCGATACCGGAGCCGCCTTCCCGGCAAGAGATCGAATCAGAGCGCCCGCTACCTGCTCGGCACTAATCTCGGTCATGCTGCTGTGCACGTCAGCTCCTCGTTTGTATGTGGTCTCGGCAGCTTCAGCGCGAAGCACAATCATGCGGCTATTGGAAGGTCCGGTTTGCGCAGGATCGGTAGGCCCGAACAGCGCGACACCCGGTTTATCCAGCGCTGCCGCCAAATGGAGAGGTCCGCTGTCGACGCCCATCACTGCTACAGCGCGACGAGTCGCGTCGATCAATCCGGAAAGCGAGGACGTATGGATGTGCGCATACCTTAGTCGTTGGAGTTCGTTCGCGCGCTCCGTCCGCACGTTAACCACAAGCTCGACTCCTTCATTGCTTAGGAACTGGCCGAGGCGCTCATAATGCGCGAGCGGCCACTGCTTGCCGCCCCAACCCGCAAACGGGCTGGTGAGGACAAACGGAGCGGTGGGAAGCTCGCCTTCCGGAGATCCCTGCGGTATCCAAGCTTGTTGCGTCTGCTTCGTAGCACCCGCCGCGGCCACGAGTTGCAGATTCCGTTGCACCCGGTGCGGACCCGTGACTGATATTCGATGGGTATAGAAGATTGAGGCGAGCGGCTCGCGAGCCACAGACGAGGCGAAGCCGTAGAACTCGCCTGGTCGAGCCATTCGGCCCGCGAGAGCCGACTGCACGAGGCCCTGAAAATCGACCGCGAGATCCGGTCGAATGCCGCGCAACTTACGCCAGGAATGCCAGCCCGTGCGATCGAAAGGTATCAGTTCATCAATAAACGGATTGCCTTCGAGAAGTGGCATCCAGCGCGGTGATAGCAGCCAGATGGTCTTTCGATCGGGAAAGTTTTGCTTCAATGTCGCAGCAGCGGGCAGAGCGTGGATCACGTCTCCCATTGCGCCCAACCGTATTATCAGGATGGAAGGCATCAACTTTCCTGCATCAGTCCGTGGCGCCGCAAAACAAACTGAACAAACTCTGCGGTCCGCAACTTCTCACCCTCGAAATCAAGTACTACCGTGAGCTGGCGATTCCGCGAGAGGTTTGAAAGCTGATCAGCTCTGACCACTATGACAGCATCCACATCGCGCAGAGCGGCTACCAAGGCAGCGCGGGCTTCGGATCTCAATAACGAGCCTTCCTCATCGAGTACAACTACGAGCAACTTGCGCCCAGTACGCTTGAAATCCGCCAGACGGCTCGCCTGCTTCGCGGTGAGCGGATCGAACGTGCCGACCGCGGCAGTCCATTCCTCCGTACCGAGTAGGGATGGTACATCGCGGTAGGGGATGATTTTTGTTCGGGTATCCATCAGGCCTTTCCGATCCCCACCAGTGTGTTCGCAGCCGCCGCCACTCGCTCAGCCGTCACGCGAGTCATGCAGCGGTGATCAATAGGACATTCGCGCAGTAGGCACGGGCTGCACTCTACCGGCTCGCGAACCACGCGGCTATGCAGACCGGTGGGCCCCGTAGCTTCGTCGTCCGTGGCGCCAAAGATCGCCACTGTAGGTACACCCAGCGCGGAGGCAACGTGCATCGGACCCGAATCATTGGTCAGAAAAAGATCGCACGCGGCGGCGATATGGATGAAATCGGCAAGCGCCGTGGAGCCCGCAAGGTTCATGCATTTCACGTCGCGAGCCGCTACGCTCTCTCGAACCCTCTCGGCGATTTCTTGTTCTTCTCGCGAGCCAAATACCGCGACCGCCCCACGCCGCTCACGCGCCAGATGCACGGCAGCTTCTGCAAACCGCTGGGGAAGCCATCGTTTCGCGCCGCCATAAGCAGCCCCTGGGCTAATCCCGATCACCGGTTGAGTCAAGCCGGCCTTCAATAGCAGTTTGCGCCCGTTTTCCGCGGCCGCCACCGATCCATGCAGCACGATCGGCTTATCGAGTGGATACCGATCAATCACGCCGGCACGTTTCAGCAGTTCGAGGTAGTAGAATCGCTGATGCTGCGGCGTTTCGCCCTTCAGCGGAGTGCGGATCGCATGAGTCAACAGAAGGCTTCGGCCGTCCCGGGCATAGCCGATGCGAACGGGAATATTAGCTCCTCTAGCTATAGCTGCCGCTTCGAAGGCGTTCTGGAAGAGAACGGCACAATCGAACTCACGGCGCTTCAGTTGCGAAGCGAGTTCCCGTTTTTCGCGCAGGCCCCGCCAGCCTTTCGGCGCTTCGTAGCCGATCAGCTCGTCGCAGAATGGTTCGCGACCATACAAGGACGCGACCCAGGGCCGCGCCAGAATGGCGATATGCGCGGATGGAAAGCATTCCCGTAATGCTTGCAGCGCGGGAATCGACATTACCGCGTCGCCCAACCAGTTCGTTGCGCGAACTAGAATTTTATTGAACTGCATCCCGGTAAACGCTTCAAAGCTCTAGGATACCCGCCGATCCGGCTCAATAGAGGCGGATCGTAAAATGAGAGCGGGAATGGCCCGATTTTACACACGTGAAGCGCTTGTTCAAAAGCGTAAGGAATGGAAATCGGAGGGAAGAAAAGTCGTTTTTACGAACGGATGCTACGACATACTCCACCCCGGCCACATCCGCTTACTCGAGCGCGCGCGATCACTGGGAGACGTTCTGATCCTCGCATTGAATACCGATTCTAGCGTGCAGCGCCTCAAGGGCCCGTCCCGCCCCTTTTTCGATGAACAGACGAGAGCTGCGCTAGCGCTGCGTTTGGAAGCAGTAGATGCGGTCACTCTGTTCGATGAAGACACGCCGCGCGAGTTGATCG
Organism: Acidobacteriaceae bacterium; assembly: GCA_019244055.1. Taxonomy (GTDB): domain Bacteria; phylum Acidobacteriota; class Terriglobia; order Bryobacterales; family Bryobacteraceae; genus Bog-105. The sequence continues at coordinate 22,393 of JAFATG010000161.1, read as the reverse complement.
CGGACGTGCTGCCAGACGTGCTGGTGAAAGGTGCGGACTGGGCGCATTTCATCGCGGGACGCGAGGAAGTCGAAGCCGCAGGCGGCGAGGTGCACGCTTTGCCACTGGAGCCCGGCTACTCGACTACCGACATCGCCGAAAAGATCATTTCTCGTGAACAAGCGCCTACCGCCACGCCCGCGCGCACCCAGTGATTCACCCGGCGACACGAGACCTACTGCAATCTGCCGCCCGGCAGAGCGATTTTCAATTTCTGCTGCACAGCCTGACGCGAGGGGAGCGTGGTCCGTATCTTGTTTCGGGGCTGGTCAACACTGCCAAAGCGCTGTATCTGGTGCTGCTTTACCAAGCCACCGAGAAACCCTTATTCGTCATCGTCGACGGCAACAAGCAGGCCGAGACCCTGGTAGAAACGGTTGAGGTTTTCTTCGACCTGCTCTTCGAAGGCCGCGATCTGCCGTCTCCACAACTCGTCCCGTCGCTCGACGTCCTCCCACATCAGAGACTTTCGCCGCACAACGAGATTTCTGAGAAAAGAGCAGTAGCGCTGTGGCGACTTTCGACCCAAAAGATCCCGATTACGATTGTGCCCATTGCGTCCGCTCTTCTGCGCACGGAATCGGCTGATTTCTACCGCCAATTGGCGCTGACGCTGCGGGTCGGCGAAGAGCTTCCGCTGCAAGATCTGGTACAACATCTCGAAAGCATCGGGTACGAGAGGCGCGAGCCGGTTGAGATGGTTGGCGAATATTCCATTCGCGGAGGCATTCTCGATGTTTTTCCGGCTGAAGCGGTCCGGCCGGTCCGCGTTGAGTTCTTCGGTGACGAAATTGAATCGATTCGCCAGTTTGACGTCGAGTCACAACGATCGGTCCTGAAGGTTTCTTCGGCCACGTTGTTGCCCCTGGCCGAATATCCAAGATCGCGACCTTCGCTGGCGCAACTGGCCCAGGCTGCGGAACAGGCTGATCTGGACCTGTCGAATCCAGGTGAAGTGTTCCCGGGTTGGGAGTTTCTGGTGCCCCTGGTTCGCCCACGCGAGCAGAATCTCTTCTCTCTGAATCGGGATGCCGTCATTGTTATAGATGAACCCGCGGCGGTGGAATGGGCCGCCGGCAGGCTGTGGCAAAGGCTCGAGCATCCGGACAGGCCCTCCCCCATCGCGCCCGAAAAGAATTTCTCTCACTGGGAAGAAATCGAAGCCGTTTTCGAAAGTCGCATTCGCGTCGGTTTCGAGGAGTTGGAGCTGATTCGGAGCGAGGAGGCACCGGGCAAGACTCTGCGCTTGCACATCCCGACCCGGCCGTCGCTCACGTTTCAAGGCAACATGGCGGTAGCTGTTGCTGAAGCACGAAACCTGATTCACGCCGGCAACCGAGTCGCCTTCTTCGCCGCCTCGACAGGCGAGGTGGAACGCGTGGCCGACGTTCTGCAGGAGTACTCGGTTCCTTATCAGATCGGATCTGAAGCAGCCGGGACCAGGCCCTCGCTAGCTGACCGCTCATATCACGCCGGTGTTGTATCGAGTGCATTTGTCATCAAAGGCGCCGTGCGCCGCGGGGCCGTTCTTGTCGATTCGAACTTGGCAATCCTCGGATCGGAGGATCTGTTTGAAACCTCCGACCTGATTGCGCGCCAGCCGGCTAAGTCGCAGCTTGCCGCCTTCGCGGCCGACATAGCGGATCTGAAGCCGGGCGATTTCGTCGTTCACACCACGCACGGTGTCGGGCAGTTCCTCGGAATTCGAGAACTGGCGCAGGGTGATCAAAAGGGCGATTTCATGCTGATCGAGTACGCCGCGGAATCAAAGCTCTACGTTCCTCTGACGCGGCTCGATCTGGTACAGAAATACCGTGGCGCGGGCGAAGGGAAACCGCACCTCGACCGCTTAGGCGGCGTCACCTGGGAAAAGACGAAGTCGCGCGTAAAGGCCAAAATGCGCGATATGGCCGACGAGCTCCTGAAGCTGTACGCGCAGCGCAGATTAACCAAGGGCTTTGCCTTTTCCCCCGATAGCAATTGGCAGCGTGAGTTTGAGGATGCATTTGAATATACGCCGACTAAAGATCAGCTAACGGCCGTGACTCAAATAAAGGGCGACATGGAAAGTGAGCAGCCGATGGATCGCCTACTCTGCGGCGATGTGGGCTTCGGCAAAACTGAGGTCGCGATGCGAGCCGCTTTCAAGGCCCTGGGTGATGGGAAACAGGTCGCAGTGCTTGCACCCACCACCGTCCTATCATTTCAGCACTACGAAACCTTCAAGCGTCGCTTCGCCTCGTTTCCGATTCGTGTGGAACTGGTCAGCCGTTTTCGCAGCACCAAAGAGATCACAGCCGTGCTGGAAGATCTGGCGACCGGTAAGGTCGATGTTCTGGTGGGGACCCACCGGCTACTCTCCAAGGACGTTCAGTTTTATGATCTCGGACTGCTGGTTGTGGATGAAGAGCAGCGCTTCGGCGTCAGGCACAAAGAACGCTTGAAGCAATTGCGGCACAACGTGGACGTGCTTACGATGTCTGCCACGCCGATTCCTCGTACGCTGCACATGTCACTGCTCGGCTTGCGCGACATGTCGGTTATCGAAACGGCGCCGAAGGACCGGCTATCGATCAACACTGTAGTGGCGCACTTCAATCCTGACCTGATTAAATCGGCTATCGAACAGGAGCTGCAACGGCAGGGGCAGGTCTACTTCGTTCACAATCGTGTGGACACAATTTTTATGCGGGCCGCCTCCATTCAGGAACTCGTTCGGCCGTGCCGGATCGGCGTTGGGCACGGGCAGATGAGGGAAGCTGAACTCGAGAAGGTTCTTCTCGGGTTCATGCGGCACGAGTACGACGTCTTTGTTTCGACTACCATCGTCGAAAACGGCCTCGATATTCCACTCGCGAACACTATCATAATCGAGAACGCGGAGCGATACGGCCTTAGCGAGCTGTATCAATTGCGCGGCCGGGTGGGGCGGTCCAATCGGAGAGCCTACGCGTATCTGCTGATTCCAGCCGACACGCAGCTCAGTGAGGTTGCACGCAAGCGTCTGGCTGCGCTCAAGGAATTCAGCGACTTGGGGGCCGGATTCAAAATTGCTGCACTCGATTTGGAATTGCGCGGCGCCGGAAATCTACTCGGCGGCGAGCAGCATGGGCATATTGAAGCGGTGGGGTACGACACGTATGTGCGGCTGCTCGACGAAACCGTTCGGGAATTGAAGGGCGAGGAGATTCCGCTGGAGATTCACGCAACCCTGAATCTGGGCCTGGATATTCGCATTCCGACAACGTATATCTCCGATGAAGCGCAGCGGCTCCGATCTTACAAGCGCATCGCCGACGCAAAAGACGATGAACAGGGGGGCCGTATTATCGACGAGCTAACCGATCGCTACGGCCCCGTACCGGAAGAGGTACACAATTTGGTTCGCTTCTCCATTCTTAAGAGCGCGGCCGAAGCAATAGGAGTGGAGTCGATCGACCGCCGGCAGGGATTTGCGAACATCAAATTTCATCAGCAATCGAAAATCGACCCAATCAAGCTGATGGCTCTGGTGCGCAGCACGCCAAATGCCCAATTCACGCCCGCGGGAGTCTTGAAACTGCCACTCAGCGCGGCCCCTACGCCGGCGCGTTTGTTAGACGAACTCAAGGCCGCGCTTACCGAATTAACTGCTGAACAGCCGGTTGCTGCAACGACGTAAAACGGGTGCGCGACATAGCGGCGCGGCCAGTAAGAGAGGGGAAGAATGCCGGTCGCGTTGGCAATCGAAGCCCTGGGGCCCGAGTCTCCGAATCTGAAGGTGCATGGGGAGAAATCTGTCGCATATGGGATAAATCTGTCGTGTATCGGGATAAATCTGTGGTGTATGGGATAAATCTTGACAAAAGGAGAAAGGTGGCGTACAAGTCAGTTATTCGATGGTCGCTACTTTTCAACGGAAAAGCCGGCATTCCGTCGAACCGAGAGGAGAGTTCTAGCATGAAACCACGGATCGCTTTACTACTTCTGCTCACAGTGTTCTGCCTGACATTGGCTGGGGTTCCAGCCATGGCCGGGACGATTTTCAACAACGGTGCCCCTAACTCTAGTTCAACCAAATTAAGCGTCGCCGGCAAGGCCGTCCTCAGCAACACGTTCACATGTTCCGGCGTGAGTTGTACTCCGTCGTCTTTGACGTTCTATGGGACCGCACCCACGTTTGGGCCAGGTGCTACGCTAAGTTGGTCGATCACGTCCGGCGAGGACTTTGGAGTAAACTCCGGCAGTGGCATGAGTGTCCTACCCATAACCGGCCCATGCAACGGGCTCGGCCAATGTCTGTATTCTGACGTTCCTTTCACCACCTTGGCCCTAGGAGCCGGAACTTACTGGCTCAACGTGACTGCTGGACCGCCGGGACTAGATTGGTGGTCAAGCGGAAGTGCAATAAATAGGGCGAGCTGGGTAAGCGCGAGCGGGATCTCGCTAGATCCTGCTCCAGGGTCGGCGTTCGCGATAAACGGCACCGTCACTCCTGAGCCCAGAAGCATCCTGATGTTAGGGTCTGGAGTCCTTGGCTTGGTCGGTGTGCTGCGCCGTAAGCTGATGCGCTAACTGAGGATTGACCCCAGCCTTTACCCATGATTGCTGATGGGGGCAGTGATCTTTGATCTGCCCCCGTCTTTCCGTCTCATTTCTGGCCACCTCCTTCGCGCGTTTGCTCAATCGCTCGTTTTCTCAGTTGGTTTCTGTTTGCAAGAGAAACCAACTTACACCTCCTTCGCCTTAACACAAACGAAATTCCACATCGCGGTAATTTTCAAGACTGGGCTTGTCAGTTCATTTACCTCGGTAACCAAACGGCGGGTTCTGGACAAGGATTTCCTCCTTGCTACAGTAAGGATCGAGTTGCCTCCGCGACAGAGGCTGGAGTAAAGAGGACCTCTACCGGCGTGCCATCTCGTTGACACGAACGTTGTGGTCTAAAGACCATGCGGAAAATGTTTCGTCTCGTGGCCGCTACGCAGGATAATCGGAAGCTGGAAACGGTCTAAGTTCACTATCCAGGGCACTTTAAATCTCCCGCTCGGCGCATCGGCAACACCGGCCAACTGCTGGACGAAACTTCAGGCGATGTCGACCGAACTGACTGTCACTCACAGCGACGTCAACCGGCAGCCGGTGCGCACGTTCATTCATTGTTTCTCGGGCAGCCAGCAGTTGCCATAATGAATAGAAACAACAATATGAAAGCTGTTTGTCTTATCTTTCTTGCCTTCGGTTCAATGGTTCTAGCCGCCGACAACTATACGGTGGTGGACCAGATTGTTGCAAAGGTAAATGGCGACATCGTCAGCCAGGATGAGATTGAACGTCTTCAAAAGGAAAATGCGCAGGAACTCAAGGCGCAAGGCATCTCGGGCCTTCAATATCAGCAAACGCTCGAGCAGAGGGACAAAGATATTCTTCGCGACCGCATTGACGAGCTGCTGCTCGTGCAAAAGGGCAACGAGCTGAACATCAACGTCGATTCCGAAGTTAGCAAGTATATGGCGAATGTCCAGCGCCAATCTGGGATCACGGATACCGACAAATTTCATGACTGGATCCGGCAGCAGTCCGGCAAAAGCTACGAGGATTTCCTGAGCGAGGCGAAGAACGCGATTTTGACTCGGCAGGTAGTAGGCGAGGAAGTCGGGCGTCACATCAGCATTACGGAGAAAGAGATCGAGGACTACTACAACGCCCACAAGAGTGAATTCATCCGCGACGAAAAAGTGTTCTTGAGTGAAATTTTGATTTCGACCGAAGGCAAGAACGCCGCCGGAGTCGCTGCAGCAGAGAAAAAGGCGAAAGAAATTCAGGCAGAAGCAGCTCGCGGCGAGCGTTTTTCAGATCTGGCACGGGATAATTCGGATGCAGCGACGGCCAAAGATGGCGGCGTTCTGGGCGGCTACAAGAAGGGTGATCTGGCTCCAAACATCGAAAGCGCTGTATGGAATCTCCCCAAAGGAGCGGTGACACAACCGATCAAGCTGCCTACAGGATTCGAGATCTTCAAAATTGACGATCACACGAAACAGGGCCTTGCTCCTCTGGCGGATGTTAAGACCGATATCGAGAATATTCTCTATGGTCCGAAGATGCAGCCCAAAGTGCGCGAGTATCTGACCCAGCTTCGAAGGCAGGCATTTCTGCAGATCAAACCAGGTTTCGTGGACACGGGCGCCGCACCGGGCCAGGACACAAGATGGCAGGAAGTAGCGCAACTCAAGCCCGAGACTGTTACCAAGGCCGAAGTCGAGCAAAAGACCCGCCATAAGCGATTACTCTGGGTAATTCCCATTCCCGGCACAGAGACAACTGTCACAGGAAAGAGTAGCTCGCGCTAGCTCTGTATGAAGGCGCCGTACGCCGGGGATCTGGTCCCGAACGAAGTTGTCACCGCTCAATTCCTGGTTCTCGTAAAAGAAATCCGGCAGAAAAAGACCGGTGAACCATACCTGTCACTGCATCTAGCCGATCGAACGGGCGAGATCGAGGCCAAGATGTGGGACAACGTTCCAGAGGTGATGCACACCTTCGAGCGCGATGACTTCGTGAAAGTCAAAGGTTTGCTTCAGGTCTATCAGAATCGGTCCCAGTTCACCATTCACCGGCTTCGCCGGTTACAGGAACATGAGGTCGACCTCGCTGATTACTTCCCCTGCTCCGAGCGTGATGCCTCGGAGATGTGGGCCGAGTTGCAAGCCATTATCGCCGGGCTGGGAAATCCGAATCTTCGCGAGCTGCTTCAGCTCGTGTTCTCGGATGCGGCATTGGCGGAGATGTACCGGATGGCTCCCGCGGCAAAAAACATTCACCATGCCTGCCGCGGCGGCCTGATCGAGCATGTCCTTTCACTGTGTGCTCTCGCAAAACTGACAGCCTCTCATTACAAGGAAATAGATCTTGACCTCGTTTTGGCCGGCGCAATCCTTCACGACATCGGCAAGGTGAATGAGCTTTCTTACGCCCGTAGCTTCGGGTACAGCGCGGACGGACAATTGCTAGGTCATATCATCTTGGGCTTGCGGCTTCTGAATGGAGCATTCGAGAAGCTGCCCGCCTTTCCGCACAAACTTCGTACCCTCCTCGAGCACTTGATCATCAGTCATCACGGTGAACTGGAGTTTGGATCACCGAAAGTCCCCGCTTTTCCAGAAGCGCTGCTGCTCCATCATCTCGACAATCTCGACTCAAAGATGGAAGCGATGCGGAGCGCTTTCAAGCGTGACCGTCATATTGAAGGCGAGTTTACAGGCTGGATCGGGCCGCTCGAGAGGATACTGCTCAGGAAAGAACGTTACCTCCAGGAGCCGGCGCCTGCTGTCTCCGAGCCGAGCCCGGTGACCGTCACCGTCGCGGTTGAAAGCGAAGTGCGCACCCCTGTCAGTGCGCCCGAAAACCGGCACGCCGAACAGCGGGAGAAGCCGCCCCTGCAACCGACCCCGCAACAAGAGCGCAAACCCGAAACTAAGCCAGTGCTCAACACAATTTTCGGAGAAAAATTACGGGCAGTCTTGGGTCCTAGGAAACAATGACGGATGCTAACATTGTGGATTGTCAGGCTCCGGGCTTCGTGCAATGGGCGATTGTAAACCCCGCCAGGTCCGGAAGGAAGCAACGGTAGCGATTTAGCTTGTGTGCCGCGGATCACCCGGGGTCTGGCAAACATGCTCCCGAGTGCACGCCATAGTATTCCATGTATCAAGTCATTGCGAGGAAGTATCGTCCGCAATCATTTAGCGAGCTAATCGGGCAAGAACACATTCAGAAAACCCTAGTTAACGCGATTGCGAGTAACAGGATCGCTCACGGCTACATCTTTTCGGGTCAGCGTGGGACCGGTAAGACGACCGTGGCGCGCATTCTCGCGCGTTGTCTCAATTGTGTTCAGGGCCCCACCGCGACACCCTGCGGCGTCTGTTCGAGCTGTGTTGAAATAAGCGCGAGCAATTCGGTCGACGTTATCGAGATCGATGCGGCTTCAAACCGCGGCATCAACGAAATGCGCGAGATCCGGGAAAATGTGCGCTACCGCCCGGCACGCGATCGCTACAAAGTCTTCATCGTTGACGAGGCTCACCAGATCACAAAAGAGGCGTTTAACGCTCTGTTGAAAACACTGGAAGAGCCGCCGGAATGGGTGATCTTCATTCTGTGTACGACGGAAGCCTACGAGATTCCGAATACGATCGCCTCGCGATGCCAGCACTTCAATTTTCGCTCTGTCGATTTCACCGAGATCGTCAACCGCATGAAGTTCATCGCTGCTCAGGAAGATATCGATGCGGACGAAAACGTTCTTTCCGTAGTCGCGCAAGCGGGTGAAGGCAGCGTCCGCGACTCCCTTTCCGCCCTGGATCAGGCCATTGCATGCTGTGGGAAGACGCTGCGCGTCGAGGACGTGCGCGCCCTGCTCGGAGTTTTCGATGTCGACTCACTCCGGGCGGTTGCCGACGCGATCAACGCCCAGAGCCCGTCAAAAATGCTGGAAATCGTTCAGGAGTTGGAAACCAATGGCAAGAGTCTCCAGCATTTTTCGCGTGAACTGTCTCGCTATTGGCGCAATTTGCTGGTTGTGAAAATCGCCGGTAAACCGACGCGCCTGATCGCCGCTTCGGATGCGGAGCAGCAAAGCTTGCTCGAAGTGGCCGCTTCGTTCACCGAAGAGGACCTTACCCGTTATTTAAACCTGACGCTCGAGCTGTACAAGGCTCTGCAAACTTCATTGCAACCGCGATTACATCTCGAGCTTGGACTGATTAAGCTGGTGCACGCCGGCAAGCTCCAGTCCATAGAAGAAGTACTCGCGGGTTTGAAAACTCCGGCAGCGACGCGCAGTGTACCCCCAGCCGAGCCGAACGCGCTGCTCAGTGCTTCTACTCGCAGTACGGCTCCGAGGCCCTCCGGGTTTCAGGTGCCCGCCAAAGCCCCGGCTCCCTCGTCGAAGCGTCCTGAAGAAGTTTCGGCCAATCAGCTAGTCGACACAAACCCGGACAACCTGGCACAACTGCTGTTCAACGCACTCAGCAAGGCGAAACTCGACTTCACCGCCGACGCCATTCAACACTCAGCGGTCACACTGCAAGGTAGTGAGCTGCTCATCCGCGTCCCAAAGGCGATGCTTCTTTCTCTGAAGGATCCGGCGTTCCAGCGGATCGCTTCCGAAATTCTCGGCAAGTCTGTTCGCGTGCGCATTGAGAGCGGAGAAAATGTGATTGCGAACTCATTGGAAGCGCCCGCAAGTGAAAGCAGGCAGGAGGCGGAGATACGAGAACGCGCTCTCTCACATCCCGGAGTGAAGCGGTTTCAGGAGCTTTTTCCGGATGCCCACGTTCGCACAGTGCGAAATTTGAATGAGTAACAGCGCGGAGTAAGCACCTGTCGCGCCCATTTCATAAAACAAGAGGATTCACTTCATGAAAATGCCCGGCAATATGCAAGCCATGATGAAGCAGGCGCAGCAGATGCAACAGAAACTGCAGGAGCAGATCGCTGCCATTCGGGTTGAGGCGTCTGCGGGCGGCGGCATGGTCACCGTGAAAATGGACGGCCACAAGAATGTCCTGAGTGTCAAAATCGATCCGGAGGTTGCCGGCGATGTCGAGATGCTCCAGGACATGGTATTGGCGGCCTTCAACGAGGCCGCTAAGAAAGTTGACGATGAGGCCCAGGGGAAAATGGGCGGAATGCTCGGTGGACTGGGTCTTCCGCCTGGAATGTTCTAGGCTCCACAGGGCACGATGCCAGAATTTGCTGAACCACTGGCCCGCCTGATCCAGGAGTGCAAGCGCCTGCCCGGCATTGGGCAGAAATCGGCGCAACGTATCGCCTTTCATCTCCTCCGCGCTCCGCGCGAGGATTCTGAAAACCTGGCCCAAGCGATCCTCGACATCAAAGAGAAATTGGGGATCTGCTCCCTCTGCAACAACGTTAGCGATGGTGAGATCTGCCTGTACTGCCGCGACCCACATCGCGAGCAATCGCAGATCTGTGTTGTCGAGGAGCCGCATAACATCCTGCCTATTGAAACCACCCACGCCTTCCGCGGCTTGTATTATGTGCTTCACGGCGCGATCTCTCCGTTGCGAGGTATCGGACCCGAGCAGTTGCGCATAAAGGGCCTCGTTGACAGGTTGAATCAGGTCGAAATCGACGAAGTGATTCTCGCCACTAACCCGACAGTAGAGGGCGAGGCAACCGCAGTTTATCTATCACGGTTGCTAAAGCCACTGGGGCCGAGGATTACCCGCATAGCAATGGGAATACCGGTCGGAAGCGATCTGGAATTTGCGGATGAAGTGACCATGTCGCGCTCTCTGGAGAACCGGCGGGAGATGTAGGCGTGAATCCAAGCCTGGAATGGTTCCTCGAAGACATCTTCCGAGATATTGAGCCCACATCGTCCGCGATCGGGCGCGTAGTTCTTGAACCGGAATACGAAGCCACTCCGAACGCGTCTGATGCGCCGATGTTGCGCGATGAACTGATCGCTTGCATGCGGCAGCAGGCACCTGGTGCTGCAGACCTTGCGTCACATGATGGAGCCGAGGTGAGAATGCTCTCAGAATTTTCAACTCTTTCGAGGTATGTTCGAAGAGTGACGCTTCATCAAGACCGGTTGCCGGGCAGTTGGGTAGAAATAACTCCGCCCGGAAATTGGATCTAGGCAAAAAGGGAGGGCCTCCTGCGAAGCCCTCCGTCCAGATCAACTAGAAGTGGAACGAAAGCCCACCGAACGGTTCGGCCATGTGAGTCACTGAACCCGTGTTCAATGCCGCTACACCGAAGTCCGGAGCCTCGAATACATGACCGCGGTATCCGAGCCGAAGAGTTACTTTGTGGCTCAGCGCGATGTCTGCACCTGCGCCATACACGAAATCAGGTGTGGCGGATGTCGAGCCGCTGGCAAACGAGTTCGGAACGAACATTAACGCGCCCGTGCCGGCGCTGATAAACGGCCTCAGCCGGTGACGAGCACCGAACCGGTAGACATAGGAAGCCGTCGCTTCGTTCGTATTTGCGGTCACTCCGAACGGCGCGAATGCCGGCGCAGTCGTGTTGAGCGACGCGAAATCCTGGTTGTAACGGCTAAAGCCGTAGTTCAGTTCCACGCCCTGATGGTCGGTGAAAAAGTAACGATAGCTGAACAGAACGCCTGCTGAATTCGTAGCAGTTTGATTGATTCCATTTCCATTTGTGCCCTGCTGAAACGAGCCGAGCGCAGAAACAGTCACGTCCTGCTTGTTTCCTTCCTGAGCACAAGCGGCTCCAGCGAGCAAGCCCAAAGACAGCAAGCCCGCCATAATTTTGTCTTTCATTGTAAATCTCCCAAAGCTATTTATATCTCTATTTGTGCAACGTTCGACTTAGTCGCGAATGTTGCGAAGCAACTTTTCTAAGTAACCGAAGAGCGCTCTTGGGCTACATCTCGTTGGATACATCAAAACCGGAGCTGGTTGCAGTGAGTCGCGAAAATGAAGGCATTCTTAATCAAACATGATGTGGCTAGAACGTTTGTGTTAAAACTTCCAGTTTGTATCAATCTCTTCCATTTAGAGTAGCCGACTGACGATAAACTGAAAGCAGTGTTGGTCACAATCTCATCGCAACCGGAGCGGCCGAAATGGCTACGCGCCGCCGCTCCCGTCGGCGATAACTATCGAGAACTCAAGAATCTGATCACACGTTTGCAGCTTCACACTGTTTGCGAAAGCGCCGCGTGTCCAAATGTTGGTGAATGTTGGAATCGGCGCACCGCCACATTTATGATTCTTGGAAACGTTTGTACTCGGCGGTGTGGCTTCTGTGCGGTGCAGAAAGGCGCTCCGCTGGCCGTTGATTATGATGAGCCGCGCCGCGTGGGAGAGGCGTGCGCCGTACTTGGTTTGCGCTACGCGGTAGTGACCAGCGTAAATCGTGATGATCGCAAAGATGGAGGCGCGGAGCTGTTTGCCTTAACCATCCAGGCGATACGAAATCACGTATCCGGCTGCAAAGTTGAAGTATTGATTCCCGATTTCCAAGGCTCGCACGCAGCGATGGACATTGTGATGAATGCGCATCCGGACGTGCTGAATCACAACACAGAAACTGTTCCGCGTTTGTATCGCCAGGTCCGGCTGGGCGCGCGCTATGAGAGATCGTTGGATATTCTTCGGTACGCCAAGCAGGTTCGTCCGCATGTTCCCACTAAGTCGGGGCTCATGCTCGGACTTGGCGAAACTGAACTGGAAGTGCTAAGCGTTATCCGAGACCTGCGCGATCATGGTGTCAACATTCTCACGCTGGGACAGTATCTAAGACCGTCAGCCAAGCACCTTCCGATTCTGCGCTACATCTCTCAGGAAGAGTTCGATACTTACAAGCGCGCGGGTATCGCGATGGGATTTGCGCACGTAGAAGCCGGGCCGCTGGTGCGGAGTTCGTATCACGCGGATAGCTCACAGGAAGCGGCAAGCAGCCTGCACGCGTGCCGTCATTGAACTGGAAGCGTGAGAGTGGCTTCGCAGCCATAACCGTCCTGCGCATTGCGAAGTGTAACCGTGCCGTTGTGCGCCTCCGCAATTTGGCGGCTCAATACAAGTCCGATTCCCGAGCCGCCACGCTTCGTTGTGAAGAATGGCACGAAGAGATTACTTGTGTTTGATAGCCCTGGGCCCTCGTCGCGGATTTTGATGTGAACGCTTCCTGGCGAGCGCTCATGTCTTACAAATACTCGTCCGCCGGTCTCCTGCGATGCATCCACGGCGTTCCTGACCAGATTGATCAAGGCCTGTTCCAGTTGATCCGCATCGCCTTGAATTGTCAGAGGAGGGCATTCTTCGAAAAAAACCGGCATGCGCATCTCGAGACTGGTGACGCGGCGCAACAATGAATTCACCTCCACGGCTCCGAATTTCGGCGCAGGAAGCTTCGCGAGTCGTGCGTAGGAGCTCATGAAACGGCTGAGCGATTCGGAGCGAGAAGCGATTACATTCAGGCCGCGTGCCATGTCGTCTGTCCAATCATCAGGAGGGGGATCGCTCTTGATCAGATTCTCTAAGCTCTGGGCAATCGATTTAATCGGCGTTAGCGAATTGTTCAGCTCATGGCCGATGACCCGGACCAGGCGCTGCCACGCTTGCAACTCTTCCTCACGTAAGGGACGGGTCAGATCGGTCACGACAAGCAATTGGTGCGGCAGGCCGCCTTCACGAAAATTGCTTCGCCGAATGCCCCAACGGCCCGTGCCTCCCTGGAAGGAGCGCTGAATTGTCTGTTCCGGATCACCTAGTAGATATTCCGCCAAACCCAGCGATGTCGCATCACGCGCGAGCAGACGTTCGGCGGGCTGCGCAAGCAGGCGCTCCCCGGCACGGTTCACAAGCCGCAGTGCTTGCTGGGGGTCGAAGGCGAACACTGCAACATCGATTTCTTCCATCACCTTCCTAAGCAGAGCGGTCGCTTCCAGTGCTCCGAGCCGTTGATCGCGTAGCGTGGCCGCCATGGCATTCACCTGCTGCATGACTTCGCCCATCGGCTCTCTCGGATTATCGACGCGCCCGCGGATGGAGTAATCCCCCTCGCGCATAGCTTCGAGTAGATTCGCCAACGTGCGTAGCGGTCCCGCGACGCGGTTGCGCGCGGCGAACGACAAAGCAAGCCAAAAACAAATGATTAGAAGATCGAACGTCCATTGCGTTCGGCCGTCGTGATGACCCAGCGCAAGCAGGAGGACCGAGACGATTATGGCCGGCAAGCCAGCCAGTAACGCGAGCAGCAGAACGCGCGCGTCATGGCTCAGCTTGAACTTACTCACGGGCCCGCTCAGAGGCCGAAACGCTGCAACCGGCGGTAAAGAGCGCTGCGGCTGAGCCCGAGCGCACTGGCCGCATGGCTGACATTCCCGCCATAGCGCGCAAGAGCCTTTTTAATCAGGAATTCTTCCACATCTTCCAGGCTCATGTCCTCCAGGCGCGCGGACCCCGTGCTGGAGGCCCGAAGCGCCAGATCGCTCGCCTTTATGCAAGTGCTTTGGGCCATCAGGACGGCCCGTTCCACAACGTGGTTCAGCTCTCGAACGTTGCCCTGCCAGGTATGCTCCAGCATGGCCTGAAGAGCGTTATGGTCGAAACCGGCGATGCTCTTGCGATAGCGTCGCGCGTGGACGCCGAGGAAATGGTTTGCTAATGGCGGGATGTCTTCTTGTCGTTCCCGGAGCGCCGGCAAATGGATCTCAATCGTGTTCAGACGAAACAGCAGATCCTGGCGAAAGCGCCCGTTCTGCACTTCCTCGGCGAGGTTCGCGTTCGTCGCCGAGATCACGCGCGCATCCACCTTCTTTGTCTTGGAAGATCCCACGCGTTCCATCTCGCCTACCTCGAGAACACGCAGAAGCTTAGCTTGCAGGTTCAGCGGTACGTTAGCGATTTCATCGAGGAAGAGCGTTCCGGTATCGGCCAGTTCGAAACGCCCGACACGGTCCATCTTGGCATCCGTGAACGCTCCCTTCACATGGCCGAAGAGCTCGCTTTCGAACACGCCCTCTGCGAGGCCGCCGGCATTCACCGTCACCATCGGCTTGCTCGAGCGGACAGATATCGCGTGCAGGGTACGCGCGACTACCTCTTTACCCGTGCCCGGCTCTCCCGTAATCAAGACATTCGCGTCCGAAGGACCTACCCGCGAGATCAGGTCGAGCACCGGCATCATCGCGGGCGAGTGGGCGATCATGGTGGGCAAGTTATCGCCCCGCAGAATAGCGTTTTCCGCCTCCAGTCGCTGACCGCGCCGGATCGCTTCACTCAATTCCAACTGCGTGCGCACAATTGAGGCGAGTCGCTCATTTTCCCAAGGCTTCTGAATAAAGTCGCGTGCGCCCCGCTTGATGGCTTGTACCGCCAGATCCACGCTGCCCCAGGCAGTCATGACAACCACTGGCAAGGTCGAATCCAAGGTTTGTATCTTCCCGAGCAGATCTAGTCCTTCTTGCCCGGAAGTCGTATCGCGCGTATAGTTAAGGTCAATCACGGCCGCATCATAATCGCGGCTCTCGATCATTTGAAGCACTTGCCGCGGCGATTCCGCAGATTCGATCTTGTATCCTTCGCACTTCAGCAAAAGCCGCAACGCTTCGAGCACATCCGGCTGATCGTCGGCGATGAGGATGCGCATTTGCGACGGCACAATTTTCATAGATGTCCGATTAACGAGAACTGCGTTGCCGTCAATTGTTGACGATCCAGCCATCCTCTATTTGAATAATGCGATTGCCGTATTCGGCGTTCTTCTCATTGTGCGTAACCTGCACGATGGTGGTCCCTTCCTCATTCAGCTTCTTGAAGAGCTCCATGATCTCTTTCCCTTGACTCGAGTGGAGATTTCCGGTCGGTTCGTCCGCGAGGATCAATTTCGGACTCGCTACCATGGCGCGTGCAACCGCGACAAGCTGCTGCTGCCCTCCGGAAAGCTGGTTGGGATAGAGGTCCTTCTTGCCCACCATGTTGAAGCGGTCCAAGATGTCGCACACGATGCTCTGCCGCTCTGACTTCTTGATATTGCGGTAGGACAAAGGAATATCCAGGTTCTCGTAAACAGTGAGTGAATCCAGCAGGTGATAGCTTTGGAAGACGAAGCCGATGTACTTCTTGTAGAGCTCGCCGCGATCTTTCTTGTTCAGCTTGTGGATGGGCTGATTCAAAAAATGGTACTCGCCGGTCCACGCACTATCGTGCATGCCAAGCAAGTGCAGAAGCGTGGACTTCCCTGCTCCCGAGGGGCCCATGATCGAGATAAATTCACCCTCTTTGATATCGAGGGCGATACGGCGTAGCACAAACGTCTTGGTAGGGCCGTGCTCAAAATATTTTTCTACGTTTCGAAGCGCAATCATTTCCCGTTATTTGTACTCCAGGAACCGGCGCAGGGCCGGTCCGCCGCGCAACCCTGCATGAGGAGACGCCGGCGATCACGATCAAGAGTATCAGCAAAATTGCAGAAATTGGTCTTCGGCGCTCGCGAAGCGAAGCGCGGCTCAGACCCGATTTTCCGCATTACTCTTCCTAATCGCGCGCAAACGGGAGCGGCGGCCGCGGTGGCTCAGGAACCACGATTATCGGTCCAACATGCCGATTCGTGAAGCCGATCCGGTGGGCGCCTAACTCGAAGCGGACCGCGTTGCGTACCTGCGCGAAGAAAAAGCAGGCCAACAGCAGGAGAGCAATCGCGAGAACGTCTACGTTCTTACTCGGCATAATCTTGTCCCTCGCTCCCCGGCTGAGCGCCGTCCTTTCTGGCACCTTCAGGCGGGGACTTCGATGTTTTCTTCTACGACACGGCCATCAAACAGGTGAATCGAACGGTCGGCATACCGCGCATACCGAGGATCGTGGGTCACCATGCAGATGGTCGCGCCACCACGGTGTAACTCGCGAAGCAAATCCATAACCTGTTCCCCGTTTTGCGAGTCGAGGTTTCCGGTGGGCTCGTCCGCGAGCAGGATCGAAGGATCGCCGGCCAGCGCGCGAGCCACAGCAACGCGCTGTTGCTGACCGCCCGAGAGCTGCGACGGATAATGCTTGATGCGGTGCGACATGCCGACCCGCTCCAGAGCCTCGTGTACCTTCCTCTTCCTTTCACTCGAAGGCATCCCCCGATACGTCAAAGGCAGTTCAACGTTCTCGTATACATTCAGGTCACCAATCAGGTTGAACGCCTGGAAGATGAATCCGATCTCACGATTGCGGATGCGCGCACGGTCAGAGAGTTTTAGGCTCTGCACCGGCTTGCCATTCAGGATGTAAGTGCCCGAAGTGGGTGAATCCAACAGGCCCAGTATGGCTAGCAGTGTGGACTTTCCGCAGCCGGAAGGCCCTGAGATAGAAACGTATTCGCCCCGTTGAATATCGATGTGGATCCCTGAAAGGGCATGTGTTTCCACTTCATCGGTCACAAACACCTTCGTGACTCCATCCAAGTGGATGAGAGGCTCGGTTGCAGTCATTCTGTTTTCAGTCCTCCTTCAGACCAACAATTCAATACGTACGGCATGCGACTTTAGTTCAACCTGATCCGCGGATATGAGTCATATTGCGACATATCCGAGAGGATCACACGATCTCCAACTTTCAATCCATCCAGCACTTCAATGTAGTTCACGGACGCGCGGCCGAGCTTCACGTTAACCCGATTCGCACCTTTACCATCGGGATCTATCTTGAATAGACCGATCGTCGTATCTGGCTCACCGGATACCGGGCGCTCGACGTACACGATATTGTTGAGCCGCTCGATTTCTATCGTGCCGTCCACGCTTAGCTCAGGCCGGGCGCTTGGCGGAGGCGGAGCCAGTAACGCAACGTCCACACCGACAGTGCCGTTTTGAGCTTGCGGGTCGATCCGAATCACACGGCCGGGAATGATGCCGTTCCGGGTGTCTATGGTGGCATCCAGACCCACGCGGACATCCTTCATTTGCGTTTCTGCGATCTGAAGAACCGCTTTCAACTTTCTAGGATCGGCAACTTTAGCCAAAATCGTACCCGCGGCCACTCGTTGGCCGACTTCGACATCGACTTCCTGGATTTTCCCGTCAATGCCAGCACGGATGGTTAATTGATCAACCTGCTTCTTCTTGAGCTCGTAGGCGGCCCGCGAACTTTCAACAACGACTCGCTGAGCTTCGAGTTGCGCTTTGATTTGCTCATCCACGATGGCGAGACGTTGCTTCTCGAGAGCCACACGGTTCTGCAATTGGTTTGCCTGATTAACGGTGAGCTTAGATTCCAGGTCGCTCTTCAAATTGAGGCGCGTCAGTTCGAGGTCACGATCCGCCGTCAGCTTTGCCTGCGTGTACTGCGATTCCAGCTCGGCAAAGGTCGACTGCTGGTCCAATTTGTCGCTCTCCAGCTTCACCTTCAGATTTGCCAAGGTAGCTTCATCCTGCTTAAGCTGCCATTCCGCTTTTTCGGCTTCAAGTTCCAGGTCAGGATCGCTCAGCACTAGAATCACGTCGTTAGCTTTTACGGGATCAATGCCGGCCCGGCGAACGACATCAGACACGCGGCTATCCTGCGCCGCGGCGATAAAATGGATCTCTTCGGGTTTCAAGGCGCCGAGACCGCGAACCTGCCGCTCCATGGGGCCCCGCTTGACGGCACCCGGCCAAAGGCCGCTCATATCAACAGAGGGTGCTGCCGGCTTTAGACGCGCAAGAGCGACGGTGGTACCGCCGATTGCAATTGCGGCGACGGCAATCAATATGATTCGTTTAATAAGGCGTTTGCGGGCTACTTCTTTTCCGCGGGGAACATCCATGCGTTTCTATTCGACTCTACTACAGCATTTCTCCAGCCACCGCTCTAAATACCGCTATCTTACTGACTTCAATAGGATAATGGTTTCTAACCCCACCTATGTTAGTGTCCGGATTTGGGACTGGTCGCGCGGTAAAGGCCAACCCAATGCGACCTCAAACGGTCCCCAGCCTGCGGACCGGATTTGGGCCGCTATCGCACCCGGAACAAAGCCGTTCATCGACTGCGATCTTCGCGGAGCATTTCTTCCGTGGAAGGGAAAGAGCCGAGAGGTGATCGCTCGGCTGTCAGCCGGCGGGACATATCGAAGAATTTTTTCCGGTGACGGAGCTCCTGGGCAGTGGGTACCTGGTCCGCCAGAACAGAAATGACTTCGGCGGCAAGCGATCGCTGGTGCTGCTTCGCGCGTGCTTTCAGGGCCTTACAGAGATCTTCGGGTACGTTTTCGACATAGAGCGTGGGCATAGGAGATCCCAATCGACATTCTAGAAAAGTCCAACGGCCCGGGACCCCAGTTAAACCGGTAACTGGCTCGATCCGCTCAGAAAGCGATCGATGTGGTGAGCTGCCTGGCGGCCCTCCGCGATCGCCCAGACTACCAGCGATTGCCCCCGGCGCGCGTCGCCGGCCGTGAAGACGCCCGGTACCGAAGTCATGAATGAGGCGTCCGCCTGCAGGTTTCCGAGCGAATCAAGTGCCAGCGGGAGCTGTTCGAGCAAACCGCTGCGGACGGGTCCTGAGAATCCAATGGCGATCAGCACGAGGTCGGCATCAAGATAGAACTCGCTGTTTGGAACCTGCTCAAGCGCCGGTTTCGGTCCGACCCGTACACAGTGAAGCTTCTTTAGGTTGCCCTGTTCATCGCCGCTGAAATGCGTTGTGAAGACACTCCATTCACGAAAACCACCTTCTTCATGTGCAGCTTCCACGCGCAATTGAAGCGGCCACAGCGGCCAGGGCGTGTCCGGATGGCGCTCGTCCGGAGGCATTGGATGGATCTGTAACTGATGGACGGATGCGGCCCGCTGCCGGTGCGCGGTTCCGAGGCAGTCCGCACCGGTGTCTCCGCCACCGATGATGACGACGCGCTTGCCGGCAGCCGTAATCTCTCCCTCGCGACTAAATTTATCGCCGGCGCAGCGCTTGTTCTGCTGGGTCAGGTAATCCATCGCAAAATGAATTCCCTTCAGATCGCGACCCGGGATCGGGAGATCGCGATGCTGCTCCGCGCCCATGGCCAGCAGGGTTGCGTCGTACCCACTTAGCAGGTCATTACCGGTGATCTCGCGGCCAATGTAAGTGTTCGGGCGGAACTCGATGCCTTCTTCGCGGAGTTG
This sequence comes from Acidobacteriaceae bacterium, assembly GCA_019244055.1. Classification (GTDB taxonomy): domain Bacteria; phylum Acidobacteriota; class Terriglobia; order Bryobacterales; family Bryobacteraceae; genus Bog-105. The sequence goes on along the minus strand of JAFATG010000161.1, from coordinate 2,736 downwards.
CTCTAAGCGGCGGTCGACCACGCCCTTTTCCATCTTGAAATCGGGAATGCCATAGCGCAGCAAGCCACCGATCCGGTCGTGCTTCTCGAAGACAGTAACCGTATGACCCGCCCGATTAAGCTGCTGTGCCGCTGCTAATCCCGCAGGGCCGGAGCCGATGATGGCTACTCTTTTTCCCGTTCTCCGGCGCGGCGGCTCGGGCTGTACCCATCCCTCCTGGAATGCACGATCAATAATATTCTGCTCGACCGCCTTGATCGTGACCGGTTTATCATTGATTCCGAGCACGCAGGCAGCTTCGCAAGGCGCGGGGCAGATCCGTCCCGTGAATTCCGGGAAGTTGTTGGTTGCATGCAACGTGCGGATCGCTTCCTGCCACCGCCCCCGATACACCAAATCGTTCCAGTCCGGGATTAAATTACCGACCGGACATCCGGTGTGGCAGAACGGCACTCCGCAATCCATGCAGCGCGCCGCTTGCTGTTGCAAGGACTGAGCCGGAAAATCCTGATATACCTCAAACCAGTCGTTGACGCGTTCGAGAACGGGCCGCCGCTCCGGCGTTTCACGAGTGTATTCGAGAAAGCCTGTTATCTTGGCCATGGCTATCTCGCTCGATCCCGCATAGCAAGAGCGTGGGCCGCCAATCCAATCGGCACAGCGTCGTTCCGATCAGCGAGCTTGGTTTTCCCGAGTACGCGTTTGTACTCGTGCGGAAACACTTTGATGAAATCACGGACGGCACTCGGCCAACTGGCCAGAATGCGCTGGCCCAAAGCGCTACCGGTATATTCGACGTGCTTGCGAATAAGCGCTTCGAGCAGGCGAACATCTTCCGGCTCGAACAACGGTTCGAGATCGACGCCGCCCGGATTGCAGCGTACCCGGACAAAGTCACCGTCCGGATCGTGAACATAGGCAAGACCGCCGCTCATACCCGCCGCAAAATTGCGGCCAGTACATCCCAAAACGACCACCGTGCCGTTCGTCATGTATTCACAAGCGTGGTCTCCGACACCTTCTACTACTGCCGTGGCGCCGGAATTGCGAACCGCAAAGCGCTCGCCAGCTACGCCGTTGAAAAACGCTTGGCCGCTGGTTGCCCCGTAAAGGACCGTGTTGCCGACCAAAATGTTGTGTTCTGGTGCGAAGGTCGAATTTCGCGGCGGATAGACAATGATGTTGCCGCCCGACAACCCTTTGCCAACGTAATCATTAGCATCGCCTTCGAGCTGGAGCGTGATGCCGGGGGCGAGAAATGCGCATAAGCTCTGGCCCGCCGAGCCTGTCATGCGAATCCGAATGCTATGTTCCGGCAGACCTTTCGAGCCGTGGCGTCGCGTCACTTCGCCGCTGAGCATCGCACCAACCGTGCGATGAACGTTTCGAATCGGCATGTCGAATTCGACCGGTGTTCCGTCCTCGATGGCGGTTTTCGCCCGCGCCATCAGGCTGTGATCGAGCGCCTGATCGAGGCCGTGGTCCTGTCCCACGACACAGCGCCGCCCCACGCGCCCTGGAACTTGCGGATTGTACAGAATATTCGAGAAATCAAGGCCGCGAGCTTTCCAATGGTCGATCGCTGGGCGCGCTTCGAGCATGTCCACTCGCCCAATCATCTCGTCCATCTTGCGGAAGCCCATTTTCGCCATCCACTCGCGGACTTCCTCGGCAATGAAGAAGAAGAAGTTGATGACATTCTCCGGCGTGCCTTCGAACTTCTTGCGCAGCACGGGATTCTGAGTGGCGATTCCAACGGGACAGGTGTTCAGATGGCATTTGCGCATCATGATGCAACCCATGGCGACCAGCGGAGCCGTGGAAAAACCGAACTCTTCGGCGCCAAGCAGAGCCGCCAAAACGACATCGCGCCCTGTCTGCAGTTTGCCGTCGACCTGAACGCGAATGCGGCTGCGCAGATCGTTCATCACTAGAACCTGCTGTGTCTCCGCCAACCCCAGTTCCCAGGGAATACCGGCGTGTTTGATAGAAGTTAGCGGTGACGCACCCGTGCCGCCGTCGTGCCCGCTAATGAGAACCACATCTGCATGTGCCTTGGCAACACCGGCCGCAACCGTTCCTACGCCCACTTCGGCGACAAGCTTTACCGACACGCGCGCAGCCGGATTGACGCTTTTGAGATCGTAGATGAGCTGCGCCAGATCTTCGATCGAGTAGATGTCGTGATGGGGCGGTGGCGAAATCAGACCCACGCCTGGAATCGAATGCCGCACCCGCGCAATCTCCGAATCCACCTTGTGGCCGGGGAGCTGGCCGCCTTCACCCGGTTTCGCGCCTTGCGCGATCTTGATCTGTAATTCGTCGGCGTTGATCAGGTAATTAGTTGTGACGCCAAACCGGCCCGAAGCGACCTGCTTGACAGAGCTGCGGCGCGAATCGCCGTTCGGCAAGGGAATGAAACGCGCTTCGTCTTCTCCACCCTCACCGGTGTTCGAGCGTCCCCCGATTCGGTTCATCGCAATCGCAAGCGTCTGGTGAGCTTCCGCGCTGATTGAGCCAAACGACATGGCCCCGGTTGCGAAGCGCTTCACGATTTCGCTGGCGGGTTCGACTTCCTCTAACGGAATCGGCCGCGGAATGGTCTTGAATTGCATGAGGCCGCGGAGCGTGTATAGCCGTTCGTTCTGCTCGTCGATCAGCTTTGAATATTCCTGAAACGTCGCGTAACTTTGCCGCCGAACCGAATGCTGGAGCTTGCTGACAGTAAGCGGGTTG
>JAFATG010000099.1 GCA_019244055.1 Acidobacteriaceae bacterium | reverse complement strand
GTCTCCGCTTCACGTGACAAAACGCTGAAGGTGTGGGATGTGGAGAGCGGATGTGTCGTTGCTACATTCACGTGTGATTCACTAGCCTTAAGTTGCAGCTTTGCATCGCCTCACATTGTTGTGGCAGGAGACGCTGGCGGCAGGATCCATTTTCTAAGACTCGATGAATAGGATTTTGTTTTGGCGCGTCGAGCTTTGGCAATCCTTTTATCGAGTGCGGCAGAAGGCAGTTCTCCTGTTCCTATCTATTAGCCCGTTCTTTTGGTTCGCCTTCACTTGCCGTCGGTTGCCATGGAATGGGCTCCTAAATGGAGATGCCCAAGCGAACGAAGATCTCCAAGGAGTGATTGGCGGCCCCTCCCTAGCCGGTCGGGGTTCTGTTGAACCCTGCCAGGCAGTAGCACGGGGAACGCTGGAGGCGGATCGGGGCGAGTGATCGGCGGCCGTCCTGCGCGCCGCTTTTGCAAACCCGCTGCGAGCACATCGTCTCACTTGGGGAGCAGAAAGCGTATCAGTGCGGCGTTGAACGAGCGCGGCCGCTCCAAGTTCGAAAGATGCGCAGTAGGGAGGTGCTCTACTTGCGCATGCGCAATTCCTTTGGCAAGGGCATCTCCGTGGCCGTCCCACGGCGTCGACACATCGCGATCTCCGACGATGATCAGCACTGGTATCTGAATGGCCGCCAATGTCGACGTTTGGTTCATATCGCGAACTGCGGCGCAACAAGCGGCGTAACCCTCCGGTTTGGTGGCGAGGAGAACGCGGCGGATTCTCGAAACGGCGGTCGAATTGGACGTCAGGCTCTCCGCCGTGAAGAACCGCTCCATCACGCTGGTCTCCAGCGCGGCCATACCCTGTTGCAGCACTGTTTTCCTCCGAGCCTCTATCGGACTCGGATCGGTATAGTGCGACGAGGTATTTGCCAGAACCAAATGTGTGACGCGCCTCGGCGCTCGCGCCGCGACCGACTGACCGATCATGCCGCCCAACGAGAGCCCGCAAAACGCGAACCGGTCAATGCCGAGTGCGTCGAGGATGGCGAGCGCGTCCTGCGCGAGCAAGTCGATCGTATAGTCACCCGGAGGCACATCCGTTGCACCGTGGCCGCGGAGATCGTAGCGCAACACACGAAAGTGCTCTTGTAAATCGTGCGCCTGCGCATCCCATTGGGTGTGATCGCAACCCAACGAATGCGCAAACATCAACACAGGCCGGTCATCATTCCCGTCCATCCGGTAGTAGTGGCGCAAGCCGCCCGCGTCGATCAGAGGCATCGAAGCATCCTTTAGTCCTGCAACAATTTTCTGCGAAGGCGTTCGGCGAGCCGACATAATCGTGGGGACGATCTATGGCGTCAATCCGCTCCCACGGCGCGCCGTACGGGGACGAGTTCGATTACGGGCGGCAGCTCGCTGGTTGGACTATGTCACGACTTCGCGAGCCGCCACGACCTGCCTGGCCGAAAAATACACCCGACTATTTTAAGAGATTAGCCGGCGGCCTTGGAAAAGGCTTGCATCACTGGTGCGACTAAACTGAGCACGAAGCTCGCTTCGCCCTTTAGGGGGATGAACTGATATTTCTCATGCACGCCGGTCTGTGGAAAGGAATTTGGGCCGGTGTGAGAAGTGATGACGGCTTGCGTTTCAAATGCCTCCTGGTCGGAGACACTCGTGAGCGTGATCGCCGGAATAAGAACGCCGAACGAGGTTGACCCGGTGTCGACTGACATCTGGGTCGTGACGCTAACCAAGGTCCCGATCTCAGTGGAAACGGCGCGGATTTGCGATCCAGAGAAGTGTCTGATCGGACCGGTCGGACTCGGACCCTGGCTGAGGTTTAATGTCGGTTGGCCGAGAAGACTAGTTGTGTCGTACTCGACCCTTGTCGTTCCATCGTCGCTTCGCAGAGCGTAGCGATTCGGTCGAATATTCGCCTTCGGTTGATTGCTAGCCTTCGGTTGATTGTTGGCCATTTGTGCACTCCTTTCTGTTACGGCACATCCCAAGGGTGCCATTTGGCTAGTGTACTTCCGTTAGGCGAGCAGGGCAAGGGCGGACTACACGGCTCTGTCATCGGCTCGCCGGGAGCAGAATAGATTCGATGAGGGAACAGGTCGGTTCAGGCGTTTCTGCGATTGTCCTCGCTGCGGGATCCTCTACGCGGATGGGAACTGTGAAGCCGCTGGTAGAAGTCGGCGGGAAGCCAATGCTGGAACGCACTCTATCAACTGTTCTCCAATCGCGGGTGGATGAAATTGTTGTTGTCCTCGGCCACTCCGCCGAACTCATTCAACAGAGTATTCCGTTCCGTGACGCTACAGCCGTGATCAACCATAGCTATACCGAGGGAATGGCAAGCTCGCTTCGAACCGGACTTTCGAGCGTAAGAGCGAATGTCGAAGCTGTGCTGATCGTGCTCGCCGATCAACCCTTCTTGAAATCCGAAACGATCGATCGCCTTATCGAGCAATATCGCAGCGAGTGGGCGGAGATTCTCGTTCCAACTTATAACGGCGTTCGCGGGAATCCTGTCCTATTGGACCGCTCTGTTTTTCATGAGTTGGCCCAATTGAACGGAGATGTTGGGTTCCGCGCTATTTTCGGCAGCCACGCGCGGGGAATTGCGAAAGTGCCCGTTCAGGATCCTGGAGTACTGGTTGACCTTGATACGCCGGCAGATGTCCAACGGTTCGCGCAAGGCCTTCAAATGTAGGCGATCACGTCGATCTCGACCAGCGATTTACCCGGAACTCCGGCGACCGACACGGTTGTCCTCACTGGCGGTTCCGGTCCAAAGCGGCCCTGAAATACCTCGTTCATGTCCTTATAATCTTTCAAGTCCGCCAGATATACCTGCGCCTTTAAGACCTTATTCATAGAAGAACCGCAAGCTTCCAGGCTCTTTTGGATTTCGTCCAGAACGTGTTTCGTGTGCGCCTTAATGTCCCCTTCGAAATGGGCGCCGATTCCGGACAAGAACAACAAGTTGCCGAACGACACTGCATGACTGAAGAGCGGCGTTTTTTCGGGCGGCTTTCCGTTTTCCCACCATACTTTTTTCGTTGCGCCGGCTTGGGCTTCCACCGTTCCGGTTATTACCGTAGCTCCTACCGCAGCCATCGCGGTCTTACCAAGAAAGCTCCTTCTATTTGCTCTTGCCATTTTTCTCCTTTCGTCAGTTCGAGTTCGCCTGAAGCTGGGGATTCAAGCGGTAAGCGTAGCAAACTCACGTTGCGCTCCGCATCTTGATATGCGGCCCCAAGCCCGAAATCGATAAACAGCATAATGCACTATTCGCACCACACGACGATCGCACGCTCAAATGGAGGAATCTTCGCGACGAGCTTATCACCCTCGTGTTCGACGGGAATTTCGGAGACAGCACCTAAGAACGGAAGGATCCGCACGTGCGAGCCCGCGCTTACGGGAAAGGTGACAACGACATCCCTCGCGAGTGTGGGGCGTGGATTGCGCTTCGCCTCGATTCCGGCAAAATTGTCGAGAAAGAAATGCGGCTTGCCATCCACCTCCGCGATTTGCGAGATGGTCAAGGGAGAAGCTGAAACCGTCACCTTTTGTGACGAGATCGGGGGAAGGCCTGCGCGGGTTTTGACGAAATAGAGTTGAAAGCGGTTGTTGGACTGAGAGCGGAGAACCGCCATTTCATCGGCGGTGAGATCAGGTACGGACGGAAGGATCAGCATTCGGCCTTGAAAGCTGGAGAGCGTGCGAGGCGTTACAATCTCAAACTCGTGATGAGACGCCAGCACAAGATTCATCTTGCTCTTGAAAGCGTCCGTAAACTCTTTTGCAAAATAGTCTCGAGTCTGGGGCGAGAAATAGACTCCGACCGGATCGATCGGCCGGCGCAGATCATAAAAGATATGCTGATGCTGCTTGATCCATCCGAAGACCTCGGTTCGGGTCTGCAGATCGTTCGATTCCGACATGATATGCCCTTTCGCGTCCCAGGAGTTCGCGCCCGCGGTTAGCTGCGCGGCGAACAAAGTCTTCATGAACTCAGGAATGCTCACGCCCTTTTCGCCATCCCAGCAATAATTGAGCATCCAGGTCGGCTTATCGCCGGCGAAGGCCCGGAATGCAAACATGCCGATCATCTGATCGAACCAATCGGCAGACGATTTTGAAGCGGCCATGGAATCACCCATGCCCTGGTACTCATGCGCAATCACATCGACTACCGTATAGAGCTGATGCACATCGGCGCCCACGCGCGGCACGGTCTCTTCGATCCCGGGATAGATTTCGGCGATGGTGATGCAGTTCGGATTCCGGGCCTTCACATTCGCATCGATTTCTTTCATGAAGTCCGTGATGGTTCGGATGCGGAAGTCGATCCAACTACGGAAGTGCGGGTCGGAGGCATCCCCGAGGCGGATGTCATGCCGGGCATCAAGGCCCGTTTCGCGACGAAATGCCGCGACGGTGTAATCGTCGAAACTCGCCCAGCTCTTCTCCCAACCCTCGAAGTGCGTCATCCAATAAGGGATATCGACATAGACACCGTCGATACCGGTTGCGGCAATCTGGCGGACGATGCTCATATATCGCTTGCGCCAATCGGGAGGAAATGGCGAAATCCAGACGTCCTCATCGCCGCGCCTGATCCAGAAAGCTGTTCCACCACCGAAGATTGCGGGAGTGCCATCGAGTTTCCGCTGGACCCCAATCAGGATGGTCTTTGAAAAAAGAATACGGAGTATTGGCGGCATTCGCGGTGATGCATTCGAGGCCGGCGATATAGACGAATGCTTTATTGCCGGCGCGATGCACCGCGTCGGCAGCTTTTCGAATGGCTTCGAGCTTCGCGGCGGGGTCGAGAAAGCTTTCATAGCGGCCCGGAATATCGTTATCTACTTCAATGCCGAATACGTTACTGCTTTCTGATTCCTTCACGATGGCGGCCGCGTTGTCCGCGCGCAAGCCGTGCCCGGCGATGCGGACATAGTGGGCCCAGGATTGCGGGGGATCGGCGGCGTGGGCGGGGAGCACGCAGAGGCAAAAAGCGCCTGCCCATAAATGAAAGAGCCTGCTCAAGCGCCGAGAAAAATCCCAACGCGGCCAAGTTGGCCGCGACACCCGAGCATTTGCAAAAGTGTCCAAGCTCAGGGTCACATCTCAGAATTCGACTCGTGCCACCATTTGGATGCGGCGCGGGGAGAAGCCGGGCGCGACCGTGGCGACGTTACCGAATAATGGGTCTCCGTAGGCCTGGTTCGGTAGTCCGAAACGCGTATTGTTCAAAACGTTAAATGCTTCAAAACGCACTTGCAGTTTGACCGACTCGCGTATGTGGAACTGTTTTCGCATGGCGGCGTCGATATTCCTGATACCGTCCACGCGAAGGTTCGAAAAATAACGCGGAGCGTTGCCCAATTGCTGGTCGCCCGGGTCCGCAAAACAGTTGACGTTGAAATAGGGCTGTCCGGTGGCCGCTGCGGTGTGTAGCTAATGCCAGCCGACGGATCCGAACAGGTTACGTTCGGCCGCTGATTGCCATCCGCCAGCCGCGGGATGCTCATACCGATCGGGATGGGCTGCCCCGATTGGAACGTAAAAATCGACGAGACGGACCATCCGCCGATGACGGCGTCGAGCCAGCGGTTCATGATGCAGCCGGCCTTCCCACACGCACAACCAGTACGGCGGCATGCATACCGCCGGAAACCGTTGCTATCGACGAATAAGTTGAACGTGCGTGGGCGCAGCCCGTTGAAGGTGTAACTCCCGTGAGCATCGGTTCTTTGGGCAACAGGAATACCAGTAGCGATGTCGGTGACTGTAACCGTTGCTCCAGGCACAACGCCGCCCTGGGGGTCGGTTACTGTTCCCCGTATTGTGCTTCGTAACCTGCCTGTGCAAACACGATTTGGGTTAGCCCAAACGCCATGAAGGCGAGTGCGCACATGGCCCACTTGCAAACTCCCACAGAAACTCTCCCTGGGGCTGAGTCTATGAAGGAATGATCTGCCCATCAACAATTTTGTCGCGCGTTTAGTGCTCCATGCCTTCTAGCACCATTCCTGGGTACCACGAGCGCACCGCCAGGATTCTAGATGGCACGTCCGCGGCACTGTAATAGCCAACCGTGCAGTTCAAGCGGAAGAAGTATGCATCGCCGACTTTCGCTGGATGCCGTCCTTCGATTCCATCGATGCCCCCGCCGGCCACCATGTCTCCATGTCCCTCCATTACGAAATAAATCTCCTCTTCCCGTTCATGGTGATGAGGAAAATTCGTCCCGTTCGGGGCAATTTCCATGACGAAGAGGCTGGTGATCGCCCGTCCCGCCGCGATGCGATCCCGCTTGCTGTGTATGTCGCCTAAAAGTAGCCGGTACAACGTCGAAGACGGGTGTCCGGAAACGGTCTGCGTAGACACGTCCTCAATGTTCGCCTTTAGCGGCTCCCGAGGGAGTGGCGTCTTTTCGTACCCTGTTGTGCGGAAACCCATGACAATCACTTCGAGCGGTCCGGCAGATTGATTTGACAGTTGATGAGAAACGGTCGCGGGAATGTAAATGTAATCGCTCTTCTGTAAAGCAACCGTGCGGTCAGCGTATTTCAGGGTCCCGCTGCCGTGGAGCACGACGTAAACTTGATCTTCCGCAGAATATTGAACTGCCGCGCAGGTCCCGTGTGTGTCTAATGTTGCCCCGCCGTACCTGGCTATCCCCACGACGACCGATTTCTGCCCGTCGCCCTCGCCAAAGAGCGGCTTGTAACGGCACGTGTCCGTCGTCAGGTCCGTCTGTATCTCTTTCACTGTGGAAAGACTGCGATGCAGAAAGGTTGCATCCACCTGGCGTTCAGCACCGTTGAGAACGCAGGCGCACACGGCTCCAGCCAGCAAGCCTGATAATCTCCAATCGCGTTTCATTAAACTGGGCAACGACCAATATGTCACAGCTTCCGGATCATCGCCGCATGTTTCTCAAGTGGCTCGCGGCCACACCCGCGCTTTCCGCTATTGCGTGGCAAGGCCTCTCGCAAAGGCTTATGGCGGCTGGCAGCGCAGGCTCCGGCAATGTATACGAGCGCATTGGCGTGCTTCCGATCATTAACGCGCGCGGAACATGGACTTATCTGAGCGGCTCACTCATCCTGCCCGAGGTGCGAAGGGCAATGGAACAAGCTTCGCTCCAATTTGTCGATTTGTTTGAATTGCAGCAAGGTGTCGGACGCCGTCTCGCCGCCCTATCTGGTGCTGAATCGGGAATGGTCACCTCCGGATCCGCCGGGGCAATGGCTGCGGCGACCGCGGCCTGCATAGCTGGTTCTGATCCCGCGAAAATCTGGCAGTTGCCGGACACCACGGGTCTGAAACACGAGGTTGTCATGCTTGGCGGCCGGATTGCCTTTGACAGCGCGATACGGCTGGCCGGCGGCAAACTAGTTCTCGCCGAGACCTTAGAGCAATTGTCATCAGCGATTAATGGCAATACCGCGATGGTGTACACCACCTGGCGGGACGAGAGGTTGCCGAAAGCTCTCGAAGTCACTCGAAGCAAGAACGTCCCTCTCTTGCTGGACGACGCAGCGGGAATACCTCCGTTCGAAAACCTTTCGCGATACGCAAAACTGGGTGTCGACCTCTACTGTTTCAGCGGCGGCAAGGGCCTCAGAGGTCCTCAATGTGCTGGGGTTCTCCTCGGCAGAAAAGACTTGATCGATGCCGCTCTCGCGAATTCGAATCCGTACGAAGGCGCCGTCTGCCGACCCATGAAAGCCGGGAAGGAAGAAATCATCGGAATGCTGACCGCGATTGAGACCTGGGAAAAACTAGATGTTGCTGGCATGAACAAAGAATGGAACGCCCGGGTCGAGCGCATCGCGAAGTTAGTCGAGACTGTGCCTGGAGTAACGACGAAGATTTACGTTCCCGAAGAGGGCAATAGTTACCCGACGCTCAGAGTCATGTGGGATGAGGCGAAATTCGGTCTAACGGTGGCGCAATGCGATGAGAAGCTCCGCTCCGGAAACCCACGGATTGACGTACTAACAAACCGAAATCCTAGCCTGGTATCGGCTGTAAGTGAGGGAAGCGATCCAAAGCACGAACCGCCCCAAGACCAGCTCGAAATTGTTTCGATGACGCTGCAGCCAGGTGAAGATCTTACCGTTGGACGGCGCCTGCGTGAAATCCTGAATGCCGCAAAAAGCAAAACATGAGTTCTGAGTCGAGAGTGTTTACGAGTGACGCAACATTAGGCCGAACTCGGGCGTATCGATCAAACGCGGTCTTCTATTGTACCCAGCCGAGCCGATTAGTGCTGAGTGACTGCGGCGCTTTGACCGGATCCTTCGTTATCTATCTCGATCCATTGCAGAGCATCGCCAGATTGAAATACGAGGCGAACACCATCAGCACCCAGAAGGTGGCCCTTCGAAAACAAAGAAATTGGTTGCCAGCTACCCTCAGACCTTTCGAAAACGGATATACCTGCGGGTTTGCCGTCCTCCCACCGTTCGCCATATAACTTCCCGTTTGAATCAAATGCGGCCGGTGTTCCCGCTTCGTGATTGAGCGTGCTATAGGTCCATTGCCCAAGTAATTGGCCATCAAGGTTTAATTCCACCCAAGTCTGCTTCGATGCGCCGATGAAAAGGGCCGCACCGATCCGGTCCTTACTTGCACGCAATCGCCAATGTCCGACGACGGGACCGACTACTTGATCCAAACCCCCACCCTGCCAGTCTGGAAGGGCGGATCGTGGCACAAATGAGCCGAGCAGCTTACCGTCCCGCAAATAGTGGCGGAAGGTCATAAAGTCAGAAAGAGAAGGGGCATTATTTTTCCATTGCTCGCCAAATGTCCAGAGGGAATGATCGGGCGCGAAACAGACCTGCGACGGCTCGTATGGCTCCATCTCGATGACACGGATCTGGTTTCCGTTCGTGTCCAAAATTGCGATTCCGGATCGCATACCACTTGCGGCTTGGTAGACATAGGCCGACGTCCCATCGGAGTCGATCGCAACGCTTAGGACTACGTTCGTATGTGTTCCGTCCGGAAGCTCAAAAGAGGACACCTGAAACATCGGATGCCCATCAGGCGCATAAAGCGTTACCCTATGCACTGGATCCAGAGCCCAGGCTGCAACGTAGCCGTGGTCGAAGCTAGCGCCCGGATTTGAGCGTTGAAGACCTTCAAAGACGACGGTGGTCGTATGCTGGGCAGGTCCAAACGCTGGTAGGATGAGCAGGCCAACGAGGATTCGCATGTTTAACATAAGCAACCCTCCTCCGAATAACTATGAGGCAGACGGGCCGCCACGACCTAACCACTCCACGAGTGTACTCCTCCCCGCTCGGGATCTCTCTTGGCGTGGCCGACTCGACTATTTCGTGAATACCAGCCTGCCGAAATGCTCTGGCACGTGGTTTGGATCGCGATTCCGCACACACGTGGGTTGCCAGCACAGAAAATGCCTTTGAGGGTCAGCGCCAAGGCCGTCGATCCGATACAAGTTCATACGCCATTGGGTTCCGTCGTGTACCGGTTCAGGACTTACTGACGCAAGTGGGATCTGCGCCGCGGCATACCAGACTCTATGCGCTTCATCGATCCGCGCCAGCGTGTGCCAACCAGACCTCCACGAGTGGTCGTAGCTCTTTTGATCTAGATCGATCGCCAGATCGATCCAATCCCCAGTCGGCGCAATCTCGAATTCCCGGTAATGGCGAATGTTCGTCCAGTCATATCCGAGAAACATCTCGACCACATCCCGATCCCACAAACCAACGTGGGGCTCACGATTATTCGGCGGAAGAAATAAGTTCAGTACTGTATACGGACACTTGAAAAGCAAATACAAATTCGTGTCCGTCCAGAAAGAACGTATTTCCGTCGTAAGATTTTTGTACTCGATGTCGCGGCTGCAATCCTTGTACATCATCTGGAAGACCGCGTTCTTCCATACTTTTGCCGACGTATCCAGTGTGAGGGTAGGATTCCCGCTGACATGCTTGATCGTGAACACTGCGGTCGGCTGTTGCACCTCGCAGGGCTGCTGCGCCTCACTGGGAAGGGAAGCCGTGATTAAAGAACTACACGCGGCGATCCCGAAAACCGCCATGGATTTGCTGGGCCGAATCATTCTCATCCAGCAACCGATTTTATGGCGACGTGATTTTTACGTTTTTGAAATCGGCTGTTTCATCGAATGAGCCAAGCCCGATCCTGCCGCCGTGAAGACTCAAGTCGATTGCATGAAGAGCCGGAATGGGCTGGCCATCGACGGCGACCTGAACGCTTCCTGACTGGCCGTCGTAAGTCAAACGCACGTGATACCAGCGCTTGGTGGCCGCAAATGCAGCGGGGCCTTCCTCCGCACTGATCCGGACTCGCTCGCCTCCATAGACGTGAAAAATACCGTTGTGGTGCGGCTCGACGGTAGCGCGATCGGTGGAAAGATGTCCGTAATCAAAATGTGCGGAGTCGCGGTAAGCGAATACCAGGATCAGCGATTTTTCGAGGGGCTGCGCATCGACATCCAACGTGACGCTTTTCAGTTCCGGCGTTTGAGCTAACGCGAATTGAATTGGTCTTCTCGGGCCCGGCAGGGGACCGCGTGCTCGAAGCAGGTGCAACACAAGCGTCCCGTCGTCATGTTCTAGTTTCCAGTCCGAAGCGGACGAAACAGTCCAGGCATATCCAAACGCCTTGAGGACATCGCTCGCCAGCAATATCGAAGTAAGGACCAGCACAAGCAGGAGGAATTTCATTCGAATCTCTCAAGAATCAGCAAATCAGAGTTACCGTATCAAAAGGTGAACACGTTTCGCATCGCACTCGCGAACCTCCGTTTCCCGACGACGCCCGAAGAGTCAGTCACCTTGGCCGAACGGGCTATCGTTGAAGCTTCCATCGAGCACGCCGGCATCATCTGCTTTCCGGAGTGCTTCGTACCCGGCTATCGGGGAATGGGGAAGAAGGTCCCGCCGCCCGATCGTGCGTTCCTCGAACGAGCCTGGTCTGCTATTGCAGCCGCGGCCGCAAAGGCAAACGTTACCGTTGTTCTAGGCACCGAACGCGTCGTCGATGGCGCCTTGTTCGCGACGGCGCTGGTCATTAGTCCGGATGCAACCATTGCTGGTTTCCAAGACAAAGTCCAACTCGATCCATCCGAGGAGGGTATCTATTCGCCCGGTTCTGGAAGGCGAATTTTTCACACGGGCCCGCTGATACTCGGTATCTCGATCTGCCATGAAGGTTGGCGCTATCCGGAAACGGTCCGCTGGCCCGTTAGAAACGGCGCTCAAGTCGTGTTCCACCCTCATTTCCACCAGGCGGAGCCGGGTAGTTACGTGCCTTCGAGTTTCGCCGATCCTGCCAACTCATTCCACGAAAAAGCAGCCTTGTGCCGTGCCGCCGAGAACACCTGCTATTTCGCCACGGTAAACTGTGCGAGCGCCGGCTCACCGACCACTTCGGCGATCGTCCGGCCCGACGGAACGCTGCTGAGCTATCAGCCATACGGCAAGGAAGGATTGCTCATCGCCGACCTAGATCTCACTGCCGCCACGGGCCTTCTCGCGGGCCGCTACAGACCTCTCTAGACTCGAACAGTCTCTGTATCACCGGAGTAAGCGGCGCATTTCGTTGAACGAGATGGCTGCGTAATACTCGCCCCACTCGGGCAGGAATGGCTGGACCAGAATCTTCCGCGCTTCGTCTGCGCGGCCCGCATGGTCGAGAGAAGATGCCAGCATCGCGCGTGCTTTGAGATCCGTATCGCCCGAGCCGCTGAGAATCTGTCGCCAGATTTCAGCAGCTTCCGGGTAGTTCCCGCGCAGAAAAAAGCCGTAGCCGAGAAGCGTCTGTTTTGCGTTAGAATTCAGCGGAGCGGCTTCCACTCGTGCTCGCCAATCTGCCGGTGATTTGATGTCTTCCGTCAGAAGCTGCGCCAGTACCGGGAGTGGCGTATTGGTTTGGCTCGCGGCCACTCGCGCCGCGCTCGTGCGGGCGGCCGAAAGATCGCCAGCTCGCAAGTGCCAGAGTGCGAGCTCGCTGAGCGCGACAGCCCTTGCCCCTGGATCGCGGAACTCTGCCTTTTCCAAGGTCTGTATCGCGCTCGGAAGTTGACCCGATAAAGCCAACCAGGTTGCCTGAAAGAACGTCTTCACCTCCGGGTTCGGCAGGGAGGTAATGAAACCATTCGCAAACTCGTTCGCTCGTTTCGTATCCCCTTCGAGAAGAATGCAGATCGCCAATTCCGGCCGGTTCGCAATAAGTTTCTGAGCCTGCGCGTACCGCTTCGACGCAATCAGTCCTTGCGCGAGCCGGTCCCGGATGCTTGCGTTTCCGGGACTCAGTTCCAGCGCTAGATTCAGGAGGCGCTCTCCAGGTTCGGCATCGCCCATCAGAAAACGATCCGAACCAAGCGCAGCGAGCGCGTCCAGATTATTTGGGGTCAGTTGCAAGAGAGCGGCAGCAGCCGTCGCCTGCTGATCCAGAGGCGCGTGTGTGAGGCGGGTGGTGATCACGCGCAGGCGGGCGCGATCGATAGCCGTGAATGAGCTCTGGCGAGCGGTTGCCTGCGCCAGAGTAGCGCTAAGCGCTTGCTCGGTAGTGTTGCCTGCCCCTTCGAGTAATATCAGGTACCCGAGCCCAAACGCTGGGTCGACGCTGATTGCTTTATTGAGCAGTTGAGCTCGCGCCTGTGGACTGGGAGATTGCGCCGCTTGCGAAAAGGCCTGAAATGCGGGAATACTGCGGGTTGAGAACGTAGTGGCGCGCGGAGCCAGGTGCTTAGCGAGTTCATCAAGCGCATTGATCAGCGCATCCGGTTTAGCCTCAGATGTGAAAACGTGACGGTTTTGCTGCGTGGCATTGTCAGTGAGAG
Organism: Acidobacteriaceae bacterium; assembly: GCA_019244055.1. GTDB lineage: Bacteria > Acidobacteriota > Terriglobia > Bryobacterales > Bryobacteraceae > Bog-105. The sequence goes on along the minus strand of JAFATG010000099.1, from coordinate 2,470 downwards.
TGGCTTGAATCCAGATTCCTCCCGAGCGCTTCTCGATCGTGGTTCGCAGCACTTCTGTCGCGCCTAACTGGTAAGCGCCTGATTCGCCGTTTACAACGGAGGCGGTTAGGTCCGGCGAAGCAGCGAGATCGTACTCGAGGACAAGCGCGGCGCCCGCGCGCATCCACTCGGATGCCGCGTCGTCGATCAGAACGTTCGCAGGCAAAATGGCAAGACGCCGCGGCGCCCGGCTCGTCTTCGAGCAGCTCGAAACGAAAATTAGAAAGGTTGTGAGAACCGCGCAGATTCTAAAACGCAGGCCGATCCTCTATAGGGGCTTCGGATTTTCTGCAAGGAGCTGCTTAAAAGCGGGGTCGTTCTTGAGCGTGACGAACTCCGGCATGTCAGGTATTTTCTTGCGGTCCTTCACGCCTTCTTCCAGGGCCTTGCGAAGACAGATGATCGCGCGATCCTTTGCTCCTGACTTGGCGTACATCTTCGCAAGATAGAGGTGGAACATCGCCCGTTCTTCGACGGTCCGTTCCTGCATCAAGGTGCCGAACGAACTGTGATGTTCGAAGACGTCGGGGTCGAGTTGTAGGGCATGTTCATAGCACAGAGTAGCGTTTTTGTAGTCCTTGCGGCCGAAGTAGGCCGCGCCCATATTCGCGTAGATGGAAGCCGTCCCGGTGCCGTACTTTAGCGCGCGCTTGTACAGAGAGATCGCGTGCTTGTAATTCTTATCGGAGTAATAGATGGTCCCGAGATTATTGATAGCCTCGCTGTACTTGGGATCGAGCTTGATTGCCCGTTCATAATTTTTCTTCGCGATGTTAAGCAGCAGAAGCTGGTGAAAGGCAATGCCGATCTTGTTCGCGAGAACAGGAGAATCCGGAGGTCCCTGTCGGTACATGTCTATTGCCTCGCGATACATCTTGCGAGCCATGTAAATGTCGCCTCGCATCTCCGGCGAGAGCGGGACTGCGGGCGTCGCACCCACGTTTGCGGAAGCCCGCAAATGATCATTGGAAAGGGAATTCTGTTGAGGAACTGCGATGCCTGGCAGCAGGCACAGACTAAGAAAAAGGCAAGACGGACGCCATCCGAAAGAGATCATATTTGACCCCCCTGGTTGCCACTATATACCTTTTAAAATGGGACGGCGATAAAAAATTGTACTTGCGCTACATACATTACGGGGGAGGCGGTTCATGCGCGGTTCCCAGGGCCACCTCGGGCCAGCCGTTCACCCGCTCGATAGTGGAAATCTGCAGGGCATGTTTGCCGGTATTCCCGTCATTAGCATGGAAAACACGAGGGTTGCCTTCTTCATTCAGGCTTGTCAATGCCGAACAAGCTTCTTCCGCATGGCTCTGCACCATTGAGCCCACATCCACCGATAGCCGGTTTCCATCTCGCGAATCACGATTTCAGGCCGGCAAATTGACGATTCCGCCATGCGCTCGCGCAGCGAAGCACGCGTTAGCGCCAAGCTTCGAATATCCCGGCTCCTCGAGATCGCGATCTCAATATATTCCTGAATTGACGTTCCCACCCATTCGGACATTCCAACTCGCGATAGCAAGCTGCAACTGACCCGGCTTGCATGCGTGGCGCCGGCGTATGTCACGACTGGAACACCCATCCATAATGCGTCGCCAGTGGTTGTGTGCCCGCTGTAAGGGAACGTATCAAGCGCGATATCCACGCCTGCAACGGTAGTCAGATGATCGCGAATGTCGCGCCAGCCGACGAAATCAACACGGTCGGCAGCCACTCCCAGCTCCTTCAGAATGCTTGTTATATCCCGCCGGATATCACTTTCAGGCCCGTCCAGATCCTTGGCCCCATTGTGCACGAGCAATCGGGACCCACAAGTCTCTCTGAGGATTTCCGCCGTAGCACGCCATAGCTCTTTGTTAAGTTTTGCGGGGCGCTGAAACAGTCCGAAAGTAACGAACCCGTGGTCAATCGCAGGCAGACTGGTGATCTCGGGCGCATCGCGCGGGGGAGCGTATACAACATAGCCGGACGGAAGTCGATACACCTTTTCGGAATACTGCGACTCGAAGCCCTCTTCAGGAGTAGTCCAGCGGTCGCTCAAGATGAAATCGATTTCTTTGCAGCCGGTGGTAGAGGGATAAACGGGCAGCGCCACCTGAACCGGGGCGCCACGCTGATGAAAAACTCGCAGCACGTCTGACGTAAAGTGCCCTGAGGTATCAACCAAAATATCGATTCGGTCTTCCAGAATCGTTTTCAAGATTTGAGAAGGTTGCGCACCTTTCAAGTCCCGCCAGTACTCTGCAGCTTTTTTGTACTCTCCCGTTACTTCATCGCCCTTGCCGGCAGTGTGATAACAACAAACGGAAAACTCGTCGCGATGATGCGCCTGGAGAAGAGGAAGCAGGAAATACTCAGTGGGCGAGGACCGGTACTCCCAGGAAACGTATCCTATACGAACTCGGCGGCTCGGATCTGGATCGTTGGG
>JAFATG010000052.1 GCA_019244055.1 Acidobacteriaceae bacterium | reverse complement strand
AAAACAAGTTCTGCCGATTCAGAAGCAATTGCGGCGATACCGGAGACCTCGGACGTACTTGCGTGATTCCATGACTACTACATCAATCCTTCAATACGCGACGCTGCTTTCAATGCTCATTGGCGGTGTCAGCGTGGCAGTGGCGGTATTCAATCATCGTCAGCAACTAAAGACACAGATCTTCTTGGCCCTCTCGGCCCGGTATGACGAACTGATGCACAACTCTTCAGCAGAGCTATGGCTGACCAGGACACCAGTACCCACCAACCATCAGAGTAGCGATGACTCAACCATGTCCGCCCTGCGATTCTGTATTTTGTTTTCTGTTACGTACTTCTTGTTTCTCGAGCACCAGATACCCAAGCGAATGTGGCGATTAATACTGCATTCGGCCGAGCGTAGAATGCGAAACCCTATATTCATACGAGAATGGCAGTATTTGCGAGTGGAATTCGAATCGTTTCCGGGTTTTGTGAATCTGGTCAATTCGGTACAGGATGGCACTCCTACGGCAGGTTTTTCAAACAAAGCATCCCTCAAGGGAACTCTAGTCCAGTGAGGCACATTGGCGTGCACTTGCGCAGCACGCGGGGCCTGCCGACAGATGGAAGTATTTGAGAAAAACAGAAGCAATGAGTACGTTTGCACTCTCAGCTACAGAAACGGTAATCGCCGGTTCTGCGGTCAAGTAGGTGCTACCAAGTGTTCTTTATTGATTGGAAAGAGAAAATGAAACCAACACGGCAATTACACGACTTAGGCCAGAGTATCTGGCTGGACAATATCACGCGTGAACTACTCGATAGCGGCACGCTCGAAGGATATATAAACGATTTCTCTGTTACAGGCCTGACATCGAATCCAACGATCTTCGATCACGCAATCAAAAACAGTTCGGCGTATGACGACGATATTCGCCATTGGAGCGCTGCGGGTAAGACGACCGAGAGCGTTTTCTTTGATTTGGCGCTTCACGATCTTCGCCGCGCTGCCGCCCTATTTCGAAACGTCCACGAGCGAACGAACAAACTCGACGGCTGGGTATCGCTCGAAGTTTCTCCGTTGCTGGCGCATGATCCAATCAGAACTGAAATCGCTGCCGAAGATCTGTCGGTGCGCGCGGGCGTACACAACCTATTTATTAAGATTCCGGGCACTGCAGAGGGCCTCTTGGCGGTTCAGGAAGCGATCTTCAGGGGCATACCGGTCAACATCACCCTTTTGTTTTCGCGTGAGCAATATCTGGGCGCAGCCGAGGCGTTTTTGCGCGGTATCGAGCGCCGTATCGAGGCCGGACTGAACCCGAACGTCGATTCGGTGGCGTCTGTTTTCATAAGCCGTTGGGATGCGGCGGTCGCAGGCAGGGTGCCCGCCGAACTTCATAACCGGTTCGGAATTGCAATCGCGATGCGTTTGTACCGCGCCTACCGCGAATTGCTGAGCTCGCCACGTTGGCAACGTGTCTTCAACCTGGGCGCCCGGCCACAGCGGCTGTTATGGGCGAGCACGGGAACGAAGGATCGCCACGCTTCCGACGTCCTTTATATAAAGGCTTTGGCAGCGCCCTTCACGGTCAACACGATGCCAGAGAAGACGCTGCTGGCCTTCGGCGGCCACGGTGAGATCGGTCCGGGGCTTCCCGCTGACGGCGGGGATTGTAAAGAAGTGCTGAAAGAATTCGCCAAAGCAGGTATCGATGTCGACGCTCTTGGTACTCAACTGCAGGAAGAAGGCACAGAAGCTTTCGTTCAGTCCTGGAAAGAGCTCATGGACGTAATCGAGTCGAAACGCGAAATCCTGGCCGCGGTTGGGTAGGCGAGGAGAACCGAATGCAGGCAACTACAAAAACACACTTGAATGAGGCTACATGAACAGTTCACATGCTGATGCTCTGGTCTTCTTCGGAGCCACGGGCGATCTCGCTTACAAGAAGATCTTTCCCTCGTTGCAGGCGATGATAAAACGCGGAACCCTCGACGTGCCCGTGATCGGCGTCGCCAATTCGGGTTGGAATCTTGAACAGTTTCAAGCGCGAGCGCAAGACAGCCTGGAAAAGCACGGGGGCTTAGACGGTGCTGCGTTCGAAAAGCTCTGCCGATTGCTACGCTACGTTGACGGAGATTATCAGCACGCGGCCACTTTCCAGGCTGTTAAACGCGAACTTGGCCAAGCGGAGCGGCCGGCTCACTACCTTGCGATCCCTCCCGTCCTATTCGAGACGGTTGTGGAACAGGTCGGCCACCTATGTTGCGCTGATTCTTCTCGAATTATTATCGAGAAGCCGTTCGGAACGGACTTGGCTTCGGCTCGCAAACTGAACTCCGTTTTACTGCGTTCCTTCCCGGAATCATCCATATTCCGGATAGACCATTATCTGGGTAAGAAGCCGGTTCGCAATCTGCTGTTTTTCAGGTTTGCCAATTCCTTCTTGGAGCCATTTTGGAATCGCAACTACATCGAGAGCGTTCAAATCACAATGGCTGAAGACTTCGGCGTGCAAGGTCGTGGCGCTTTCTATGATCAGACCGGGACCATTCGCGACGTGGTGCAGAATCATCTTTTCCAGGTCCTCGCGAATGTGGCGATGGAGCCTTCCGTCCGTGCTGACAGTGAATCCCTTCGCGACGAAAAGGTCAAAGTGTTAAAGGCAATTGCACCGCTGAAAGAAGGGGGCGTTATTCGCGGTCAGTTTCGTGGCTACAAGTCAGAAAAGGGTGTCGCACGCGATTCCCGTACTGAGACATTTGCTGCTTTACGCCTGCATGTCGACTCCTGGCGCTGGCACGGAGTCCCCTTCTTCATACGCGCCGGGAAATGCTTGCCCCTCACGAGTACGGAAGTGTTTATCCGGCTCCGCAGGCCGCCGCTGACTTTTGGATCGAGCGTCCCATCTCCGAACCACTTGCGGCTGAGAATGAACCCCGAATTCACGATCGCCCTTGGCATGACAGTCTTGTCGCCAGCTGACCTAACAAGCGAAGCGGTAGAGATGGTCGCGAGCCGCCATCCGTTTCCTGACGAAATGGACGCATATGAGAAAGTGCTCGGCGACGCCATTTCGGGAGACGCATCATTGTTTGCGCGTGAGGATTACGTCGAAGAAGCCTGGAGAATTGTTGATCCTATTTTGAAGGTTCAAACCCCGGTTTACGAATATGATCCCGGGACTTGGGGTCCTAGTGCCGTCGAAGCAGACGTGGTGCCTCCGGACGGCTGGCACAACCCGCCGGTCTCTGAACGTACAAGCATGAGTGAGGCTGCATAGGTATTTCGGAAACCGTTCCGCGAGTCAAACAAAACCACTCGCTAAAACGCTCCTCCTGAATGAAGACCTCACCAGCGCGCAGACGGGCAATCTGGGCTGCGCCTGGTGAGTCGCGCGGGTGTCCCGCATTCAAACAAAGGAGAAGAATCAAAATCGATGAAAATAAGTCTATTTGGCGTCGCAGCGGCCTTACTGCTGACGGGTGCGTCTCTTAACGCGCAAACAGAGACCATACCCAGATACGAGGTCGGCATGAACTATTCTTGGCTGCACGTAAATGCCGCGAACTACGACTATCAGAGAACCGGCAACGGTGGCTCAGGATACTTCGAGTACAACCTAGGCAGTATCGTCGGGCTGGTTGGCGACTTCGGCGGTTATGCCAACACGCGACAAGGCATTGACCAAAAGATGATGACCTATATGTTCGGTCCGCGCTTCAATTGGCGGCACTCCAAACTGAACCCTTATGCACAGTTCCTGTTTGGGGGCGCCTACGCTTGGGATGGTCCCGGCCAGAAGCAAACGCAGAACGGGTTCGCCACTGCAGCCGGAGGCGGCCTCGATTACAACTTCAGCAACCGTATCTCGTTCAAGCCGATTCAGGTTGAATACGTGATGACTCAGCTCAACAGTATGAATGGTTTCGGCGGCCATCAGAACGATATCCGGTATTCGGCCGGGGTGGTATTCAAATTCGGGGAGAAATAACGCCCGATGTGGCTGCTGAGGTGTGACGTGGCCCTCTTGCGAGGCGCATAACAATACACTCGGACTGATGCCGATCCGGCCATCACGGCCTCAGTCCGAATTGTTCCTCACGCAGTGAATCGAAAACGAAATTGGGTAATGGTCAGACGCCTGGACTTCTAAGTGAACCCTTACGTCACTTGCTCGGATCGGTCCCGAGACTAACGCCCAGTCTATGCGTTGTCTGCGCTTCAGGAATCCTCCTGCTGTCGTGTTCGCGTTCGAAGCCTCTGTTGCATTTCGCAGTCCGGCACGCTCGGCGAGAGTTGCAGCCAATTTGTGATGAAGAACGTCGAAATTGAGGTCACCGGCGAGCACTAGTGCGTCCCACGGCGCGTGCTTGCTAGCATCGCAGACCACCTCTTGCAGCTGTGTAAGCCGGAGGTTGTCGTTGCCTCGGCTTTCGAGATGCACGTTATAAATCTTTACGGTCCTGCCTTCGGAAATCTCGACATCGGTTATGAGCGCGATGCGGCCTCCAAGACGCACCTGAAACGGTTCGATTCGCGGCAGAAACCAGCGTGGTCGCCAGAAATTGGATTGGCTCCGAAACCGAATCAATCGGGCGTTTGCTTGTGGGTAACGCGATAGTGTCGCCTGTCCATGAAACGCGCGCCCATTGCCTCTCTGCTGACTGAGTTCGTCGAATTCGCGCCCGAAGACATAGTTCATGCGAAGTCGCATCGCAAGTTCTTCAGCCACATTCCGGCAGCGTGTCCGCCGTGCAGCGACGTCAACTTCTTGCAATAAGATCAGATCGGCACGCTGGGAGGTCAGAAAATCTGCGATCGCATCCAATTGGAACCCTCGGTCGATATTCCAATTCACGACCCGCATCTCTTGCGGACGCGCCTCTCCGGTCGACCGGGTCGTGAAATCGCCAGCCCAGATGTCTTCCATTACCGCCAGTCTTGATCAACTAGCCGTCGCGGGGGTTGAAGCGATCGCGACGCGCCTTCTGGATGCAGTGAAAACGAAGCACGAGTACAGCGACACGATCCAAGCCACATTCGAACCGACCGCGCAAAGAATGAATACCAGCTTCGTAAGATTAAGCACGGCGAAGGCAAGCAACGCGTAAGGCAGGAAACACCGGCGAACAAGAAACTCCGTTCTGCGACCGATGAACAGCAAGGCATTGGATTTCCTCGTTTCCGCCTGATTTTGCCAAATGCGCAGGAGGTCCTCAGGCCGTCGTTGCGCCAAGCGGTGACGTGAAAACGCAGTGGCTAGAAAGGTCATGACAGCGCCGAAAAGAAGGATGCCGCCCCATCCCAGCCAAACGCCGGATCCTGAGCTCTTCATAAGCCCTAACGTTAAGCCGGCAAAGACGAAGACATAATAGAGGTAGTCGCAGACCGTCTCGAGCCAGCACCCGAACGCCGAATCCTGCATCTTCAACCGGGCGACCTCTCCATCGCACCCGTCGAGAACGCTTGCGGCGACACTTACGAGCGCGCCCGCAACTGTGTTGAGGTAACCGCCGCGCGCAAAGAGTACACCCGAACTGAAGCTGACCCCGAGAACGAAGAGGCTAACCATATTCGGCGTTATCGGAAATCGAATCAACTGCCGGCTAATAGGTATCGATACGATGCGGTTCATCCGAGCGAATAAGCCGTCCGTCGGCTTCACCAGCCACTGGTCCAGCTTTCGCTCCGCTTCTGCGTTGCCGCTCTTTGTCGAGATCCGATGCCACAGATTGCGTTCAACGGACTCCTTGGTAACGGCTTCAGAGCTCGCAAGGACTGCGTCTACTTCGGTGAGATCTTTATATGCCGACGCCAGCAGAAACGCATTCGAGAGTGAATAGATGCCAACCGGCTCGTCTTCTGTGTTTAGAACTAAGTTCCCCGCGTGTTCTTGCCACTCAACAGCCTTCCTAATCACCGCCGGATGGTAAGCCCGCTCCCCACTCACGACCACAACTCGATGGGCAGTAGTTTGCTTAAGGATGTCTTGTAATGAGTGACACAGCGGCGTGCCTGTTGGGGTTGTTACCCACTCAACAGCCTTCGGAACGCGGCCCGTTGTCATGAGTACGCGCCGTATTTCGCTTCCATGTGTCTGATCGACTAGAACGAAAATGCGGTCTGCAGCAGACTTATGCAGGCTGAGAATCGCACATAGCAGCACAGGCACAGTTCCAACGCGGCTTAGCACGTGAGTGCTGTCGCGGGGCTCGTTGGCAACGACCACAGATACGAAGTGTCCGTTCGCAGTAGTTTCTGATTGCTCGACCCTTGGCGTAGACTCCCTGCTCGCTGCACGCTTTGGCTTGCCCACCCGCGCGAACGCTACCGGGAAAATGCTCCCGACAGCAGCCCAGAACAGCGCCCGCAGTCGCCTCGCCGCAGCGAATGTCAACCCGAGAGCCGCGCTAACTCCGAAAAACTTGAGCATCAACATATTTGCGCCCTCATACGTGCCGATATTGCCCGGATTTAGTGCTCCAACGACATTAATGACTTTTGTGAGCGCTTCCATAGAGAATGCAGCCAGCCATCCGCCCTTCAATCCAAAAGCGAACAGAATCATGTACACTTCGAGCACCGCCAGCAAATGGCAGCCCAGATTAAGAAGGAAAGCGGTCCAGAAAGCTAATGGATACTCGGTCAGAACCTTCGTCAGCTGCTCTTCGACTGCATGAATACCGGACCGCCTTTTTTCGATCCACGTTGCCAACCCCGGCTGACGGCTCATCAAGCGCGCTGTTGCTGACAGGATTTTGAACCGCTTGCGAATGACAATTGCCGAAATGAGCAGCAGTCCCGCAATTATGGCGACAAACATTCTGGCCCAGACCATGAAGCCGTGCGGAAGCGGTAACGCGAACGTGGCGGCCGCCACGCCCGCGGCGCTGACTATCGCTCCGGTCACCATGAACAGGCCGCGATCCCATGTCACAGAGGAAATGAGAACGTCGACCGGTATTCTGTCCCGCAGGAGTGTTATCCGCGTCGTGTCCCCAAACATCTGCCCGACAAAGCCAAGTTGTCCTCCTGCTTCTGCCGCAAGACGCAGGCCGGTAAGGCGCAGAAAGGAAGTTGCGCCGCGGTGATCCCCGAGCGCGAGGCGCCAACCCAAGGTCCTCAGCGCATGCCCAACGCCGCCGAGTGCGATAATCAGCAATAAAGTCCAACGCAATGCGGCCAGACTGTGCATCAGGTTGGCCAAACCAGCGCGCTCAACAATGAAAGCCAACAGCCCGAGGCCTGCGATTACCGCAACCGCATGAGTCGGAAAGCGTTTATTCGTTTTCACGTTAGGCAGCACGGGTTAACATGCCTGCAACAGGCGTTCTGCCGAAGTCGCGCGTAAAGGTTGCTTCGGCGTAGGCAAGAGCCTCAGGGGTATCGACGTCCTGCCAATGAGCGTCGCCAATATCGAAGGCTCGGAAGAGCCCCCTTTGACTAAGCTTTCGCATTCCATCTGACAATGAACAATTCCCATTCGTCATTGCAGACTCGAGCGTGCCAAATAGCGAGGGACGGCAATAGAACATGCCGGTATCGAGGGCATCGTAGTGAGTAAGATTCTTCCCGATGTCGACGATGTGATCGCCATCCCGTCGGACTTTCGTGGCGTCGTCCAGATCAAAGACCCGGCCAATATTGCTGTCTACTCCCAATATGACGTGGTCACGGCCAAATGATCGTGTGATCATTGCCCGCGCTGTCGCCGGTTCGAAGATGTGATCCGACATCACCAACAGGAACGGCCCGCTTAGGTAGTCGCGGGCTGCAAGCACGGAGACGCCATTGTCCTTGTGATAGTCGGGGTTTTCGACGTACGTCACGTCAATGTCTCTAGAATTGCGCGCTGCAAGCCACTGCCGGATGCCTCCGCCACGACAGCCGATTACAATGACAAACCGCCGAATCCCGGCTTCTTTAGCGCTAAGCAGTACATGCTCTAGCAACGGTACGCCATGCAAGTGAACCAGCGGCTTAGGAATTCCTCCGGAGTGAGGCATAATTCGCCGCCCATTTCCGGCGGCCAAGATAAGGCATGGTGTTTGGATGTTTGCCATTGCGAATCCTTCCTATCTGTTCGTGATCTCGTTTGTAGTTGCAGTCCCGTTCGATGCCGACATCACCAAAGGGCTTAGTGAGTAATCGAAATAGTCGATGGTCAATTCAGTGGCTCCAAATATTCGAGCCTCCGTCACAGATCGGTCAGATACGGGTAACCAGAACGGCCCTTTCTTTTCGTAGGTGTGAATAAAGTGAACGCTCTTTATCCAGAACGAGGGATTCTTGGCAGGCGCACCTTCGATCCGGGCGATGGCATAGTCGGACGCATCTACCCAAATCGTTCCTCTGATCAGGTATTGATTAGCAGCTTTTGGAGTAATCGCCAGGACATAGGTCAGCCGGTCGTTCACGCGATCCGTCCGCAGAAATTGGAACGAATAGTTATCTGGCGTGATTCGTGATTTTTCACGTTCACCTGGCCTCGAGGCCGCCGTCTCGCTCTTCAGCAGCTTCGGAAACACGTACTTGCGCGCTCCGCCCCAACCGCTCTCGGCGACGGTTTCGAACTTCTTCGATCCGTTTTCGTGGCATCGCATGGTTACGACCATCTCTGCCCGCTTGTGGTGGTTTTCGTTTTGAAGGACGTAGCGCCTTTTAGCCGTGTACCCCTGCAACGCCGCCCCGCGCTGCGCGTCGTGTTCGGCCATTGTGGCAACGATTTCAGCAACGCTCGGGAGCTGCTGATCTACGTCTTGGGCCGCGACCGCGAGGCAGAAGATCAAAAATAGACAACTGATTCGCATGTTCAGAACTCCAGTACGAACTTGCCCCGGAATGTGCGTCCCACGCCATTAAACTGTGCACCGAAGCGCTCGCTATCGACATCGTTCTGCACGTCTCTAGGATTGAAATGATTGAAGAGGTTGAACACGCTAACCCCCCCCGAGCCTTCATGTCCTTGTGCGGGAACGGAAGAGAAACAGGGCGCGTCACCTGAATATCGAAGGAGTTGAATCGCGGAAGCCGCTGAGAATCGCGCGGACCGACAAACTCTCGATATTGATCAACCAAGGAATAGGGAAACCCGGTGTGAACGTCGAATACCGGCATGAATCGCAACTTCAAGGGCGCCTCAAACTGACCCCACAACAGAAAACGGTTCGGCGCGTCGAACGGCAGAGGCGCCTTCTCGTCGGGTTCGATGACGGGATTAGCGTTGTTCCCGAAGAATTGATTGAAGTCGTTCAGATTGCCGTACGCCTTTGATCGCACATATGAGGCGTTCACCGTATCCTGCAGGAATTTGTAACGGCCGCTTACCTCAAACTCACGATAGAAACTGCTGCCGGCATTTGAAACTAACAGCACACCGGCATTCTGCTCCGGATTGGTAACAAAATCTCGTACCGTGTCACGTTGCTCAAATCCCGTGCGAATCGACAGGCCGGAGGTGATTTGCCGATCTAACTCCACATTCCAAGCTAAACTTCGTGGATTTTGAAGACGCCCGTTGATCGTATTGAGATAGCTCGCAGACGCGACAATTTCTCCCGCCCCATCGAGATCCAACACCGTGCGGCCGGGTAGGAATGGAAACGACACTACGTTTAGCGGTACGCGGTCATAGAAGAGGCCAATGCCGCCCTTGAGCAGCGTATTTCCGTCCTGTGTCAGTAGTAGACTAAATCCAGCTCTGGGTGCCCCATTTGTCGATTTCGTTATGGAATCGTGATCTAGCCGTAACCCGAGTTCCACATTCAGGCGGTGAATCGGGGACCATGTATCCGCGACGAACGACGCCATTTCGTTCTGGTGTATACCAAAGCGGGAGGCCGAGCCAAACTCGATTTGTTCGATTGGTTGCTCGAGAACCCCGAAGATAGTTACCGGCAAAAGCTGCACACCGCCGTCATAACTGCTGTGAGCGAAATCCGTTCCCGCTTTGATCTGGTGCGTACCGAGGAAATGCTTCGTGCCGAAGTGATAAGTCTCCTGCCATTCTGCTCGATTCGTGTTCCTCTGCTGACGGTCGAAAACTCCTCCCGCGGTAGTCTCAATGAACAATTCATAGGGAGCACTGCT
>JAFATG010000050.1 GCA_019244055.1 Acidobacteriaceae bacterium | reverse complement strand
CCGGGATGGAACGTTCACTGACGTATCCGAGCAGGCCGGCATTCTGAAGCCTGGCGGCCGCTACAGTCTGGGCGTGGTGGCCGCCGACTTCGATAATGATGGCTGGCCGGATATCTATGTCGCCTGCGACATGACCCCGAGTCTTCTGTTCCACAATCTTCGCAACGGCACATTTGAGGAGCGCGGCGCCGAGGCGGGAGTCGCTTTCAACTATGACGGCGCTCTGCAGGCGGGAATGGGGGTAGCGGTAGCGGATTACGACGGTGACGGTCTCCTTGATATTGCCAAGACCAACTTTTCAGGCGACCTCACGTCCCTGTATCACAACGATGATGGGAAGTTCTTTACCGATGTCTCGCGCGAAGCGGGTCTGGGGGCGCGACAATACCTTGGGTGGGGGGTTGCGTTTACCGACGTCGATGACGATGGCTGGCGCGATCTGGTGGTCGCCAACGGTCACGTTTATCCAGAGGTGGAAGGCAAGCAGCTGGGAGACACTTACCTCCAGCCGACGATTCTTTACCGGAATCTGGCAAACGGTAAGTTTGCGGACGTAACGGCCGAGGCGGGTCCTGCCTTTCAGGCGGCACGTCCAGCGCGAGGGCTCGCGGTGGGCGATCTGGACGGCGATGGCCGTCCCGAAATCGTCATTGTCAATATGAATTCTTTCCCCAGCTTGCTCAAGAACATCGGTCCGCACGGTCATTATCTGAATCTGAAGCTGGAAGGAACAAAATCAAATCGCAGCGCCATCGGCGCACGTGCCATCGTGACGGCCGGCGGCCGCAAGAGGATTGACGAAGTAATGAGCGGTGGAAGCTACTACTCGCAAAACTCGTTCACATTGCATTTCGGCCTCGGCACGTGCAATCGCGCGCAGGATATCGAGATTCGTTGGCCGAGCGGGAGGGTGCAGCACGTCTCCGATGTTGCCGCGGATCAAACGCTGAAAATCCTAGAGAAGTAGTGAAGCAAGTAAAACTGAGGCCGGGGGTAAATCGCCGCGAGTTCCTCGCGGCTACCGCCGCACTCCCCCTGCTGGGATCCTTGCGGGGAACGCCCGCATTTGCGGAAGAGCCGCGCCATACGCCGCCCTACCTGGCTCTGAAGCAATTTATTTCTCCGGGGAATGACGAGTTTCCCGGCGAGAAGACTGCGGCAGACATTGCGGCAGCGCTGTTGAAAGCGCTCGAATCCCGTGAACTTCCGCTGGCTCCCTCGGCAACCGGCCATTCGCCTTGTCCAAGCAGCTACAAATCGCTTGCTCCGGACCTGGACGAATCGGCCTTCGATTCTTCCGATACGGCAATTGAATCCGGTTGGAAGGCGTGGGTTCAATCGCTCGGCAGCGTGCGCCGGGCCGAGTTCCACTGGCTTCCGAGCGATGTCGTGCGCTACGAAGTGGCGAGTGAAGCAGGCGGGAAGCTGTTTCATCGAGTCGGACTTTGGAACCAGCGCTGGACCGAAGGGCGGCTCACTTCGTTTGTGCCAGTTGAGGAGCATGTCGCTTCGGCAACCCGCCCGTTCTTTCGTGATGTGACCGCTGCTGTTTTTGAGAAGGCGGCGTCTTTCCGCGAGCAACTCGCTAAAGGCGTGCCGTACTGGCGAGCGAAACTCGACCCCGCTTGCGGAATCGATCTCTATGGCAGCAACGGGATCGCTGTCGGAGATATCGATAACGATGGTTACGACGAAGTCTATGTGTGCCAGCCTGGCGGCTTGCCGAATCGTCTCTATAAATACAATCGCGACGGCTACTTTAGCGACATCACCGGGCCTTGGGGAGCGGGCGTGCTCGATGACACCTCAAGCGCGCTCTTCGTTGATCTCCGCAATACCGGCAGCCAGGACCTCGTGGTTCTTCGCGGCGCTGGTCCGGTCCTGTTTCTGAACGAAGGCACTCATTTCCGTTTGCGCGATGATGCGTTTCATTTCGCGACGCCTCCGGCGGGCGCCTTTACCGGAATGGCGGCTTCGGATTTCGATCGCGACGGGAAACTGGATCTCTATCTTTGCTGCTACGTCTACTTTCAAAGTGAAGCGCAGTACACCTACGCATCGCCGTATCACGATGCGCAAAACGGGCCGCCCAATTTTCTATTCCGCAACAGATTGAATACGGACGGCACTGGCACATTCGAAGACGTCACGGCCGAATCCGGAATGAATCAAAACAATAACCGGTTCAGTTTCGCTCCCGCGTGGTGCGATTTCAATGACGACGGCTGGCCCGATCTGTTCGTCGCCAACGATTTCGGTCGCAAGAACCTATATGTCAACAAGAACGGCCATTTCCGGGACTTGGCCGCAGCCGCGGGAGTCGAAGACATCGGACCTGGGATGAGCGCGTCCTGGTTCGATTACGATCGCGACGGCAGACCAGACCTGTACGTGGCGAACATGTGGACCGCTGCCGGCCAGCGCATCGTCGCCGATCCGAATTTCGTGCCGTCACATGATCCAGCAGCTCGTGACGCGTACCGAGGCCATACGATGGGCAACTCACTTTTCCGCAATCGCGGTGATGGCACGTTCGAGGACTCGACAACTCAGCAGCATGTTAATTTCGGACGCTGGGCCTGGGCTTCCGGCGGTGACGATTTCGATAACGACGGTTCACCGGAGATATTCGTTACCTCCGGCATGCTGACGAACGAATCGACAACGGATCTGAATAGCTTTTTCTGGCGTGAGGTGGTCGCGCGGTCGCCTGTTAAGGCGCAGCCGTCCGCCGCTTACGAGAATGGATGGAATGCGCTGAATCAATTCATCCGCGAGGACTATAGCTGGAATGGGCGCGAGCCCAACGTCCTCCATGTCCGGCGAGGCGACCGCTATTTCGATTTTTCAGGAGTAAGCGGGTTGGATTTCGCGGAAGACAGCCGTGCGTTCGCTGTCACTGACTTCGACGGCGACGGCCGGCCCGACATTATTCTGAAGAGCCGTATGGGACCGCAGCTCCGCGTTTTGCAGAACAACTGCGCGGGCGGCAACCACTCGATCGCCTTCCGGCTGAAAGGCACGAAATCGAACCGCGACGCGATCGGCGCCCGTGTTGAGGTGGATGGCCAGACAAAATGGCTGGAAGCTGGTTCGGGATTTCTTTCCCAGCACAGCAAGCGATTGACGTTCGGACTGGCCGAAGCGAACACCGCCAGAAAAGTGCGCATTGAGTGGCCTTCGGGTGACGCGCAGGAATTTGACAATCTGCGCGCAGACAGCACATATTCGGTTACCGAGGGTTCGCACGGATTCACCTCGCAACCGTTTCCCGCGCGGCGTGTTTTTCCATTGGGGCCGGCCGACGCCGATAACGGCCTGCGACTGCACGACACGTGGTTCTTGGAGCCGATCCCCTTGCCGGAACGGCAGCCCGGTCCCGGACTCCTCCTGCTGTTAAATAGCGAAAGTTCGCCGTCCTACTCGGGCCTGCAGGTTACGAAAATTGATCTCTCCCAATTTTCAGATCGCCGCGAACAGTACGCGCTCTTTCGGCGATATCTGTTCGACTGGCGGACCGATTTGAAGACCCCGCTTGCCCTTCTGTTGGACGGATCCGGAGCGGCGGTCAAAGTCTACGCCGAACTGCCGAGCCGGGACCAGGTGAAAACCGATCTCGATCACATTGCCAGAGTGGCGCTGGGCGATGTGCTGCCCTTCGCGGGCGCTTACGTCGGCACTCCGCATCGCGACTTCTTCAAGTTCGGCGCGGCGTTCCTTTGGTCTGGCTATCCCGAACAGGCATTGCCGTATCTGGAACGAGTACTTGCGAAGAATCCTTCAAATGCTCGCGTGTTGGTTCTGGTCGGCCAGATCCATTTACGCGCCAACCGTTCTAGTTCGGCCGAGAAATACTTTCGCGAGGCTCTGGAAGCAAACCCCAATGACGCGGAGGCATGGTCTGGCTTGGGAGACATATGCGCGTCAGCGGAAAAGCCCGGCGAGGCGCTGGTGCAGTATGAAAAAGCTCTCTCGCTAAAGCCCGACCTGCTGTACACGTTGCTGAATGCCGGACAGGCAGCGGACAAGTTGAACGATCCCGCGAGAGCCGAAGCGTATTACCGCCGCGCTCTGGAACTAGATTCGCAGTCTGCCGAAGCAATGAATGGGCTTGGCCTCGCCTCCGCTAAACAGGGCCGCACGAGCGACGCGCGACAGTTCTTTGAGAAGGCGATATCAGTTCGCCGCGATTACGCGGAAGCCATTAACAACCTCGGTGTGCTTTACATGAAGCAGGGGCAGGTGAATGATGCGATCGCTGCGTTCGAGTACGGCATCCGTGTTGCTCCTTCGGACGATATACTTTACTTGAATCTCGGCCGAACCTACGTCCAGCTTGGAAAACCCGACCGGGCTCGTCAGGTCATGCAGGAACTTCTGGACCACAAGCCGGATAGCGCGACAGCCAGGCGCGCTCTTCAGGACTTGAACGGTCGATAGCGGTATGTGGCTTCCTCTCTTTCTTTCACTCGCGTTCGGCACAACACAGCAGCAGCCGCCTCCGGAGCGGGCTGCATCGCACGATCAGCGCACGGAGACCGTCATTCAGCAAGTCTCCGCCTCCGGCCGCTGCGCGGATGTGGCCGAATCACCTGATTCCCGAGTCGCTCCGCAACCGGCCGTTGCGCCCGGCCCGCCGCCGCTACTCAGCTTCCGCTATTACGAAGGCAAACTTCATCATCGATTTGGAAATTCAGAGCTGATGCTGGACGATGCCGGGCATTAAGAAGTTTCTCACCGCCTTCGTTGTGGCTTCTATTGGTCTTGCCGCCGGTAGCGTCCGCGATGCGGGCATCGCAGACTTCAATGAAGGCCGCTACTCGGATGCGCTCGCGAAGCTCTCGGTCGCCGCCAAAGATCCTACAGACCGCATCGCTCGTGCGTTCCTAGCACTGACTCAGGCTGCCTTGGGCCATTGCGACGCGGCTCTGCCCGGGCTTACCGCAACGGATCCCACCGACGGCGATATTTATCGGCTAACCGGCCTGGCTGCCGTAAAATGCTACAGCGCTGCCGGCGATAATGCCACGACTTTCGCTCTGCTGGACAAACTCGAGAAGCGGTTTCCGAACGACCCCGACGTGCTGTACACCGCCGCCAAGCTGCACATGAAAGCGTTCAACGACACAACGTTCGCGATGTTTCAGCGGACGCCCGCATCGTATCGCGTTCACGAGCTCTCTGCCGAAATCTTTGAAGTGGAAGACCGCTACTCCGATGCCATCGCGGAGTACCGGAAAGCTATCGAAATGAATCCCCGTGCGCCCGAACTGCGCTTCCGGCTCGGCCGCGCCATTCTGCGCCAAAGCCACAGTCCCGAAGCCCTGGAGCAGGCCACCGCCGAGTTTCAGTCCGAGTTGAAGCTCAGTCCCGAAGACGGCGCATGCGAATTTCAGCTCGGGCAAATCGCGCAAGTCGAAGCGAAGACTTCCGAAGCCGAATCCCACTTCGAGCGCGCGATTAAACTGTCGCCGAACTTCGTTCAGGCACTGATCGCACTCGGCAAGCTGAAGAGCCAACAGAAGCAGTATGACGAGGCTGTGACGCTGCTGGGGCGGGCCGTAAAGCTTCAGCCCACCAATGAGGCCGCCCATTATGCGCTTTTGACTGCTTATCGGGATTCAGGCCAGATGGACAAGGCTCAAGAGGAAAAGGCGACTTTGGACCATCTGCAGAAGCCTCCCGAAGGAGAATTCTCCGACTTCCTCAAGAAGCTGGGCGAGAAACCACCCGAGCAGTGAACGTTACCCTTCTCTCCACGCTGGTTTCTCTCGGCGGCCTGATATTGGTTGCCAGTTTTGCCGAACCGAAGCACCAAGCTTACGCGCCCGACTTTCGCAACGTCGCTGCCCAAGCGGGTCTCATCGATTCGTTTCCGAACGGCGGCACAGCATCGAAGCAATACATCATCGAGACGACGGGAAGCGGCATTGCGTTCATCGACTACGACAACGACGGTCTTCTCGACCTGTTCGTCCTCTCAGGACAGGGCGGCACGAACCGCATGTACCACAACGAGGGCCATGATCATTTTCGCGATGTGACGGATGCGCTGGGCCTGCATTCCTCCGGCTGGGCCGAGGGAGTCTGCACAGGCGATTTTGATAACGACGGCTACACCGACCTCTTCGTCACGTATTGGGGCCAGAATCACTTGTATCGCAACGTCCAGGGCAAACGCTTCGAAGATGTCACTGCTGCCGCTCATCTCATCCAGAACCGAACCCGGTACAACACTGGTTGTGCGTTTGTTGACGTCGACGGTGATGGTCACCTCGATCTGTTCGTCGCAAATTATCTGAAGTTCGATCCCGCCACTACTCCCAAACCGGGCGCGAATCCATATTGCTATTACCGCGGTATTTCAGTCAATTGCGGCCCTCGCGGTTTGCCTTTCGACCGCAACGTTCTTTATCGCAATAACGGCGATGGCACGTTCACGGA
>JAFATG010000351.1 GCA_019244055.1 Acidobacteriaceae bacterium | reverse complement strand
TGCATCACTCGATCGGGCAAGCCGCCCCTTTCCCATTTCTCGAATGCTTGAATAAGTTCCTGAGGCCTAGGTATGCTTCCGATTGGCTCTGTCGGTATGGGCATGAGATCACAACGATTTTATGAAATTCAGAGCTGCGGCATTGATGAGGGATTGCAGAACGGTGCGGCCGGTGAATGCCGTTTTGACGGCGTTGGCAGAAGATTTGACCTTACCAGTTTAACTGGCGGGTCCGTTGAGAGCTGTGCGTTTTTTGGTTCGCTTTGATTTCGCGTCCGTTGCCATTTGGAAAGACTCCTGAAATGGGAAACGCCCGAATCGCGCTACGGCGATCCGGCGTATGGGCGGGGCTCGGAGCGAAGCGGCGCTGAAGGAAAACGGACCCGGACGCGTGTGGATGTTCGTGATTTGACCCGTATGACACGTTAATTTGCGAGAAGCTTTCGCGTCGCCAACTTCGTAGATGCGGAGTGTGCCATCCAAGTAACCTACAACGGTCCGCTTGTCTGCAATGAGAAAAAGCACAAACTGTTCGGATTGAAAGCGAGCGGGTTGCTTACGATTCGCGGGCGGGCCACATCACACGCGCGATGGCGTCTGCCATCTGCTTCCACTTGGACTCTTCGGCGGTGAGCTGTTTTCTTCCCGCGGGTGTGAGGCGATAAAATTTGAACTCGCGCTTCAAATCCTTACCGGCTGATTCCCATTTGGCGGACAGCCAACCGCGTTGCTCGAGCCGGTGCAGCGCGGGATAAAGAGAGCCGTGCTCGATTTGCAGAACGTCATCAGACGTGCGCTGGATGTGCTTGGCGATCTGGTGCCCGTGCGCCGGACCAAACAGAAGCGTACGAAGAATCAACATGTCGAGGGTGCCCTGCAGCAATTCGATTCTCTTGGGCGATTGGATCGGCATTCCGTTAGCAGACATTCTACCCAACAAGTTTTATTTAGAACCCTTCCAGACTAATCGAACTTTTATTTCGCGTTCGCGTTATAAGTAGGAACACCCAGTTGCCATGAAATTACTGCCTTTGCTTTTGACTTCCGCTGCTGTTTGCGCGCCTGCGGCCGACCTCACCGGTAAGTGGGAGGTCTTTGTTACCGGTGGCCAGATCAAGGAGGCTCGACGGGTAAACGTCACGCGCCAAGGGGATGAATACCACTGGGAGTTTTTGGGCTCGCAAATGACGGGTACTTCGCAGGGCGATAACGTCACCTTCCACTGCAAAGAAAAAGAGGGGAATAAGCCCTGCGGGGACTGGAACGGCCGCATCGCTGATGCCGCGATGAGCGGAGATGGAGTAGTCGACGGGATCCCAATCAAGTGGACGGCGCGCCGGCCGGCGGTGCGCCCCAGTTCGGCGCCGGACCACCTTGACTTCACACCCAAGGTTTTCTACCGCGAATTCTCCGGGTTGAACGAACCCGTCCTGCACCTCTGGCCGGGCGACACGGTTCACACTGAAACCGTCGATGCGGGCGGTCGTGATTCCCACGGCGCCCACCGTGTTTTTGGCGGAAACCCGCTGACCGGTCCGTTTTACATCGAGGGCGCTATGCCCGGTGACACTCTGGTTGTAAAGTTGGTCCGTGTGCGCCTGAACCGCGATTCTGCGGGTAGCGGAGATAGCGTGATTGGAAGTGCTCTAGACCCGTATTATTTCCGCGATCAGCCGAAAGTGGAGCATTTCGATTCGGAGTGGAAGCTGGATCCTGGAACGCAGACGGGTACGCTCAAGAACCCGACAGACCGGCTGAAAAACTACATAGTCCCCCTGCGGCCTATGCTTGGCTGCATCGGTGTCGCGCCTTCTGCAACGCAGTCCTTCCGCGCAGGGTATCTCGGCAATTGGGGTGGCAACATGGATTACAACCACCTGGTGCAAGGCACCACCGTGTTCTTGCCGGTGAACGTTCCTGGCGCCTTACTCTATGTGGGAGACGGACATGCCGCCCAGGGTGACGGTGAGCTGGCCGGAGATGCCTTGGAGACGTCCATGGATGTTGAGTTCACAGTGGATGTCGAGCAGGACAAACACCTGGAGGGTCCTCGGTTTGAAGATGTTGGGTATGTAATGACAAGCGGCATCGGGAACTCATTGCAGGAGGCGCTACAGCAGGCGACCACGGCGATGTCGCAGTACTTAGCCGATCGCTACAAATTGAACCCAGCCGAAATCGGCATCGTGCTGGACACGGCGATGAGGTACGACATTGCCGAAGTGGTCGATCCCGAAGTGCACGTCGTGGCTAAATTATCAAAGGTCGCGCTCGCCGGATTGAAGCCGGAGAAATAGTGAACGTGACCCAGGCCAGCCGGAAAAGATTCAAGATCCTCGCGCTCCAGAAGGACTATAGCCTCACTCATAGCGGAGCGCCGTCAACGGATCGAGCCGCGACGCTCTGCGCGCGGGAAGAAAGCTGGCCGCTGAGGCTACAGCGAAAAGGAACAAGCTGGCAGCAACGAAGGTAATTGGGTCATCCGATTTGAGCCCGAATAGTAGCGACCGTGCGCTTCTGGCTCCGGCAAGCGCCAGCACAATGCCCAGAGCCGTTCCGCTCAGCAATAAAACTGAAGCTCGCTGAAGAACGGCCATGATGATGCTTCCACGAGTCGCCCCGATCGCCAAGCGAATTCCAATCTCGCCGCGGCGCGCGACCACTACATAGGAGATCACCCCATACAGGCCAACGGCAGCCAGCAGAGCCGCGAGTGCGCCGAAGAAGCCCGAAAGCACTGCCATAAGCCGCTCGCGCACAAGTCCGTCCTGAATTTCTGTCTCGAGAACGTGGAAATTGCTGCGAATCTCGGGAGAGATCTGGTTTAGCTTCTGCCGGACGGCTGAAATGACCACAGCGGGCGGAGAAGAGGACCGGATAAAGATGTTTGAAAAAGCGCGGATTCCGCGCTGCTCGGCCGCCGCAAACACTTCGGGCGGGATCTCCTCGCGCAGACTGGCGTACTTGGCGTCCTTGACGACGCCGATGATCTGATACTCGGTTGCCGGATAGTTCGGCTCGGCGATCGTGCGAAGTGTTCGGCCAAGGGGTGTCGGTCCGTTGAGAAATCTGCGGACGAAGGTTTGGTTCACGATTGCCACGCGCGGTGAAGACGGCGTATCGTGATCGTTAAATGCCCGCCCTTGAAGAAGTGCCTTGCCCATCGTTTCCAAATAGCCGGGGCTCACCCATGTGAACTTGGACGCGCCCTTCTCGTCCGAAATATGGAACTCAAGAGTCCAGCTACTGCCATCCAGGGGAACGTGCGTCGAGGTCCCGGTCGACGTCACTTGAGGTAGGGCTCGCAACTCCTCCATCACATTTTGAAAATAGAGAGTGGCGCGATCCTCCGTCCATTCGAGCGGAGTCCCGTGCTTAGACCGCAAAGGCGGGAGATGGGAAAAGTCCAGCGAGGCAACAACGATACCCTTTTCGCGGAAACCTGGATTGATCGTCATCACATTCCAGAAGCTACGGACGAACAAGGCAGCGGCGATAAGAAGTACCAATGAAATCGCGATCTGCCCAACAATTAGCGCACCTTGAAACCAGCCGCGTTGGCGGCTCCCCGTCATGCCCCGGCTGCCCGCCTTGATGGTTTCGCCGGGATCAATCTTCGAGCCGCGAAACGCCGGCACGAGTCCGAAGATCACACACGTAAAGACAGCCAGCGCCGAAGCGAAGCCGAACATATTCCAGTTCAAACCCAGGTCGAGGTAAATCGAATCGCGCTGGGTCGTAAGGAAAAGCACGATGCTTCGGCTGAACAGGCGTGCTAGCAGTGTGCCCAGAGCTGCTCCGGTCGCGGCGAGCACCAAGCCTTCGACCAGCAGTTGCCGGATCAGCCGCAGCCGCGAAGCCCCCATCGCGAGCCGAACCGCCATCTCGCGCTCGCGCGTCGTGGCGCGGACCAGCATGAGATTGGCGAGATTGGCGCAGGCGATCAACAGCACGAGTCCAGTGATGCCCAGTAGCAGCCAGAGCGCCGTATCGTATCGATCGCGAAGCCCGCTGACGCCGTTTTTGGCGGGATACGCCGCCAGCCGGGACTTCAGGTAATTATCGTGTGACGAGCGTTCGTATCCGGCCGGCGAAGTTTCCTGGAAAACGGCCGGGCTGATGGACACAAGTTGATCTCTTGCCTGGGTAAGTGTCCAGCCGGGCCGCCGGCGTCCCATTACCGTCAGAAACGAGTAGTCAGTGCGACGAAGCGCATCGTCGTCTGGCGAGTAAAAAGGCAAAGAGCAGAGAGGGACGGCTATGGCGAAAGTGTTGCCCACATCGGGGCCTGCAAAGCTTGCCTGGGCAACGCCAATAATTTGGGTCGGGTGGTCTTCAATCAAAAGCTTGCTGCCGATGGCAGAATCGCGCCCGCCAAACTCGCTCTGCCAGAATCCGTAACTGATGACGGCGACAGGCGTCCCGCATCCAGGCTGGTCGTCCTGTGCTGTAAAAAGACGTCCCCTTGCGGGGGTCACGCCAAGAGTAGAGAAGAATCCTCCGCTTACCCAATACCCATTCACGGCGTGTCGAGTCGCGCCGTCGCCGAGTTCGAACGTGCTCGGGGCCCAGGCAAAGACGCCTGAAAACCCTCGCTGATGATCGCGAACCTGCTCGAATACTGCGTAAGAAAGCGAATCGGGATTGCGCGACACACCGAAGTTATTGCCGCCTTCAATTTGAATCACCGCTAAATGCCCCGGATCGGGAACCGGAAGGCTCCGCAGCCGGACCGCATCCAGCAGTGCAAAGATCGCGGTGTTTGCCCCGATGCCCAACGCGAGAGTTGCGGCTGCAGTAAATGTGAAACCGGGGGTTTTCCGTAAGATCCGCACAGCGAACTGCAGATCCTGGACAGTAGATTCCAACCAACGTGTACCGCGCGCTTCGCGGCACTCTTCTCGTATCTGCTCGATACCGCCAAATACAAACAGCGCCTTGCGTCTCGCCTCTTCTTCGGTGAGGCCGGACTGTATGTAGTCGGAGATCTGCCGCTCCAAGTGATCTTGCAATTCCTTGCTAAGCTCTGACTCGAGTTGCCGCTTGCTGAACAGCCGATTAAGCCAGTTCATACTGCTTTTGTCCCTTCTACACGCGAGTCTAACATGTAGAAGGTTGAGGCATGGCTGGCGCGACGCCACTGCGCGCCTGTGGCGAAATTCCCTCGTACGTTTACTATATTTCTGATGATCCGCGTGCAGAATCTGGTGAAGACATTCGGCAACATCCAGGCTGTTCGAGATATCTCTTTCGAGGTGAATGCGGGAGAAATCTTCGCATTCCTGGGACCAAACGGGGCGGGGAAAACGACCACAATTAAGATGCTCACCACGTTGCTAAAGCCGACTGCCGGGACCGTGGAGCTGGATGGATTGGATCCCACGGTCGCGCAAGGCGAAGCGCGCAAACGGTTCGGGATCGTATTCCAGGATCCGAGCCTTGATGATCAGCTCACGGCCTACGAGAACATGGAACTGCACGCGGCTCTGTACAAGGTGCCACGGCAGGTTCGAAAAGAACGCATCGAACGCTTGCTGCGGCTGTTCGAGCTTTGGGATCGCCGTGACGACGAAGTCAAGAAATTCTCAGGTGGGATGAAGAGGCGGCTGGAGATTGCGCGAAGCCTGCTGCACACGCCGAAGATTATTTTCCTCGATGAGCCGACATTGGGCCTCGATCCCCAGACGCGAAACCAGATGTGGACCCATGTCCGGAAGCTGAATCAGGAGAATGGGGTAACAGTGTTTCTCACCACGCACTATATGGATGAAGCAGAGCGCGTAGCGCAGCGGGTGGCGATCATTGATCACGGCAGAATCGTCGCGCAGGGCACGCCCGCACAACTTAAAGCGCAGACGAATGCTGACAGTTTGGAGCAGGCCTTCCTGGTGCTGACGGGCTCCTCGATTCGAGATGAGGACGCCACGTCGCTGGACCAGATGCGTTCTATCGCGCGTATGTTCAGTGGAAGAAGGTAGCCCAACGTGAACGCCATCTACGTTCTTTGGGTTCGGCAATTGAAGCGTTACGTCCGATCTCGCGCGCGAATTGTCGCATCGCTTGGTCAACCGATGCTGTTCCTGCTGGCGCTCGGCTTCGGTTTCGGCCCGATCTTTCGAAGAGCGGGGCAGGGTAGTTATATCCAATTCCTGGCCCCCGGCGTGATCGCGATGACCATTCTCTTTGCCGCCATTTTTTCGGGGATTGAATTGATCTGGGATCGGCAGTTTGGCTTCCTCAAAGAAACGCTGATTGCTCCCGTCCCGCGCATTGCAATCATGTTGGGCCGAACGCTCGGCGGCGCGACGGTGGCGTTTGTTCAGGGCCTGATTGTGCTGGTGATCTGTTTGATTGCGGGCTTCCGATTTCATGGAATCGCGGCCGTGCCCGCGGCCTTCGCGTTCATGATCCTGATCGCATTCATGTTCACGGCTCTCGGCACGGGGATTGCTTCTGTCATGTCGGATTTCCAGGGATTTCAGCTCGTGATGAATTTTCTGGTAATGCCGATTTTCTTTCTCTCGGGCGCGCTGTTCCCGCTCAGCAATTTGCCGAAGATCTTGGATGTCCTCGCTTCAATCGATCCGCTGTCTTACGGGGTCGACGGAATGCGCGGATCTTTGATCGGGTTGGCGCATTTCGGAATGACGGTGGATATAGCCGTGCTTCTAATCGTCACCGCGATTTTTCTCAGTGCCGGAACTTATCTGTTTTCGCGTATTCAACTCTGAGTTAGGTGGATTGAGCCATGACCTGCTCTACAGCTCGGCGCGCTTCCAGTATCGACATACGGTGATCCATAATTCCGGACAAATCGGAGTTGGCGAAGGCAACGCGGCCGTAAGGATGGTTGCGAATCGTATCGCCCGGGCCGCCCTTTCCGTCTTTGCCGAAGAAAAATCCGGGCTGCGGGCTCAGATAAGCATGTCCCCAGCGGTTGAGGATTATGCCGGCAATATCTCGGGAAGCATTGAAGCCGGAACGTTCGAACATCATGGTGAACTGCTCTCGAATGAGGCGTTCATAGGTACGAAACGGAGTGGAGAAGAGCTCCGTTCTGCCCCGAACGGTCTGTTCCTGAAGTGACAGCCCTGGACGGGAGAACAGAACCTTCAAGTTAATTACGGTGGGCTTGTCGGGATTGATGGTTGCCGGATCGGTGCCAAGAGTGGCGACCTTTCGCAGGGTGATGTAGTTGCCAAAGCCTTCGAACCATTGGCACTCTGTCAAGCCGAGATTGTAGAGGAAGCGCCAGTTGCGCACGGCAACATTCGCCATCAGGCATGGCGCTCGATAGAACTGCAAGTAAGCCTCGCGGCAGACCGCAGGCATATCACGGACAACATGTTTGGTCGTCCAACCGCCGCCGGCCAGAATCGCGCTTCTCGCTTTGATCCGATACAGCTTACCGTTCTCTGTGTAGAGGATGTCAATGGAACTCGCGTGCGCCGGGTCGCCATTGTGAGCAACAGAAACGACCGTAGCTCCCAGACGGATTCGTGCGCGTTGATTCGCCCGATCGAGCGCGCCGAAGTTGACGTTACCGCGGCAAATGCCTGACATGGTGTCGGCACCGGCGATGCTATTCGGGATTAACTGCCTCAGAATCTGGCGAGCTACGCCGGCATTACCACCCGGAAACATCTGCGCTCCCTTGTCGTACTGCCACGGCAGGAGAACATCGGCGGCGTACTCGCAATAAGCGGAGAGCACGTCGGGTCCGAGCCCCGAGCCGCCGCCACTGATGGGCGACAGATATGTCCGAACCGTATCGCGGCTCAACCCGTACGTCTCGATAAGATGTTGTTCGAGTGTGATGGTATCGAGATAGCGCGACGCGGCATCGCCGTTCGTTTTCGGCTGATGAGGGTGAGTTGAGAACGGCTTGCGATCGATATCGCGCATTCGCAGCAGCTCCTTTTGCGCCTGCTGCGGAATCGGCGCGCCCTGAAGCTGTTTACCCCAGGGATCGATCAGCCAAATACCTTCCGGATGGCCGAATTTAGCTCCAAAAAAGAACCCCGATGTGGGGCCGCCCACAGGATAGGGCGCCGTCTGCAAGCGCATGGACGGTTGAGGGCCACCCCAGTCCTGGTACTTGAACTCGTCCCACTTCAGGCCGATGGAATCGTAAAATTCCGCTAGAAACGTTTGAGGAAGCGGTGGGAAGCACGCAGCGGAGCCTTGATGGATCATCAGCCTCTCACCATCCACCTCAAACTCGTTGCGCTTCGCTTCACCTCCGAAGATCGGATGATCATCGAGCACCAGACATGTCCTGGACGTATCGCTCCGGCGTGTGTAGAACAACGCGGAAGCCAAACCGCTGATACCGCCACCAACCACCACGCAGTCAAATTCTTCGCCAGTATCGAGGGGCCGGTGAGCGCCATGCTCAAAGACGCGATCTCGAATCTGATGCCCGGCGGTCATCACCTCATAGGTATTGCCGTTTGAGTCGGCGTAGTCGCCCACGCCGCCGTAACCCGTCCAATCGTCCTTGGAGAGCAGCTCGAGCGGACTGAGGCCGCCCAGCAGAATTGCGCCGCCCGCGAGGAGCGTTGAATTCAGCAGGTCGCGGCGATCGATCGGCGTGTTGAGACCGAGTGCTTCATCGCCTAATTCATGTCGCTTGTGCTTCGCCATAAAAGCTGGCCCTAGGGTTTGTTCTGCTCGTTCACAACGAGAGTATCCCATCTGCGCTGGCTTTACTTTGTAACCCGCACACAGTAGTTTTGCGGAACAACGAGCCGCCGATTCGACTGTGCGAAAGCGAGCGCACCGAAGCGTCACATCGGTTGAGTTGAGAACTCTGAGGATTTGGAGCAACCATGTACCACCATTTGAAAAAACTCATGTACACGGTTCGGATCGGCACACCCGATCCGAAATTTGGAAAGATGCTGCTGGAACAGTTTGGCGGCGCAAACGGAGAGCTGGCCGCGGCGATGCAGTATTCGATTCAAGGCCTAAACTGCGACGATCCGGGTCGCAAGGATCTTTTGATGGACATCGGCACCGAGGAACTGAGCCATCTCGAAGTAGTTGGGACACTTGCTCGCATGCATCTGAAACCGATGAAACATGAACGAACCGCCGCGGAAGCCGATCCTCTTATCGCGATAGTAGGAGGCGGTGGAGTTTCGCTCAACAACTCGGCGGGGAATCCCTGGACGGCCGATTATCTGAAAATCAGCGGCCAGCTAGAGGTCGATCTGCGGAACAACATTGCCGCTGAGGCGCGCGCCAAAATCACCTACGAAAACCTGATCCATTTCACCGACGACCCGGGCACAATCGATGCCCTGAACTTCCTAATGACGCGCGAAATTACGCATATGAAGGCATTTGCGTTTGCTCTTGACAGCCTCGGCCGGACGCCGTTCTCGATCGGAGAGCTTCCTCCCAATCCGGAATGGGTCAACAAGTATTTCAACGATTCCACCGGAACCGGTGACAACGGAGAAAACGATGAGCGGGGCCCTTGGAATCAGGGAGACGATTGGGAGTATGTGCAATCGCCAGAGGTCGAAGCGTTCAAAGCCGGTGCCGCGGCCAATGGCGGCGTGCGCCGGCCCGTGACCGCCGAGGCGGCGAAAGCCGGGAAGAAATAAGAGAAAAACGATCGCTCGGGATGCTCGCGACTGACAGCTTTTGTATTCTCAAAGTGTCTTCTCGTCAGCGTGCATCCAACAGACGCGGTCAATCGCAAGCGCCCCCATAGGCATCTCCGGCCTGGAACAAACTGCACAATTTCCGGCCGAATCATGCAAGCACCGGAGACCGCGCGGTTTCTACGGCGCGCGGCTCCGGCCTTCTTCCGCGAACTTTCCAAAGAATACAAGCGGGAGAGTGCCGCGCCTCCGCACCAACCCGGCCCTCTGCGCTGGCCCGATCAAGGATGGCATGCAGCTTGGCTTGGCCATAGTACGGTGCTGATGAAAGTAGATGGATTCACCATCCTCACGGATCCCGTATTCAGTTCACGAATCGGGTTAAACGTTGGTCCACTCACGATTGGTATCAAGCGGCTGGTAGACGTAGCTGCGCCGATTTCTCACCTTCCCCGAATAGATCTGATCCTGCTATCGCACGCCCATATGGATCATTTCGATCTGCCGAGCTTGCGCCGGCTCGAAGACCCGGCAACGGTTGTGGTGACGGCGGCTCACACAGCAGATCTTCTCCGAACGCGTCGCTATGCGAACGTTCGCGAGCTAAGGTGGGGCCAAACCATGCAAGTGGGACCGGCCACGGTCACACCTTTTGAAGTCGCGCATTGGGGAGCACGCATGCGGAGCGACACGTTCCGCGGCTATAACGGCTATCTGATTGAAGTGAACCACCGCCGTTTGCTGTTTGGCGGAGACACTGCATATACGGACAAGTTCAAACGACTGCGTTCCTCGCAGCCAATTGACCTCGCTGTAATGCCGATCGGCGCATACGATCCGTGGATTCAAGTGCATTGCAATCCCGAGCAGGCCCTCGCGATGGCCAACGACGCGGGCGGGGAATTCATTCTCCCCGTGCACCATCAGACGTTTCAACTCAGTCGCGAACCGCGGCTCGAGCCGATTGACAGACTGATCTCTGCTCTAGGGTCGGCCACCGACCGGCTGTGTCTAAAGGAGATCGGAGCTGAGTTTCATCTTTGACGAGGAAATCGATGCCAGAGCAGAGTAAGTTCAGGTAAGTTCAAACGTAATATAAATGGTCGCATTGGTGTCCACGGCTACGCCGCCGCGCGTCGCGGGCTTGAAACGGACCTGCTGGGCCGCGGCTTTCGCTGCTTGATCCAGACCGTGACCCAACCCGTGAATCACCCGAACGACCCGTACCGAGCCGTCAGAAAGAAATATCACTTCCAGAGCCACCTGACCCTCCAGTTTTAGCGCGCGCGCTTCCGATGTATAGGCCGGTTTGGGTTTGAACAAAATTTCCACCGGTGTTGCGGCAGGCTCGGCGGGTTTGGCGCGACGCGAAGCGTTCTGGAGCGGCGCCCGTTCGGAGTCTCCGAAGCCGCCGGTATGAACGGCAGCGCTGCTCGTGCGTGCCGGCGCAGCATTAGCACTGGGATCCGCAGTTCCGAAGCTGCCGGTTTTCACGCCATCGCTCGCCAGGTGACCGCCTGCGCCCGCATTGCCGGACCCGGCGGGAAGATCGAACGAGCCAACTCGCGCCATCTGCAATCCTGGATGCGGATCGGCGGAGCGGGGAACTCCGTTCGGATCTCCGAATCCCCCCGTTTTCACCGGTTTGAGAGCTGGCGGACCCTTGGCAGAATCCGCTATCCCAAAAACACCAGTACGGACCTGCGGAGCCGGCGGATCGATCTTCGGCTGTTCTGGCAATGGCTTATAAGGAGTGATCGGAGGTTTCACTTTAACCTCTGGGGCAGCCGCCATCAGGGGTTCTTTCATAGGAACCGGCTTGACAATTGGCGCGGTGAGAATGGGCAAGGGTTTCGGTTTGGAGACCGGCCCAGGCTTGGCGTGAATCTCGCGCTCTGGAACTATTCGCTCAGGAACTATCGTTGAAGTCTCAGCGTGCCGGGCCGGTGCAACGAGTTTGGGCTGGTACTCCGGTAACTGGGGCGCAATGAGAACGGCCTCTGGTTTCTCGTGTATTCGTCGGACTTGGGGAAACGTGATCACGAGCAGGCCCAGGCCAACCAAACCGTGAACAAAACCGCTTGTTAAATAGCTCCTCCATGAGGAGGATTGCCTCAGTTCTGGTTCAAACAGACTGTGAGTGACAATCCGGGGCATATTCCATTCTTTATTGAGAAGTCACGCCTTTCTTCAAGAGAAAATTCAGCTTCCAGATGACCGACAGTAGCCAAGTCTTGATTTGACGCTTAGAGGAGGCAGTAGGCTTCCTGGAAGATGACGGGCGGGGTCGGAGTTGGATCGCGGGCATTGAGAGCATTAGGCTTTGAAGTCGCGCGTTGTTAAGACATAAGCAGATTTCAACCCGCTGCTATACTCATCTTGTTTCAGCCCAGGCTGGAGTGGCGGAACTGGCAGACGCACCGGACTCAAAATCCGGCGAGATTCACCTCTCATGTGGGTTCGACCCCCACCTCCAGCACCATGGCTATCTCAATAAAGATCCGAAGAATTAGTACACTCCGATTTCCGAAGGCTTGTCCAGATTGCTATCAGAGGACATGCTCGACTCCGAAATCGCAAACAGAGTATCAAACTTGAAATCGAAAAGCTCTCCCGCATGGGAATCGGCAGATTGTCAATAAATCTGCCTCACTCCATGCCTCTAAAATGGCGCAATGAGCATAAGCCGACGCCAATTGCTCCTTGCAACGGGCGCTAGTCTCGTACCTGGGCCGCACTGCCGGGAGCACAAGCAAATCGCCCGGAGAGTCGCGAAAATTCGCCATCGCCCAATGTGCCCTTGCTCTTTGGTGTCGACTATTATCCCGATCAAACGCCCGAAGCTTTATGGCAGGAGGATGCGTCCGAAATGGCCGCCATGGGTATCACAAACGTTCGCATCGCCGAGTTCGCTTGGGCGCTCCTCGATCCGGAGCAAGGCAAATTCGATTTCTCTTGGCTGCAGCGCGCCATCGATTTGCTTCATCCCCACAACATTGCTGTAATACTCGGAACTCCCTCTGCCGCGCTGCCGCCCTGGGTCATGCAGAAGTATCCCGAGATCTTGATGGTCAACGATCAGGGCATGACGCTAAGCCCGGGAGCGCGCCGCTTTACCTGCCTTACGAACGGGACCTTCGGCAGCCCCGGTTTCGAAGAGATTCAGCGAACGATTCGAGAATCAAGTCGCTGGGGCGTGCGCAGTGATGGTGGCTCCCGCTGCATGTACCCAAGCATTTCCATCTGTATGGTCGGTGTACCAGTGCGTATTGATGAGCTGCGTCACGGGATCCGAATTCAAACTATCGAGATTGATTTGATTGAAGATGGAGTCGCGAAGTTCCGGATCGCCGCAAATAATAAACGCTGGTTAACGCTACGCTCGCGCCAACGGCACAGCCTGTTCCCACCGGCCCTGCGACTTCAAAATCAGCTCGACTACTTCCCTCGCCGCACCCTTACCCGCAAGCCGGCGGGTCGTGTAGTGACAAACGGCTTTCAGTTCCGGGGCTCCGTTGGCAACACAAATAGCCAACCCCGCCCGCTTCGCCAATGGAATGTCCGGCAAATCATCTCCTAAATAGGCGACTTCTTGCTCCGTGACTCCGGCCTTCCGCATGCATTCATCAAACGCCTCCGCTTTACTAGCTTGGCCCAGATAGACGAACGTAACTCTCAGTTCCTCGGCGCGCTTTGCAACAGCGGGCGACCGCCTGCCGGTAATGAATCCCGTCTGGATCCCCATGGTATGAGCGAGCGAAAGTCCTTGGCCGTCATGCGCGTCGAAAACTTTCATCTCTAACACTGTTACCTGGTCGCTTCCTTCGGCCACCGTCGAAGAAATCAGGCAAATGCCCCCATCCGTGAGGGTGCCGTCTACATCCATTAAAAACAATTTGATGTTCTGCGCGCGAGCAAGGACATCGGAAGAAGGCAGAGGCTCGTCGGACATGAG
This sequence comes from Acidobacteriaceae bacterium, assembly GCA_019244055.1. GTDB lineage: Bacteria > Acidobacteriota > Terriglobia > Bryobacterales > Bryobacteraceae > Bog-105. The sequence goes on along the minus strand of JAFATG010000351.1, from coordinate 2,536 downwards.
GCAATGGTAGCCCGAGCGCGAATAAATTTAGTAGCCGCTCAGCGCGTCTGATGCATCCAACGTGACAACCCAGGAGTTGATGCACAGATCGCGAACACTGTGGTCCGACTCAGTCGTAATCTGCAGAACGAAGGAGACGGAACATGAGAATTGTGATGGTGCTAAAATCCCACAATCAGGCGCAAAAAGCACTTGCTCATACAGTCAAGCTTGCAGATGTGAAGGCGGAAGACTTCGACACCGTTTTCTATCCCGGTGGGCACGGCCCGATGTGGGATCTCGCGGAGAGCCCTGCCTCGATCGCTCTGTTGCAGGCCTTCTACAATTCCGGCAAGCCAATCGCATGGTGTGCCATTCGCCCGGGGTGCTTCGCCACGTGACCTATCAGGGCGCTCCGCTGGTGAAAGGGAAACGCGTCACCGGTTTCACGAACGGCGAGGAAGAGGAGATGCAGCTCACGAAAGTTGTGCCGTTCCTGGTCGAAGATGAACTGCTGCGGCTCGGCGCCATATAGGAGAGATGGCGAACTGGCAGCCTTTTTTCCGTCACCGACGGCCGCCTCGTTACTGGGCAGAATCCTGCGTCGTCGACCTCGGCAGCTCAGGCGCTTCTGAAAGTCATGACGCAGCAAACCGCTCGTGCAAGTGCGACGTCTTGAGGTCGATAACCCGGTGGCGGGCACTATGCCAGAAGCCGTGCCTGCCACCCGGGAGTGCGCAGATTAGGAACGATGTTAGCGGGGGCACATGTCAGGAAACGAGAGCGGAGCTGTTCGGCGACAACCAGAAGGTACTACTCAGTGCCACCAACCGGGCCAACGGGAATTCAGGGCGATTGTGTCTGAAGGCTCAAAGATGAACGATCAAAAAAAGAAGGAGCTGTGTTCTGGAGTGCGAGATCAAGAGATCCGGGCGGCACTGGATCGGCATTGGGCGGCGTCTGATGCCAACGATTTTGAAACGGAGCACCGCATCTATCACGAGGATGCGGTGCTGGAATACCCGCAGTCAGGCGAGCGAACCCGCGGTCGACGCAACATACAGAATCAACGCGCTAGTCAGCCGAGCAAAAAGCGGTTTGCTGTCCGACGAATCATTGGCGGCGGTGATCTTTGGATCACCGAATTCATCCTGACATATGACGGCAAGCCCTCCTACACCGTGAGCATCATGGAGTTCAGGGATGAGAAGGTTGCGCGGGAAACACAGTACTTTGCAGATCCATTCGTCGCTCCCGCATGGCGCGCTCAATGGGTCGAACGGATGGACACATAATCTCGAGGCGCGAGGATTCGCTAACGACATCGCCATTTGCGGATTGCATCATAATTGTCGAGAACAGAGATAAACGCCAGAGACCCGCTAAGTCCTGGTTAACGCGGTTACCGGAGGAGTCGGTGTGACATTGGATATGGTTACAGCACTTCCTCCGATGCGGGGGCAAGACGTGGATTGGAAACGGTTGGTCGAGTTTGTGCTGCTGGATAGCAGTGATTTGGAACAATATGCCATCCCGCTGGTACGCGTTTCGCTCGGGCTGTTCTTCGCCATCTCCGGGGCAAACAAATTGTTTGTCGCCGACAGAACGCAAACTATGTACGAAACGCTCCTTGAGGCCAAAGTTCCGTTTCCCCACCTGATGACTTATTTCGTGTCAGGTGTCGAGTTCATTGGCGGATCCTTGCTGACCGTGGGGTTTCTTTCGAGCCTGGCCTGCCTGGCTTTGTTTTGTAATAGTCGCGACTTGATCTGACATTTTCTGAGAGACTGCGCAGAACGCGCAAGAAGGAGATGTCAGTGAATACGGATCAAAAGATCATCAAGAACAAAGTAGGCCTGCTGAACCTGGCCGACATGCTGGGCAGCGTTTCGGAAGCCTGCAAAGTGATGGGCTATTCGCGCGATAGCTTGCCAAGCAGATGGGCCTGTAGCAAACTGCTGTCTCCAGAATCTGGCGTCCCTTTGCACTCCAACCCCACCGCAGCGAGGCGTTTAAATTATCAGCCGACCCGTTCTTTGTGGAAAAAGATGCGCGATATTGTGGGACTTTATCTCAATCCACCTAATCGGGCCATTGTGCTGTGTGTGGACGAGAAGAGCCAAGTGCAAGCGCTCGATCGCACACGTCCGGTGCTGCCGTTGCGTCCTGGTGTGCCGGAACGGCAGACACAGGATTACATGCTGCTTTGGACATCGCTACCGGCAAGGTGATCGGCAGTTGCCACCGCCGACACCGCCATCCAGAGTTTCTGCGCTTCCTCCAGCGCATTGAGGCCGTCCTCCCTGCTGATCTGCAGGTCCATCTGGTGATGGACAATTACGGCACGCACAAGTCGGCAAGTTGCAACGCATCGAGGAGACCTTGACGCTTCTACCGCTGCCCCGACAGCATCACAAGCACCTGAAATCGACCAATCTCCTGGAGCGGCTCAACCAAGAGCTGAAGCGGCGGACTCTGGTGGTGCGGATCTTCCCCAACGCGGGCAGCTGCCTGCGCCTGAGCCGAGCTCTCGCGGTGGAAACACACGAGAACTTCC
>JAFATG010000210.1 GCA_019244055.1 Acidobacteriaceae bacterium | reverse complement strand
GTTGAAACCGCGTCCGGATGTTCCGGCTCTGGCGGCACGAGTGCGAATGGGATTAACTCTGAGGGCACAATCGTGGGGTTATACTGCGGGGCCGATGGCAAAACGAACCACGGCTTCCTATTAAGCAAGGGCAATTTCAGTACGGTTATCGACTTTCAAGCTGGCCAGTAGTCCGCCCATTCCTCGACGTCCATCTCCACCGGTTCGTATTCGATCATGTTGAGCTGACCCACACGACGGATGCGCCGCTGCCATCCCACATCCCCTTGGGTTGCAAACGCGGACCCCGCCAGTACGGCGGCAGCAGGAATGGTTAGAAATTCACACCGGCTGAAATCTGTCACTGCATGCCCGCCAATCTGTTCTGGTATTAGTCGCACGATGAAACGCGATTCGACCTCATCGGCCTCCAGTCTATAAAAGACAATTGCCCCTCATCGACACGTCTGATCGTCGAACCTGCTGAAATCGGCATCGGTACTCAGGATGCCAAGAGTCACAAGACCGAACGTAAACACGTTTGTACCGGGCTCCAGGTGACCCCCGAAAGCGTGATCCCCAATAGATAAGGTGACGTGCGGGTGCACGCGTCCGTTCAGCACGTATCCGTTCATGCTGAGGATGTCCGCCGGCGCAGCGGATCGCGCACGAAGAGGTCTTTCGATGGAAGATCGCGATTCGCGACCGCGTGAACCTGATAGTTTCTGACCGAGCCGATGGCTGCCAGGATGACCGCGTCCGTCTCGCCTGTTCCCTTCATCGGAGAGCAGAAATCGCTTCACCGCGAGATTGCCCTCGGGCATCGATCACTGCTCATGTCATCAAGCCGAAAAGCTTCGGAGTGCCGTCACACTCCGGAAACTCGCCAGTTACACCGTTCGATCAACGAACGCGCGCTCGGGAGCCCAAAATAGAAGAGTTAATCGCGGAGCACATTAGAAGCTAATCTTCAGAATCTGACCGCCATTGCCTACGAACCACCCAGCTCTCGGATTCGCAAAAGCAACGGCCCAGTAGCCGCTCACTTCGGGCAGTTGGAACCAAGTGCGACCCTCATCGGGAGTCCATGCGGCCGATCCGGAGTTGAAATTCGGTTCCGTCTCGGCGGTAATCACAACGGTACGGTCGTGCTCGTGCTCATCGTCGAATTCTTCCTCATTGTGATGGCAACTGCGGTCGAGTCCTTGATCATCGTCAAGGGAATCGCCACGAGGGCGATGGCATTGGCCGCGGATATAGGCGAGGCAGAAAATGGCCCCGTTCACGGGCGGCTTGCTGGTAAAAGTCCACGTCCGGCCCCCATCATCCGACATTGCCGTCTCAGCGAAGTTGTTAGACGCCAAGTCGCCGCCGCCCAGCATCCCATGCCACGCGTCGCGGAAAGCCACCGAAATCCCGCCTGCTGTGGGCGAACTCACTAGCGGCGTGTCGTACGCCGCCCAACTGTCGCCTCCATCTCTGGTTGCTAAGATCCGTGCGACTGTCGAGCCGCCAGTCGCAATCCAGGCGTTTCTTTCTCCCTCTGTTGCGATGCAAGTTCCACTTGCCGCGAACGAGGCCTCCCCCGGCAAGGCGAGCGGCATGTTGGCAGCAATGGAGTGCCAGGTCCTTCCATCGGTTGTGCGGATATCGGGGAATACTCCGTTTACCGAATCACTGTGTGCGATGCCCCGTCTTGCATTCCAGAACGCGAAACAATCGTAGAACGCACCGACGGTTTCATTGGTGAACTGTATCGTCCAGGTGTCCCCACCATCGACAGTTTTGTAGATTCGAAAATCTGTCGTGTTCGTACCAATCGACATTAAGTACGCTGCCTTGTCAGTTACGCCGTATACATCACGGAATTGCAGATTTTCAGCTCCGGGCACGACGGCGGCTTTCCAATTCTCTCCGCCATCAGTAGTCACCACATACGTGCCGCCAGTGCCGGCAGCCCACACAATGCGGGAGTTCACTGGGCTGACTGCAATCAGCAGCTGTGTAGTGCCGCTCTTTTGAGGCCTGAGCTGGGGTTGATGGACATGACCATGTTCTTCCGCAAAGCCGAGACCCGCGAAGGTGGCAATCAGCAGAGCGAACAGCGGACGTTGCAGCATAGGACTCCTCCTCGGACGGGAATTCGTGGGGCAGTATAGCACGCACGCGTGCTTGGCGGGCTGCACCATCCCGTTCGTGAGCACAAAGCTGAGGCGGGGAACGAAATTAACGGTCTGAGGCGCGCATATTTTTGCACCTGTGACATGAATTGCATGGTTAGCTGTTGCAGCTGTCGTCACAGCTGCGCTTGGGCATGTAAACGATTTTCCCTCGTTTTCGCGCGGCGCGTTCGGGTTGAGCCATCAGCTGTGTATGCGTGGGCTGTAAATGACGAATGAACATCTCGAAAAGTGGGATTTCGGTGGGGAGCTGTTGGGAGTTCAGCTTGAGCCTGAATTCCGAAATTAGAGTTGGGGTTGACATGCTGTAACAGGCGGCAAGCGATCAGGTTGCGATGGCTGGATTGAACTTCGGCGAAGTTGGGATTGGCCAGTGCAAGATGTTGTCTAGTAACACGCTTCGTGTTTTCACGCCACCCCAGCTCTCCGATAAGTGAAGAACTAGACGTCGACCCCGCACGACCGAGAATGGCTCCGCAGGTCAGCACTTGCGTGCGCAGCGTGGCTGGCTCTCTGTAGCCAGGCAAGCCAGCTGCGCGTTGAAACTCGGCCAGCAGGTTGAAGATCAACAACACCGCCCGGAAGGCGGTTTCAGTAGCGAAGAACTTCTGCATGCAGAATCCATCGGCCCCCAGATCATGCTTCAGTTCGGCGGGCAACGTTACCGCTCATCCGACCTCGGAATGGGTCGTGCAGCAGTTGCGGGAAGGCTTCCCGGAAGCGGATCCATCCGATACGCAATCTTCCACGACTCGAAGTTCGACCTCGAGATAATCCAGTTGCTCGCAGCAACCGGTTTAAAACCGAAGCGCACGACCATTCAGGCACCCTGGCAAAACGGAATTGCGGAACCGTGGTCGGCAGTTGCCGTCGAGAGATGCTGGACCGCGTCATCCCACTGAACGAGCGCCATCTGCCGCGACTGCTTCGCGAGTATGCGAGGTATCACAATGATGACCGCGTTCACGATGGTCTCAAGAAGGATGCACCGAATGGGCGACCAGTGGACCAACGGCCATGGCCAGCCGCCAGCGTAATCTCGCAGCCTCGGCTCAGAGGCCTGCATCATCGTTATAACTGGACGGCAGCTGCTGGAAACGTAGCTCGGCCCCTTGCACCCGTCCGCGCTTAGCGTTTTGGCTACGCACAGGTCTCTTTGCTCCATGCGCTGCCGCCGTCTCATCCGGTTTCGGATATCGCCGGCGTTTCACGTATCCTGTGCGCGGCCATTGCCGCGTTGGGCGTGAGGCCAGGTAACGTATTGGAGATCATTCTCCGGCATGGATTCTGACCCGGCCACTCTCTGCGCGCGAAACCGGGCGTGACCCAGTTCGGATAGAGCGATGATGCCGTGGAACACTATTGGCCGGCTGCGCGGGACCAAATGCCCAACGCGGAAGGCCTGCGATATCTGGGGGATTTACCTTTCTGTTAGCCGAACTATCCGTTCAATTCGGCAGTTCAGGTACATATGTTGGTATAGGTCAGCGCAATAGATCTTCAGCGCAAGGCGGAGCGTCTCCTGCGGACGATTCGGAAGGTAACAGACGGTTCAGCAGCCAAGCTGGAAGCGGTGCAGGGCCGGTGATTTCACAAACCGCGAGGGTTGTTATGGCCGCTGCAAAAAATCCCAGAAGGAACGAGTTGATAAGCGCCCTTCCGCGGTCGACGGTTGTCATCGACAACGTAGCTTGCACGTCAGTGGCCACAACGTTCGCGTGCTTTTCGGTATTGGGCAGTGCCCCAGTTCAGGGCTCGTGCACGCGGCTAGAGACCGGCAATGGCGCGACGAGGTAGCTGAGCGGAACCGGAGTCGTGGGAGGACGGCGCGTCAGGGGGCGTCCCACCCATGGCGCCCCTTTTTTTTGGCTGCGCTATCTTTGGCGGAGGCATACCGGTGTATTCCGATATCGAAAATCGCCTTGACGGCGTTGCCGCAAGATGAGAACGGACGTGGATACAGTGTTGTCAATCTGCTCGTTGATGGAAGATCTAAGGGGCCCAATGTTCCGGCCCCGAAATGGGATAAGCGTTTCCTCTGTCCCGTCGCTGCGCTATTTGCTCTGGGCGTGGCCGATGCGATATTGTTCGGACTCAAGATACTGCCCTTGAATGGGCAACACCTACTGTACTATGCCGGCATCACAATGATCTGGCTCGTCATCGGCATCACTGTCTCTTACGCACTGGTGACGATTGGGATTAAGTTTCTCCGCTCTGCGATCGCGCTTTTGCTGAAGCCCGAGCTCGCAGTAGCGAGGCAGATCGATGCAGCGGTCGCGCGCGAGAACAGACTCTTAATAAGATTGCGGACTGAACCGACTGAGGCTTTATTGGAGACGAGAACACGCATCGATGTTGAGATACAGTTGCGACAGCGTCGAATGAGGAACTGGGAACTCGTGTCGGGGGGAGCTGCTGTTCTCGGGCTCCTCACGAAGCTTGGTCCGACGGGATTCATCAGTCCGCACCTTTCCGAGACTTTGGTACTGGCTTTTTTGGCACTCGCCTTTGGGTTTGCGTTGGGGTCGTTCTCGGTGAGCATGGTAATCGAATCGCTGTATCAGCTCTCTTACGTCTTAAAGAAAGCAAGTGAGCGGTATCGTTTCCAGTAACCCGAAACGGATGTCTACGCAAACGTCGCTGCGTCCGCTAGCCCGCAAGATTCGCCACCTACAGACCGACGGTGCGACAGCAGCGGTGCGCTATTCAGCGGGGTGCGCGAACCACCGAAGCTACACAGCCAGATTTGGAAACGGCGCACAAATGCCTCATTGACCATCGCCACACGCGGTCATCCGGGCGAGCAGCCGGCCATCGCGCCATACGATATTCCTGGTCATCAAGCATACGAGCGAGCCTGCGAGACTGCCCCATGGCTGACAGGATGCCCTTATAGACATCACCTGGGATGAAGAACACTGGTACACCCGGTTGATACCGGCCCAGTAACCGGCGCGAGGCTCCGTTTCACTCAGAACAGCGACCAAGACCGAGCCAGACTCTGCAAAACCGTGCCGTTGGTGATTCATGCCCACGGCATCAACATACCGAAAATGCGGGGTTATGCGCGGCAGCCTGTCGTCAGGGCTGCGGTTGGGCATGTAAAGGAGCTTGCCGGATCTGGCTGTGCTAGATGCGGGCCGCTGCAGCTTCTCATCGAGTTCTGGTTTTGCATCCATATCGCCCTGTGCGGGTACGCGGGGCGTGGGCATGCGAGTTACGGTGGCACGTCGGTCGCAAGCAAGCGATTCTTTCTTCCACACGCGGTTGCCAGCGGTAGTGGGGACGACTTTGCCGTGGTGGCACATGCCCGGATCGTAGGCTGATGTGCGCCAGCAAAGTCCAGTCCCACAGGGCCAGATTTGAGGGCCATCTCCTCCTGTTTTGGGGCTGCGGTTGGGACTTGCTTTCCGTTGGGAGCAGAGTGATGGATGGGATCGGGACAGCGCGACGCTGTATCGGGAAAGAGGAGCGAGCCATGCTTTCTCAAGTTACAGGGGATGATCACATTCGCATCGTGGACGGACATGCAGCGGCCGAAGGCCCGGGGTACACTTCGTTTCGCCAGCAAGCGGCGAAAACATGCCATGTTCTCTGACTTTTTTATTGTTCGCACACATCGCCAGGCTTCGCAATCAAAATAAGTGGGTACACGTCTGTCACCCACCCCAGGACCCGCAACGCGCTCAGACGTTGCCGAGGCCCAACATTCACACTGCGATTGCGCACCTGGTCCAAAGGCTCACTCATGAGTGGCGCCCGCCGCATACATGTGCGTCTGACTTGGCTCCGGAACATCACAGCGCGCAAACTGCCGCGTTTGGCTCGCTATAAGTATTCCAGGCTGTACTTTACCCGATTTTCGGGTCCATTTTCCTCCTCAAACTCGGTCTTCTCAGCGGCAGCCAATCCACGTGCTTTAGACCTAGCCGTTTACCTGCATCGCCGCTCGCCATCTGCCCGGCGCCACAGGAGAAGAGACTTGCTGCGCTGCTGGCCGACAGAGATCCGTGCAGGCACATGTCGGCGCGGTACGCCGTTGCGGGCGGTTCGTTGGCAACCGTGACGCCATCCGTCGCTGCTGTACCGATCACATCCATCGCTCTGCTGCCCAAGAAAAGCAAGTTGAATGTCGGCGTTAAAAAGCTTAAAAGCAGCCCTCGGCTGCCTGGACTTCTTGCTGCTTCGACTGGACTTCCGCGCGCCACATCAGTCTAGGATCTGGCATGCCCAAACACCCCAAAATCATTCCCATTACCGCTGGAAGGCTCAACTCGCAAGAGACCCGTAAACAAGTGCTGGTTCCGATCCGAAACGGAAGCTTCGTGCAAATCTCGTTTTCGTAGCGGCTCATCCGTTACTTACAACACCAGAAGACACAGGAAACGGCGCAAGCCGCAACGAGCAGACCCAAACGGCGAAACGTCATTATCTGTCGACACGCAGGTCCGATGACAGCTGCAACACCTGAGCACGCATTTCGTGCCGCAAGTGCGAAAAATGCGAGAAACAGGCCGCTGATTTCGTTCCCTTGCGCCTCAGCTTTGCGCTCGCGAATGGAGCCTTCAGCGCATCTGAGTTAACGCTGTCGAACGATCTGCGAGCTGAAAACAACGCACTTGTCTGACAGGTGTAAACCAATGGGTAATATGTTCGAATCCCGACCGGGGAGCCACTCCACTTTTTCGAACATGCAGGAAGTGCACAGCCGGTCGCATGCTGCGCGTTGCCATCGCACGCACGCGTGGCTCGAAGCTCTCCTTCCAGGACTGGGCTGGATCGGTTTCGATCCAACGAACAACCTCATCGCGGGAGAACGTCACATTCGCACAGCAGTGGGTCGGGACTACGCCGATGTACCGCCGACTCTCGGCGTCATGAAAGGTTCAGCCGACAGCGAGCTACAAGTGCGGGTTCGTGTGACGCCGTCGGAAGCAATT
>JAFATG010000114.1 GCA_019244055.1 Acidobacteriaceae bacterium | reverse complement strand
TGATGCTGACGGTGGAAATCTGCGCCAGATCACGCCCCCGGACCTGAACGTATATGAATACGATTGGTCTCCCGATGGCCAGCAGTTCGCCGCAACTGCGGCCCCGGGCCCGGCCGACAACAACTGGTGGACGGCGAAGCTGTACACGGTAGATGGAGCTACCGGAAAAATGACAGCCATTTACCAACCTCCCGTACAAAGACAATTGGCCGTCCCCCGGTGGTCGCCGGATGGGAAGCAGATCGCCTTCATTGGGGGCTTGATGAGCGATGAGGGCTTCAATGGGGGCGACATCTTCCTGATCCAAGGGGAGGGAGGAGAACCGCGCGACCTCACGGCGGGAATACATGGATCAGCGAGCGGGCTCGTGTGGCAGGAGGACGGCAAACTCCTCTTTACCGAAACGGTGGACGGCGGCGGCGCGATTGCTACTCTTTCGCTCGGTGACAATACGACGGAAGTGTTGTGGAAAGGCACGGAAGCAGTTCATCAGGACGGCAACTTCCCCAATTTTTCACTGGCCCGCGATGCCAGAACGAGCGCCTGGATTCGCAGTTCATGGCAGCAGCCGCCCGAAGTCTTCGCCGGCGCGATCGGAGATTGGCAGCAACTCACTCACAAAAATGCAAATCAGCAGCCACGCTGGGGCAAAGCGGAGAGCATCGAGTGGAGCAATGATGGTTTCCGCATCCAGGGCTGGCTGCTGTACCCGGAGGACTACAATCCTCAGCGGCGCTACCCCATGATCGTTGACATACACGGCGGCCCCTCGAACCTGACTGCGCAATCATGGCCCAGCCCAGGTGATACCTCGACTTTGGCCGCCTTGGGATATTTCGTTTTCTTTCCCAATCCACGCGGCAGCTACGGCGCAGGCGAGGCCTTTACCGAAGGCAACGTGAAGGATTTCGGAGGCGGCGATCTGCGCGACATTCTCGCCGGCATTGATACCGCCCTGAAGAAAGTACCTGTCGACGAAAATCGCCTGGGCGTGACCGGCTGGAGTTACGGCGGCTATATGACGATGTGGACTGTCACGCAAACGAATCGTTTTCGGGCCGCCGTCGCCGGTGCTGGAATAGCGGACTGGCTCAGCTACTACGGCGAGAACATGATCGATCAGTGGATGCTACCGTTCTTCGGAGCTTCCGTCTATAACGACCCAGCCGTGTATGCGAAAAGCTCTCCCATTACGTACATTAAGAACGTTAAAACACCGACTCTGGTGCTGGTCGGAGAGCGCGATGGCGAATGTCCGGCGCCACAGTCGTTCGAGTTCTGGCACGCGCTGCGAACGCTCCACGTTCCCACGGAACTGGTTGTCTATCCCGGCGAGGGACACGCATTTCATTTGGCCAAAGATCGTGCAGACCGCTTCCGTCGAACGGTTATTTGGTTCGACCATTTTCTGAGCGTCCAGAACTAACGAGAGCGGCTCACTTCTCTTTCTGCCGGTCGGTCCCGTGTCGCCGCCGGCCTCTGCTGCTGCGCAGCAACCGCTTTCTCGATTTGCGAATTGAGCTCTCCGCCGATGAGAATCGCCGCACTCGTGACGTAAAGCCAGATCAGGAACATCGCGACATTTGCCAGATTGCCGTAGATCAGCTCATACGAATGAAAATGGGCGAAGTACGCTCGCAGCAGTAAGGCCGAACCGATCCAGAGCGCCAGGGCTACAACGGCGCCCGGCGTGCTCCATTGCCATTCGCGGTCGGGCAGGTTTGGAGCGAAACGGTACAGCAAAGCGAAAGCGATGAGCAGCAGGATAACGATGACCGCCCATTGAATGACACGCCAGAAGAAACCCGGGTGAGTGGCGATCCCGATGCGTGGGCTAACGAAGTCTGCCGCACGGCTGCCGTACAGGATCAGCCCGAGCGCAAAAAAACACAAAACCGCCAGCGCAATGGTAAGGACCAAGGCCAACCCGGCGAGGTGCCACCACGGCCGCTTCTCTTTTACCTCGTAGGCCATATTCAGACCGGTCATCAGAGCCCAAGTCCCGTTCACTGCGGCCCAAGCAGCGCCTACGATGGCTGACCATATGCTAAAGCCCATGGCTGCCGTCCGTCCCAAATCCTTAACCGTCGCGTCGATGAGAAACGAGGCGCGATCCGGCAACAGTTGGCCGAACGAGTCTACTAGCGCGTGTCGCATTTCTGAGCCGGGCCCGGATAATTTCAGCAGCAGTAAGAGAAATAGGAGCAAGACAGGAAATATTGCCAGGAAGTGGTAAAACGCAAGCCGGGCGGCCACGCCGAATACCTCGTCCTCCCAGCTCTCGTTCCACACACGTCTGACAAGATCACGCCAGGAGAGGCCGCCAAGAGTCCAGAGCGCGTCCATAGGTGCACAACCTGCTCCGATTGTAAGAGGTGCGGGTAAAAAGCCTCTTCAGGACGGAAACCGGGTTTTCCCTCGGTATGTTTTGCTCACGTGCCCGAGTCACATTTGTGAATTAGCTGATAGTGGTGTTCCCCAAGCTAAGCTTTGAGGTCTTAAAAGTGGAACCATCTCCAACATTTCTCTGTCTGGATTGCGGATCTGTTGTAACCGTGAACCCTGGACAGCTAGCGCGTTGCCCGAATATTGTCTGCCGCCGGATGTATTCGGAGGTGGAAGCAAGCGAGCTCGTAGGATACGCATTGCCCTCTGGCGCGGAAGAAGAATCAGTCATCCAGGCGGCTGGAGAATTTTCCTGATCGAAATCTCGTTCTAACTTACTTGCACTCGCCCGAATTCGACTTCGCTCTATTCCTTAACTGAGGCCCACACGACCGTCGCCATCGCCCCGCGTAACGTGAATACGATTATCGCCATCCGCTTGCCGCTGAATCGCGCCGGTGAGCGCTTTTGACATTCCGAGGTGATAGTTGGACGGTCCCACCAGGAACCCAGCCGCGCGAAAAGCATCCACCCACAGCCGGTGACTCACATTTGTCAGCACCAGGTCGGCACCCCTTGACGCCAACTCGCAATATGTGAGAGCGGCCGCGGCCGGCATGGCGTCCGTTGCTGCGGCGGCGCAATCGACTACGGTTGCGAACTGAAGGTTGCCGAAATGCAAGTGGTCCCGGGTCTTCGCCTGAAAACCCACCGACCAGGCTACTGGATGCGTGTCCTGCTGTATCAGGAAAATTGCAACACGCGGATCTTTAGATGGATATAACTCCTGAACAGTTCGCAAATCCCGCTTCACGGCAAATGAGCACCGCGGTTCGAATCGCTCCCAGATCTCATCAACCCAAGCGCCCCACTCCCTTACCTGCCGGACCGATGCGTTGAGGGAACAGCGCCTTCTCTGCATGAAGTGCAGCGCGAGCGAGCCCACTCCGGTGTACGCCGCCGTATGCGCTCCGATACTCTTGATGCGTGACGAATGCAATGTGGGCAGTTGCCGAAAAAACGCACCCGCCCGTCGCACGCGGAATAAGAAGGGAACCGGGCGGATAGACCAGCCCGCGGCCTTCAGCAAACGCGGCAATGGGTTTTCCGCCGAACCCATCCCTACTATAAAAACTGCTTCGCCCGACCGCTGCATGAACTTCACTAACTGAAGACCTACCATGCCGTGCTTACCGTCAAGAATTCCCTCCGACAGAGGGGATTGATAATTCAGCGCGCGAATCGCGCGGTTCTCCAGCCATCCCGGCTGATCCATCTGAATGACACCGCCGCGTACGGCCCCGTCTTCGACGGCTACGAACTGTGTCCAGTGAACTGCCGAATTCGGGTCAGGCGCGCGCGACGGATTTTCAGGCAGGAAAAATCCCGTAGGCGCATTCCCGTCGCGCATTCGCTGATTAAAGGCCCGGACTGACGGAAGGTGGTCTTCGGAAACAGGTAAGAATTCGAGCGCCACTGCAATGAGGCCCTTAGGAGGTTCCCCGGAAGAACTTTTCCCAGAGCCAGCGCGTTTCGAGCTTCCGCCGTTGCGCTGCAGTCAGAACTGTTTGCCCTTTGGCCTCCATGAGGAAATCGAGCAAGGTGGAAACCGGCACAAACCAGCCTTCCTTTCTTGCGAGCCGCTCCATCAAGCGCCGGAACTCGGGGTGCAATCGCCCATTCTCGATGAATCCGCGTCCGAAGTGCGTGTATACGATAGAGGCGCCTGCCTCCTCTTCCAATCGATCCTGATTGCGATCCTGGAGCGCCTTTGTAAATGATGAACCCTCGGCCCCTTCACAAGCGGAAAACCAGAACTGAACGTAAGGCTTCGTCGGATCGAAATACGGCATCCAAGGACATACGCGGAGTGTGTTGATGTCGCTGTAAACGAAATTTCTACAGTAACGAATGTTGTCCCTGCAAACATCGCCCCAGTAATGAGGCGTACCGGGCACGTGGCCCCCGGAGCGATTGAGACCGCCTCCCATCAACGCTTCATAGACTTTCTGCCGCCATCCAGTCAACCGCGCCGCCCGCCAGTAGATTGCTTCATCGTTGTAGTGATTTGCCATCGCGGCAGGGCCAGATCCAAAATACTCCCGGAATAGCCCCAGCGCTTCGATTGTTTCTTCCCGGGTCGCTGAATGCGCCGTTGCGTTGTGAAACCCCAGTTCAAATCCTCTTTCCTGAAAACGCCTTAGTAGTTCCCGATACTCTGGGTTCGCGCAAGTCTCGCCACGTGAGTTTCTTGTCCTGCGTGCCTCCAAAGGCCAGACGCCTATAGTCGTCCGAAATCCCAGATCCGCAAGAAATGAGTAAACTTCGCGCGTGTCCTCGCACATTTGCGAGTCGGGATCGTCGAAGATCGTGAAGGCAAAACGGCGCCCTTCCGGCCAACGAATCACGGGACGGCCATCGTTGACTATTTCGCCTGGCATCGTTCCAGGTAATCAGCCATAGCGTGAATGGTCCCGAAGTTCTCCAGGTTCAGATCTTGTTGTGGGATATCAAGCCCGTATGTAGTCTCATACCAAAGCATCAGTTCCATCAAAGATGCCGAATCGAGCCAGCCGGTCGCGGGAATCTGCTGGTCCGGCCGAAGCGACCTCGCATCGTGCCCAAGAGGCCGGGCCAACTCCACAATCTTGGCATAGATTGCCTTTTCCACTTCGGGACGAGTACTGTTCATCTGGGTTTAGTTTTCGTTCGAAATCTTCGTGACTGCTTGCAGCGCCTGGATTGCATCGTACCCGCTCAACACGCGATGATCGTAAGTCGCGCCGACGAACGCGACGCCCTCCACCGGCGAACTGTGGGCCACTATCAACGCAGTTTGGGGAGGTAGGAGGGGCATATGCCGCGCTACCTTCCATCGAGCCATGCTCGTGAAGCTGAGCGTGCTACCGGAAGATTGGTTTGCCTTAAGCGTGCGCTTGATGGCCGAGCGCTGCAGTTCGAACAGGCGATCTACAAACTCCTTCTCGGTTAGCTCGGCAGCATTTTCCAGCACCACCATGAACAAGGTGTCACCGCTCTGCACCGTGAACCCCAGGTTGACTTGGTCATATTCGTATCGCTGCCCCGCAACAATGGTCGAATTCAGCTTCGGATTCCGCAGGCCCGCTTGAGCAAGTCTCCAGGCATGAAGGGCAAGCAGCGGGGAGAGCAGCAGTTTGTGTTTTTGCTGAAATTCTGCCGCGTAGTTTTCGAAGGATGCGGCCTCATACTGAAGCTCCACATACCCCGGAGCCGCCTCATCACGATGCCAGAGGACGGTGCGGAGCATACCGCGCTCCTCTGAGCTAAGTGAAACAGGTTTTCCCGATCTCACCGGGCGTGGCTCGTCCGAACTGGCGCGATTCGAGGCTGGCTTCGAGTCAGCTTTACGAGGAAGCGCTGCCAAATACGACCGGACGTCTTCCGCCGTTAACCTTTCTCCGGATGCTGGAATGGACGACGCATCGAGCCCGGCCTCAGCTAACATCAGTGCTGCCTTTAGCGTTGGCTCCGCGGTTCGCTTTTTAGCGCCATCCCCGGCAGCGGTCTCAGCCGGAATCGTTTCTTCGGCGCGTTCGCCGATCCAGGCTAGTATTGAACCTACCTGGAGGTTGTCGCCCGCTTGGCCGTGCAAGGCCAAAATGTACCCGTCCTGCTCAGCTTCAACGACAAAGGTAGCCTTGTCCGTTTCGATGTCGGCAACCGGATCCCCCTTCTGAACCCGCGCGCCGACCACCGTCAAATGCCCGGTCAATCGAACTGAGTCATCGTTATTGTTGATTCTTGGAACGTAGAGGGGATGCGCCATGATTACCGGCGAAACAGCTCTAACACGCCCTTCATGATTCGTTGTGCGTCGGGAATCACTTCCGCCTCCAGACTACGCGCTGCGGGAATCGGAATCGGCGGCGTGCCGATCCTGACGAATTTTCCACGATGACCGGCTTCGAGTAATAAGCTGCCCAGTTCGGCGCCGAAGCCGTATTCAGAATGCGACTCCTCCAGCACAGCTATTCTTTGCCGGCGAAGCAGGTGACGCATCAAAGTGTGCTGAGACATTGGTGCCAATAACGAGGGCACCAGAATTTCGATATCCAGCTCTTCGGTCGCAAGCTGGCTCGCTAAATCTTCGGCCCAGGAAACCATTCCCCCATAGCAGACAAGAGTCACATCGGGATCTGCGCCTTCGGCTCCCCGGACGAGTGTCGGAAACAGGGCCGCCCCGGGGTCGTTCAAGTCTGCCTCAATCTCGCGGTAATCTCTCCGATCGGCTTCCACTCCGTACAAGAGTTTGTGCTCGAAGAATACCGTCGGGTATGGCCAATCCATGACTGCCCGCCAGAGCAATTCGCCAACTGCGTGCCTCTGGCTTCCGAACACTACCGTCAGACCGGGTACCGAGCACATGAGGTTCTCGGGACTTTGACTGTGCGTCGGACCATAACCGCGCCTGCCGCCGCTCGGCGCCCGAATCACGAGCGGTACTTGCGCATCGGGGAACATCCCCGGGAACTTCACGGCTTGGTTAAAAAGCTGATCCATACCGAGCGTCAGGAAGTCAGCGAACATGACCTCTACAATCGGCCGCATACCGGACATAGCGAGCCCTATACCGGTCCCGATAATGCCCGCTTCGCAGATCGGAGTCGAAAGCACGCGCGTCGGAAATTCCGTTGATAAACCGGCGGTCACTTTGAATGCTCCACCATACGGATCGTGCAGATCCTCACCGAGCACAACCACCTCGGGAATGTCGGACAGCAGTTTGTGTAAGGCCGCATTGAGATTGCGCCGGACATTTCCCGCCACATTCAGGCCGGA
>JAFATG010000064.1 GCA_019244055.1 Acidobacteriaceae bacterium | reverse complement strand
AACGGCGCACAAAGTAATCCGCGCTGAAACCGACAGCGATCTCCAGGAAGCGAAGAACGAAGTCAATCTCCAGATGACCGAAAAGCCCGGCACTGTGTCGATCTACTACGACGCGCCCTGGCGCTGCAACGGCGAAGGCCGCGGGTGCCACGACCAGCAGCGGCGGTTCTACAACGTTTCATATGACATTGATGTCGAGGTTCCACGCGATGCTCGAATCGTTGTCTCGACCATCAACAACGGTGATATCCGAGTGAACGGAACCGCCGGCGATTTCGAGATCAATAACATCAACGGCGGTATCGCGATGACCTCAATCGCAGGCGCAGGCGATGTCCACACGATCAACGGCCCCGTAACAGTTCATTTTGTGAAGAACCCGTCCGGCCCCACCAGCTTCAAGAGCATCAACGGGCAATTGGACGCTTACTTCCAGCCGGGGCTGTCCGCCGATCTTTCCTTCAAGACATTCAATGGACAGATCTACAGCGATTTCGAAGTGGTGCCCAGAGCGGCTGCCGCTGCCGAAACCGAGGAGCAAAACGGCCGGTTCGTCTATCACAGTGATCGCGCCAGAAGCGCGCGAGTGGGGAGCGGCGGGCCTAAGCTCAGCTTTGATGCGTTCAACGGGAATATCCGCTTGCATCGCGAACAATAAGGGGAAACAAAGAAAATGATTAAGACAATTGGGATCGCCCTTTTCTGCGCAGGCGTCCTTCTCGGACAAGATGGAGGCGAAAAAGCGACCGTGCCGCTGCACGATCCGTCTCGTCCGGCGCGTATCGAGGCGAACCTGATGCTGGGCGGCATCACTGTCCATGGCGCTGACGTGAAGGACGTCATCGTGGAGGCGCGTTCCCGTGGCCACGAGGAATCACATGAGCGGCGACCCGCCCACACCGAAGGCATGAAACGCCTCGACCTTGGTGGAGCAGGTCTCGATGTCGTCGAGGATAACAACGTGGTCCATATCAAAACCAGTTGGAGCACTCCCTCTGACCTGATGATCACTGTTCCGAGGCGCTCTTCACTCGAACTGAAATCCATGAGCGGAGGCGATATTCAGGTCGAGGGTGTTGACGGCGAGATCGATGCCAATGATCTAAACGGCAAGATCGTGATTAAGGATGTAGGTGGCTCCGTGGTTGCGCATTCGTTAAATGGCGAGGTAGTCGTAACCATGAACCGTGTCGATCCCTCAAAGCCCATGTCCTTCAGCACCATGAACGGCAATATCGATGTGACGTTGCCTCCCAGCGTGAAGGCAAACGTCCGCATGAAGACCGATAACGGCGAGATCTACAGCGACTTCGATGTGAAGCTCGATTCAGGCGCCCGCATGGTGCAGAACGAGCCTGGAGACTCGGGTGACGGCAAGTATCATGTGCGCTTCGATCGGGCGCTGCGCGGAACTATCAATGGCGGCGGTCCGGAATTTCAGTTCACCTCCTTCAACGGGCAGATCTTCATTCGCAAGGTCAAGTAACTCAATCGTTCAGTAAGGAAAGCGGCCAGCCATGCACCTCCTGCAGGATCTGAGGTTCGCCTTGCGCACATTCGCGAAGGCTCCGTTATTCGTCGGTGTCGCACTGTTATCGCTGGTGTTCGGCATCGGCGCGAATACCGCGATCTTCTCTCTGACCGATCAGGTGCTCGTGCGCATGTTGCCCGTCAAGAACCCCGAGCAGCTCGTCATGTTCAGCGCGATCGGCAGACATTACGGCAACAACATGGGCATGAATCGGATCTCCTATCCCATGTATCAGGACTTTCGCGACCATAACTCCGTTTTCAGCGGGATGTTCTGCTTCCGGGAAACAGACCTGAGCGTGAGCTATGGCGGCCGCACGGAGCGCATCTCCGGCGAGTTTGTGTCTGGCAACTACTTCCCGGTCCTAGGCGTGACCGCGAGCATTGGCCGGTTGTTCACTGCCGCAGACGACCGGTTTCAGGGCGCTCATCCGATTGCGGTCCTCAGCTACGGATTCTGGCAGAGGCGGTTCGCGGGCAACCCCGGCGTAATTGGGCAAAAGCTCATCATCAACGGCTATCCGTTCACGATTGTGGGCGTCAGCCGGCCGGGCTTTTCAGGGACGGATCCCGGCTACGCTCCCCAGTTGCGCGTGCCAATGATGATGGCCAGTAAGCTGACGACCTATCTCGATCTCAACGAGCGCCGCTCGCGCTGGGTGACGGCGTTCGGCCGGCTCAAGCCGGGAGTATCCATCGAGCAGGCGAAAGCGAGCATTCAGCCGTTCTTCCATCAGATCCTGCGAACGGAAGTCCAGCAGAAAGCGTTCGCGAAAGCCTCACCTTACATGAAGAAGGCCTTCTTGCAGATGTCCATGGATATTCTTCCGGCATCCAAGGGACGCTCATACCTTCGCCGTCAATTTTCGAAGCCCCTGCTGGTGCTGATGGCAACCGTTGCACTGGTGCTCCTGATCGCGTGCGCCAACGTTGCTAATCTGCTGCTCGCACGAGCCACTTCGCGCGAGAAAGAGATCGCGGTTCGATTGGCGCTCGGCTCCGGCCGCAGCCGCATCGTCAGCCAGCTTCTGGTAGAAAGCTTGCTGCTGTCGGTGACGGCGGGTATCGCGGGCCTTGTGCTGGCCGTGTGGGCCGACAAAGCTTTGCTCAATTTCCTCCCTCCCAGCACGGTGCCGCTGAGCATTTCGGCCGTGCCCGATTGGCGCATTCTTGGCTTTAACATCGGGGTTTCCGTGCTGACCGGCGTTATCTTCGGCCTGGTGCCGGCATTTCAGGCGACCCGCCCCGATGTCGCGGGGACACTAAAGGATCAGGCAGGAGCCGTAACGGGCGGAGCGTCGAGTTTCACTCGGAAGTTGCTCGTCGTCTCGCAAATCACTCTCTCGCTCCTGCTGCTGATCGGCGCCGGTCTGTTCATTCGCAGCCTTCAGAACCTCAAGGACCTCGATCCCGGATTCCGCATCTCCAATCTGCTTGCCTTCAAAGTGGACCCGACTCTGAATGGATACAAACCCGAACGGACCAAACGCTTCTACGAGCAGCTAAGAGAGACCGTGGAGACGCTGCCCGGCGTTGAATCCGGCGCGCTCGCGGTTGTGCCGGTGCTCGAACGCGATGAATGGGATCAATGGGTGACCATTGATTCCTATTCGCCAAAGACCGGCGAGCTTCCCGACCCTCACATGAACTTCGTCTCGCCCGATTACTTCAAGACAATGGAGATCCCGTTGCTTGCCGGACGCGATTTTCGCAGAACGGACATTCTGACCTCTCCCAAAGTTTGCATCGTCAATGAGGCGTTCGCCAAAAAATACTTCGGCACGATCAACGCGGTCGGGCACAAGATCGGCATGGGCATCGACCCTGGCACCAAGACCGATATCACGATCGTCGGAGTAGCGCGCAGCACGAAGTACGAGAGCATGCGCGACGAAGTCCCGACGGAAGTGTTCCGTCCCTACCAGCAGCTTGAATTTGCCACCGGCATCGTCGGATACGTACGCACCGAGCAAAATCCGGAGCAGATCTTCACGGCCATTCGGAAGCGGGTACACGATCTCGATTCGAACCTTCCTGTGTTCGATATGGACACTCTCGAACGGGAGATGCAAGATTCGCTCGTTACGGAGCGGCTCGTCGCACTGCTCTCAAGCGGCTTCGGACTGCTGGCCACTCTCCTGGCTTCGATCGGACTCTACGGAGTGATGGCATATACCGTGGTGCGCCGCACTCGCGAAATCGGCATCCGGATCGCGATTGGCGCTGCGAAGAAGGATGTGCTTTGGCTTGTCATGCGAGAAGTCCTGATTCTTCTCGGAATCGGGATTGCGATCGCGCTTCCGGCGGCATGGATTCTCACGCAATCCGTTCGATCGCAACTATACGGAATCCAACCAGCCGATCCCATGTCGATCGCTGCTGCCACTCTCGCCATTGCCGCAGTTGCAGTCTTGGCCGGATATCTTCCGGCACATCGCGCCACTCGCGTCGATCCGATGCACGCCCTCCGCTACGAATAAGCGCCGGGCCCCGAGCCTCATGATCTAAAGTGTGGTCATGAGAGCCGCCCCGTTTCTTCTTGCAGTGAGTCTTGTCATTCCACGCCTGGTTCATGGCGAGAGTACGCCGCGCGAGATATTGCTCGCGCTTTCCAAGAACGATCACACTCTCGCGATTGTCGATCCTTCCACTCTGAAAGTGGTCGCGCGTATGCCGGTGGGCAACGACCCGCACGAAGTG
>JAFATG010000247.1 GCA_019244055.1 Acidobacteriaceae bacterium | reverse complement strand
CTTGACGGAACCTTTTACGCCTTCCTCCGAGATGTGCAGTTGAGCCGCGATCTCCTTGTTCGCATTGCCCGCGGCAATCAGCCTGAGGACAGCGACTTCACGTGGAGTCAAGGCGGCGTCCATGGCATGCTCGGCGATCTCGGCAGCGATTTCAGGACTCATGCGCTTGCGGCCACTATGTACAGCCCGGATCGTGTCCAGCAGTTCTTTTCGCAACAAGCCTTTCAGCAGATATCCTTGGGCGCCGGCCTGTAGTGCACGCTTAACCTGAGCATCCCCGGCATAGGTCGTTAATACAACGATGCGCGCCTCTGGAAACTCACCGCGAATGGCGTTTATGGCGTCGATACCGTTCATATCCGGCATTTGCAGATCCATAAGCGTGACATCCGGGTGATGGTTTCGGAACTGCGCGACGGCTTCGCGTCCATCGGACGCCTCGGCGACCAACTGCATGTCCGATTGCGTTTCGATCAGGTCGGCAATGCCGTAACGAACAATCTCGTGATCGTCCGCCGCTAGAACTCGGATCACAATTTCACCCGGCCGTTCCGACGGAAAAACGTCAAAGGAGAGCGTCCGCGCGGCTTGACGTACGCGAGCGAGCCCGGAACGCTCAAGTCGATCTCCGTCCCCGTTCTTGAACCGCTGAGAATAACCAGCTTCGAACCGATCTGGCGCGCCCGCTCCCGCATGCCAGGCAGCCCGTAGTGACCCGCACTTCCTTGCTCGGCAGTATCAGGAGTAATGCCCTTACCATCGTCACGGATCCTCAGCTTCAGCAAGCCGTCCTCGAAGCCGATTTCCGCCTCGATGCGGGTTGCACAAGCATGGGTGAACGCATTCCGGAGCGCCTCGCGAGCGATGCTGTAGATTTCCTCCCGAACCATGGGATGCAACTCTCTCGTCGGGCCTTCCACAAGCAGACGGAAACTCGCGCCGTTCCCGCGGGCGAGTTCGCCTCCCAGCCTGCGTACAGCCTCGATCAAATCGCTAGTGCTCGATGCTGAGCGCAAATCCTGGACCGCCTGCCGACCCTCGCGGATCGCGCGGTCTCCGATTTGCAGCGTCTTCTCGAATTTGTTTCTTGCTGCCCCTGCTGGTATTATTTCGCTGATTGCCTGCAGGCTGAGCATGAGTCCCTGAACAGTCTGCAATAAATTATCGTGCAACTCGCGCGCGATACGGGTGCGCTCGTTCACGCGCGCGTCGCTGGCCATGTGAAACTCGTGCCGCAGGCGGCGGACACGAAGTTGATAAGCCACCCACAGCAGTCCAGCACAGGCCAGAATGCAAGATGCGCGAAACCAGTTTGTCTGGTAAAAAGCAGGAGCAATCGAAAAATCGAGCGAGTCTCCGGTTTCGTTCCACACGCCGCTGTTGTTGCTGGCGATTACGCGAAAGCGATACTGGCGCGGAGGCAGATTCGTGTAAAAGGCCTGCCGACGATGCTCTGCAGTGACCCAATCGCGATCATAGCCGTCCAGCTTGTATTTAAAGAGGTTCTTTTCCGGAGCGACCAAACTCACAGCCGTGTAGTCGATTTCTAGACCTCGCACGAGGGGCGGCAGGCGGCCGTGTTGCGTCCGCGGATAGTTCTTGCGATCCGCCGTGATCTGCTCGATATGCACGGGCGGAGGGACTCCATTCCTGACGAGATGATGAGGGTCGACAACCTGGATGCCTTCGCCCGTCACGAACCAGAGTTTGCCATCCGGTGCCTTCGTGACCCGAGGACCGTAGGAGGTTGCGGGACTGGAGCGCAGCCGCACACCATCAGCTGCATCCCAAATAGTTGTTTCGATCCTTCGCTTCGGATCGGCGATCCACGCGTCTACCTCGGTACCTATGATGCGTACAAGGCCGCAGATCGTGTATAACCAGAGCGAACGATCATCATCTTCTATGGCCCAGTGAATCGCGTTGCAGGGCAGACCATTTCTTGTTGTGAGCGTAGCGATGCGGCCGTCTTTCAGACGGCTAATGCCGCCCAATTCGGTCGCTGCCCACAGGCCGCCATCGTGGTCGAATTGGAGATCACCGATCGAGCCGCCGCCCAG
>JAFATG010000227.1 GCA_019244055.1 Acidobacteriaceae bacterium | reverse complement strand
CCGCGCAGCCAGGGTTCAGCAGAATGCGAGATTGCCGGAGTCACCGCATGTTCCCTGTATGCCCCAACGAATAGCGGCCCGGCTGCGGCCAGACGCAGAGACCGTGTGGACCCTCGCCTACGTGAATGCGCGCACGCAGGTTGCCGTTTGACGTGTCGAGGACATAAACCTCGCTGTTATAGCGTCCCGAAAGCCACAGCAGTTTGCCGTCCGGAGAGACGCCGCCCATGTCGGGGCTCCCACCGTGGGGGATCTGCCATTTGGTGGCAACTTTCCGAGTGGCGAGATCGATCAGCGAGACGGAGCCTTCGCCGCGATTCGAGACATACATGTATTTCGCGTCGCGACTGAAGTATTCACCATGCGCTCCCTTGCCGGTAGGAATGAACTGGATCTGCTTAAAAGCGTCGGCGTCGATGACGTGGACGCCATTAGAATCCATATTCGCCACGTAAAAAACTTTCCCGTCGGGCGAGAGGCGGCAGTCCTGGGGCATCCCTTTCGGGACGAGAGGCAGACGCCCAAGGAGTTTCTGCTGGGCGACATCAATCTTCAGAAGCTCGCTCGAAAATTCGCAAGTAGCGATCATGTAGTGGCCATCGGGCGAAAAGTCGGCGTGGTTCACGCCTTCGCAGTCGACTGCCAGCCGGTTCACGACCTTCATGGTCTGGGCATCGCGAAAATCCATGCGCTTTTCCCGCTCGGCCATCACGACGGCGTACTTGCCGTCCGGCGTGTAATACATGTTGTAGGGGTCGTCTACATGGATGGTTTCGCCTTCCTTACCGGTGGCAGGATCGATCATGGTCAACTGATCTCCTAAATCCTGAGCGACCCAGAGCTTCTTCAGATCCCAGGACGGAACCACATGCTGTGGTTCCAAAAGGTGCTTGGAATGCTTCGGCAGGGCGAAATGATCAACGATTTTAAAGGTGGCCGGATCGATGACATCGACCGTATCGCCCTTTGAGTTGGGAACATAAACGCGATAGGGATCGTTCTTTACAACGGGAGATAACGCTCCCGGACTGTCCGCCGAATAGACATTGTTTGAATCAAGCACGGGCGGCATTCCGGGCAAGAGATTATGGTTAGCAGCAGAAGCGGCGAGGACGACGCCGCGGGGGCCGGGTTGGCTAATCGGGTCAGGGTTCAGCCAAACAGCAGCGAGCGTGAACACACCCGCAGCGGCCACCAGTTTATGCGACAGATTCATGTGCTTCTCTCGTTAGGGTATCGCGTTGAATTTAATTTTCGCGATGAAAAATCTTCAGTACAATTCTAAGTAGAAATGTTGCAGACCGACGACGGCGAAACAGAGATTCTGCTAGGCAATAAGCAGCTCATAGGCATCTTCTTTCTGGTCGCGATCCTGCTCGGCGTTGCCTTCGGCGGTGGTTACATGGTTGGCCGCGGGTCGACGGAGAAAAAGACCGGGGCCGTCATGCCTACCACGACCGATACCGCGGGTCAAACTGCATCGAACTCAACTGTTTCGGGTGGAACTCCTGCAAACCCAACGGGCGGCGAAACGCGAACGGTGTCACCCTCCGATACGGCAGTTCCGGATCAGAGCGTGACGTCGGGTGGGGCTTCAGACCTGCCGTTGGGCAGTCCCAAAAGAAACAGAAATCCGGAGAGATCGGCTGGAACCCCACAGGCAGGCTCCGCGCCGGTGGCGGGCGGTTTCGTCCCGGAGAGTGGCCAAACCTTCTTGCAGGTGGCTGCGGTGGATCGCAATGAAGCCGCTGGGATCGCCGATGTCCTTCGAAGGAAGGGCTTTCACGCACATTCCGTTCCGGTACCGGGAAGTTCAGCCATGTATCGCGTGATCGTAGGCCCGGTCAAAGATGCCGGGGATCTGGCGGCCACGCGGGACGAATTGCGGAAAGCCGGGTTTGGGAAAGTCTTCGTGCAGCATTACTAGGGAACCCCGGCCGCCTGCCCGGGGAGAGGTGGCCAAACGATCGGTTTTTGTCGTCTGCCTTTGCCAATCCCAGGAATTCTCCGAACCGGCTGAAAGAACCCGGCCGCACACCCACTACAATCGTTCAGTAACCGTGCCAACAAAAACAAGGCGTTCCTCTCGGCCTGTCGGCGGATCGAAGAACGGCGCCGAACCGGACGACGCCGCTCAAACCAAGACCTATTCGCACCCAACCGAAACCGCTCCCTTGCGTCCCGATATCGGTACGCAGGCCCAGTTCCGCAAGCGCAAGGCTCCCACGCGGTACAGCTACGACTCGTCCCTCTCGCCGGCTCTCGATTGGGACGGCCAGAATCCGGCTCGTGAAGCAGGCGAGCGGCTCATCCGCGAAATTCTCGAAGCGGAAACGCTGGAAGGCGCTCGTGATGCGGCCCGTCAACTTCAGCAGATCTCAGAGCCATTTTTGAACTGGG
>JAFATG010000133.1 GCA_019244055.1 Acidobacteriaceae bacterium | reverse complement strand
GGTCAATTTTTCACCGAGCGGTTTCCGTGCTATCCCGGATCTGAACAAGGATGGGCGTGTGGTCGGAGGGTTTGTCCAGTGCTCGCGGTCCTTTGTCGATCTCGCAGCTCTCGAGTCGTTCAGCCAACCCCGGCGAGAGTAAGAAGTGGTCAATTCGAATGCCGCGGTTGTACTCAAACGCCTTTCGAAAGTAATCCCAGAATGTAAAATAGCCGCCTTGACCGGGGTGTAAGAAACGAAATGCGTCGACATAGCCAAGCCCGATCAAGGCGCGGTACCGAGCGCGAGGCTCGGGCTGAAACAACGCGTCGTGCATCCAGGAAGCAGGTTTGTGGCAGTCGATGTCCTCTGGAATGACGTTGAAATCGCCGCCCACGAGTGTTGGCATCTCGCTCCTTAACCAGATCTGCATTTGCTGATGGAAGCGATCCATCCAGGCCAACTTGTAAACAAACCTATCGCTGCCGATGGGATTCCCATTGGGAAGATAAATGCTAACAATGCGAATGTCGTTGACCACTGCTTCGAGAAAGCGCGCGTGACTATCTCGTTCGTCGCCAATGAGCGTTGTCGAGACCACGTCAATCGGATGGCGAGATAAGATCGCAACGCCGTTGTAGGACTTCTGTGTAACGGCCGCGCTTTCGTATCCGAGCGGCTTAAACAGCTCTGCCGGGAACTCGGCTGCCTTGAGTTCTTGTAGTAGTAGAACGTCTGGATTCCACGTGCTGAGCCAGGTTTTTACGTGCTCACAGCGGGCGCGAATCGAATTGACGTTCCAACTGGCAATGACCATAGATATGCCTTCCTAAGGAAACAAGAAGACTCATGATCGCAATTCCCAAACTTGGAACTACATGATATCCTGCACAAACACGCAGTGATCGGCAGTACCATCTCGCACTATCGCGTCATCGAGAAGCTGGGAGCGGGCGGTATGGGAATTGTGTACCGCGCCGAAGACGAAACCCTGGGGCGTGAAGTGGTCCTAAAGTTCCTTTCTGACGAGATTACGCGCGAAGTCACTGTCATCGAGCGTTTTAAACAAGAGGCACGGGCCGCAGCGGCCATCAACCACCCGAACATTTGTACCGTTTACGAAGTCGGCGAATATCAGGGCTTACCGTTCATCGCTATGGAACTGCTCGAAGGTGAGACGCTCGCACGCAAGATCCGCGGCAAAGCACTTCCTCTGAATGAGCTTCTGGATTGGGCAATTCAGATTGCTGACGCACTGGATGCGGCACATGCGCGCGGAATCGTTCACCGCGATCTCAAGCCAGCAAATCTATTCATAACGACTCGCGGTCAAGTGAAGATTCTTGATTTCGGTGTGGCAAAGCTTAAATTGCAGCCTGGGAAGGTGCGCACATCGTCAGACAGCACAGCCATTGCGCTGCAAACAAATCCTGGGTTTGCGATGGGGACACCTTCGTATATGTCGCCAGAGCAGGTGCGCGGCGAAACTGTGGACAGCCGGACCGACCTGTTCAGCCTGGGTGTTGTGCTTTATCAAATGAGCACCGGAAGCCTGCCGTTCGTAGAAGGAGACACCGCCAGCGTAATGGCATCGATTCTCCGGGATGTGCCGCCGGCCCCACTCGACTTGAATCCGGCTTTGCCGCCAGCGCTTGGACACATGGTCGAGAAAGCTCTTGAAAAAGACACTGCGATGCGTTATCAGAGCGCAGCAGATCTCCGCACTGACTTGCAGCGACTACGCCGGCAGACGGAATCGCACCTACTGACACCCCGGCCGGCTAGCCGGGTTAGGCGGGCTCCCGCAAGTGGACGATGGCGCGCTGCCCTGGCCGCGGTTTTGATCGTGATCTGCGGCGCTGGTACTTACGTTTGGCTACATCGGCGAGAGACCATATCTTTCGAGCATCCGGAGATCACGCAACTGACAACAACGGGATCGGTAGCCTCTGTCGCGATCTCACCTGACGGCAAGTACGTTGCGTATGCTACAGGGAACGATCAGCAATCTCTTCGTTTGCGACAAATTGCAACAGGTACTGATGTTGAAATAGTTCCTCGGAGTCCCGGTCTCTATTGGGGAATTGCCTTTTCACCAGACAGCGCTTACCTCTATTTCACAAGGCGGCTAAATAGTAACTTCGATTTGTTCCAGATCCCGGTCCTCGGCGGTACGCCACGGAAGTTGATTCACCATGTAAATTCCAGAGTTGCTTTTTCGCCTGAGGGCGATCAAATTGCATTCATCCGAAGCGATGTCAAACCGGACGAAGACGCTCTGGTTCTTGCAAATACAGACGGCACCCATGAGCACACAGCGATTACGCGCAAGGGATCCGAACGGTTCTCGGGCGCGCTTTCGTGGTCTCGAGACGGAAGACTGATCGCGCTTGGAATCACGAGTTCTGACGGAACACATAGCCATGTCTTGGTTATTCAGCCAGACGGCAAGGGCGGGAAAACTATAGGCCCGGCCAATTGGGGTTGGATTGAATCTTTGGCTTGGGTACGAGACGGTCGTGCACTGATACTTACGGGATGGTCCCATTCATGGCATCTGCTCCAGATTTGGGAGATGTCATACCCCGACGGGCGTTTACGTCCGATCACCAGGGAAATCGCAGGGCATGCGAGCATCAGTTTGACCGCCGATTCAAAGACATTGTGCGCAATGCGTGGTAACGGTGTATCCAATTTGTGGATCGGTGAGGCTGGTGCTCTTGGCTCGCAGAGCGCACTTACGAACATTCGCGCGATTACGAGCGGCACGGGAGCGCTGGGAACGGATAACCTGTCTTGGATTGGCGAGGCAAGAATCGCCTATACGGTTTCCGATAATGACAGAGAAGATATAGCAGTAAGCGACGCAAGTGGCGGAAATGAGCAAGAAATTACGCACGGGGAGAGAATAGGGCAGTTCCGTAGTTGTGGTGACTACATCGTGTTTGCGTCCTATCGGGAAAATGGACCGAACATCTGGCGCATCCAGGTAGACGGCTTTGGTCGAGCACTCCTGGTGCGAAACGCCTGGCTCACGTCCTGTACGCCTGACGGCAAATGGGTGAAGTTCACCTCCCTTGCCGATCGCCAAAAAGAACTCAAAATACCATTGGAAGGTGGAACTGCTGTTCCGGTCAACGGAGAGCCGCCGGAGAGTCAGCGATCCCCTGATGGTCGCTGGATAGCTCATCGCAGCCGGCGAAAATCGCCCTCACTCAAAGCGCCGCTTGTTATTGCGCGCGTGAGTGACGGAAAGCCTGTTGGCGAAGTTGATGTTCCGGAATACGCTTTCTGGCAGTGGGAGCCGAACAGTCATGGAATCGATTTCGCGACTGGGGATCGACGCAACATCTGGCGCATCTCTTTAAACGACAAATCTCCGACTGCATTGACGCACTTCGATTCGGATGAGATGATCTGGAATTTCGTGTGGTCGCCCAATGGCAAGATGCTCGCGCTGTCCCGTGGTGTTTTCTCGATGGATGTGGAGCTAATTAGGAACGCGCGGGCCAAGTAGTTTCTCAATGGCCTTCACCGTCATGCGGGGGTAATCCAATGCCCAACGGCAAATCGACCGTGATTGGATTGTGATCGGAAATGCGCTGGGGGATACTGTGGTTCAGCGCTCTCAGAGTCCGCCCATAGTGGGGCGCGAAGTGATCAGCTTCGTCCTTGTCTTTCGGTTTCGTCAGATTCGGTGGCCGGATGAACATCCAATCCAGTTTGTATCGGCCTACCAGTCCGAATGATTTCCCGAGCTCGCTCGTCGGAACAAACCCCTTTTCGCTACGCTCATTGGAATTCGCAAGCGTCCCGTCTCGCTCGTTTGAGGAGCAGCACTTATCGCCACGAAAATCGAACGCGCCGCCGTCCACGAACCGGAACTTCTCGAGCATACCGAAAAACTTCGCTTCGGGATTGTTGCCCACCAGCGGAATGCTGGTACTGGTCGGATCATCCACCTTGCGCACCAGTCCGATGGTGCCCACAGAGGCGCTATACGCCCACCCGAAAGGTGTCATGTAACGCGCCGCCTGCGCGGCGCCCTGCTCTGCCCACCATTTTGCGTCGCCGAAACGCTCCTTCAGAGCTCGCGTAACGCTGACAGGCACCCCGGAATGCGTCGAGGTATTCATGTCTCCTGTCAGGATGACGGGATGATGGATCGTTTGTATCCGGTCCAGAATCTCCTCCAACTCTTTCTGCCGGTTTGCCGGCGTTGTGACGTCCTCCAGGTGCGTTGCAACCACGGTGACTTGGCCTGACGGGAAATCAGGGTCCGCAATGTCGGCCAGCAGCATCATCCGTCCACCGCGACGAACTTGCCGCACCAGTTGTTCCTTGAATACCGCCGTGCTGACCTTACCCTCCACCTTTTCTGATATCGAGATCTTCTTTTCGTCCGCATACCAGTCGTGAGCGCATATCGAGAACGGTATCAACCGGACGTTATCGAGCTGGTACCGGCTGAGAATTGCTGTACCGTGTAATCCGCGATAACGCTGCGGATCCGGCGTCATGATCTGTTTGACGTAAGCAATCATCTCGTCCCGATCCTGATGAGGTTCCGAGTACGCTTCTTCCACCTCGCGCAGGACTACCTGCTGGTCGAGTCCCATGGTGATCGGATCTACTTCAACGAACTCGACTCCGTATGCGTAATTCATCCCGAAGGCGTGCGCCAATTCTGCCGCAACGTTACGGAAGCGCGTGCGATTCACACCCCAATCGACTTCGTTTAAGACGATCAGATCGGATTGCTGCAGGATACGCAGCTCTTCTCTGATCTCGTCTCTCGCCCTGTCATCCGCTTTTGATCCTTTATCTTCCATCAGAGCGTTGAACTGCTTGGAATCTGTGAATGCGAGCCGGATGGCATCGAACTCCAGGCCCCTTTCGATGTTCCACTGCGCAACGCGAAGAACTTTTCCCACGGCGATGATGGTTGGCTTCAAAGGCTTTCGGCTGGCATCGGAGGCCGTGTTGCGGACAAACGGTGTAGTTAGCAGCTTGTGGAGCTTTTCGTTCAGCGCGGGCGGTGGCACATCCTGGTGATAGAGCTGAATGAGTTCATTCCAGCTCAAAAGCTCGGGGTCTTTCTGCGCTTGCGCCGGAAGGTTAGGAGAAGTCAGGAAGAACCAAAGGAGGAACCACTTAATAATGTAAGTTTGCTTGCCTCGCATAAGTAAGCGTTAATGGCGGACGAACAATCCTCGCTTACATAGAATCGGTTCAACCGCCGAGTGTTGCAGCAGGCTTTAGTCACATGCATTACGGCATTTACGTTTTGTGCAAACGACAACTCGGCGTACCAGTACCGTCCATACTAGTCGCCGCGCGGCAAGCCGGTATGAGGTGGCTAATCGCCCGTCACCTGAATTGCCACGATCGTAATATCATCGTCCAAATCTTGATCCGGATCGCGACCTGACCACTGAGATACCTCGTTCAGCAATGCATCCGTGAACTGATCTGTTGAGGAGCATTGCGCTTCGGCCAGAAATTGCCGGAACCGTCTGTCGCCAAATTCAACGTCGGAGGGGTTTTTACATTCGGGGATTCCATCGGTGTAGAGCAAAGCCCAGTCCCCTGGTGAAACGGGCAATTCTACGGAAGAATAGCTAGCCATAGTAAATTTTCCGAGAAACAATCCGTTCTCGAGGACATCACGCACTCTGGCCGATGATTTAGCCCATACCAGTAACGGAGGGTGCCCCGCGCCCGCGTAAGTAAGACTCCGCTTCGCCATGTCCACGTAGACATAGGCTGCTGTAACGTAGTGCTGCTGGAATTTTCCGCAGAGCGCTTCATTCAAGCCTCCGAGCACTTTCGCAGGATCGGCGGCATGCGGAACCTGGGCCGCTAGCGCGATTTTCAGCATCGAGGCAATGAGAGCGGCGGGCATTCCATGCCCGGAGACATCAGCAACCAGGATGCCGAGGTGTTGGTCGTCGACAACTATGAAGTCGTAAAAATCGCCGGCAACCGCGCTCATGGGAATGTACCGCGCGGCGATGTCCAGGTTCGGAATTTGTGGCACCTTGTCTGGCAAGATCGAGAACTGAATCTGCCGGGCGGTCTCCAGTTCCCTCTGAATGGCAAGCAACTGTAGCGCAAGCTGTTCGCGCATGGTGCGAAGCATCAGGTGAGTTCGCACCCGCGCCTTCACCACGGCGGGAGAAAACGGCTTGTGTATGTAGTCCACTGCTCCGACCTCGAATCCACGGGTCTCGTCCTCTATCTCCGTCTGGGCCGTGAGAAAAATAACTGGGATGTCTTTCGTCTCCGGATCCATTTTGAGACGTGTGCAGACTTCGTACCCGTCCATGTCGGGCATCATCACGTCGAGCAGGATCAGGTTTGGTGAAGGAGCAACCTTCACCAATTCCAGTGCTCTTGCGCCATTCGTAGCGATGCGAACTTTATATAGGTCCTTCAGAATCGAATTGACGACTTGAATATTCGGCGGAGCGTCATCCACCACGAGCACGGTCTGCTTGTGATCAGCCGGGTTCATTCTGCCCATTCCTATCGCGTTCGCAAAGTCGGGCGATTTCGGCCAGCTTCACCAAAGCCCCCTCGAAATCGAACTCCTTTATGGAATCGCCCAAGCCATCGAGATATGGCTTCTCGACTGTTCCTGCGATCGCGCGCTGCAGGTTGTGAAAGGCTTCTTGGGCCTCGCCATCACTAGCCTCGAGCAAGCCCTTAAGATGGCCGATTGCAACGGCCGCACTTTGCCCGTTGAGAGGAGCAGCAGGCATATCTATTACCTCACTAGGCGCCGAGTCCCGTAGCGCCTCCTCGATAGCGGCGGCCTCCATGCGCAACACCGTCGCAAACTGTTCGAGCAGAGCTGGTACCGAATTTGATGCTTGACTAATGGCCTTCTCCAACTTCTCAGCCAGGGCATGCACTTGCGTGATTCCCAGATTGCCGGCGACACCCTTCACCGTATGCGCGATGCGCTCGGCAAGCTTTGGGTCACGGCTGTCGAGTGCTGCCGAAATTTGGGTAGCGGCATCGGCTTGCTTCTTGGCAAATTGCGAAAGCAGGTCGCGGTAGAGCCGCCGGTTCCCCGCGACACGATTCAGGCCATCGGCGAGGTCAATCCTTGCGATCTGAGGCAAGAATACCGAGGCTTGTTCGGGACGTAGTGCGTCCGGCTCCGCCGCGGTTCTCGGCTTGGGCTTGGCCCAACGCAGAAGGGTTGAAAAGAGAGCATCGGGGTCAATCGGCTTTGAGATATGGTCGTTCATCCCCGCGTCGAGGCAGCGCTGACGCTCTTCCACCAGGGCGTGCGCGGTCATTGCAATAATTGGAAGCTTCTGCAAACGCGGATTACTCCGCAGCAGCCTCGTTGCGGTGAACCCGTCCATCCCGGGCATCTGCACGTCCATCAAAACGACATCAATGACTTTGGCCTGATCGCCTGTAGTCAGGAGTTCTACCGCTTTGCCGCCGTGATTGGCTACCGTTACAAGGGCCCCGGCGCTCTCCAGAAGCTCGGTTGCAATCTGCTGGTTTACCTCGTTATCTTCCACCAGCAGGACTCGTATTCCTGTGGCCTCATGCACGCGCGTTCCGTCTTTCTTTGCGCGAGCAGGATGGTCCTCTGCTCGAGCAACGCCAAACAGATCCATTATGGTGTCGTATATTAGCGAGGTATTGACAGGCTTGAGCAAATAGCCATCAACCCCAATCTCATCAGCTTGCTTCTTTATATCTTCGCGGCCAAATGCAGTTACGATCACAACTTTGGGAATGTGTTGGAGACGATCGTTGCGTTTGATGATGCGGCTGGCCTGGAGTCCGTCCATTCCAGGCATGTGCCAATCCATTAGCACCAGCCGGAAAGGATCTTGAGAATCCGCGGCTGCTATCTCCCGGACGGCATCCTCGCCGGAGGATACTGATTCAGCCCTAAGCGCAAAACCGCGGAGGGCCTCGGTAAGGATTTCGCAAGCCTGAGCATTATCGTCGACAACCAAAGCCCGAATGCCTGCGAGTTCTGGGATAAGGCGCTTGCGAGCCGCCCCCGATCCGATTCCGAAGGGAGCAGTGAAATAAAAGGTGCTGCCCAGACCGGGCTGGCTCTCGGCCCAAATCGTGCCTCCCATCATCTCGACCAATCGTTTACATATTGAGAGCCCGAGCCCCGTGCCGCCGTACCTTCGTGTGATCGAGGTATCGGCTTGCGAAAATGCCTGGAACAGATGAGCGCTTTGCTCAGGTGTCATCCCGATCCCGCTATCGCGGACAGAGAGCTTGAGCTTGACACGATCGTCGAGCTGCTCTTCTATCCCAACGCTCACGACGACCTCACCGCGTTCGGTGAATTTGATCGCGTTGTTGACCAGGTTTACGAGAATTTGGCCGAGACGTAGCGGATCACCAACGAGATTGGGCGGAATATCATCCTGAGCGGAAATCAAAAACTCGAGATTTTTGTCCTGAGTCTTCTGACAGACAATGCTCGAAAGGTTTTCGAGTACATCCTCCAGCCGGAAGTCAATCTTCTCCATCTCCAATTTGCCGGCTTCAATCTTCGAGAAATCAAGGATGTCATTGATGATGCCGAGCAACGATTGGGCAGCGGAATTCACCTTTGTTAGATAGTCCGCCTGTTTTGGAGACAGGTCTGTCTTCAAGGCCAGATGCGTCATCCCAATGATGGCGTTCATGGGCGTACGAATCTCATGGCTCATGTTGGCCAGGAAATCGGATTTAGCCCTTGTGGCGGTTTCGGCCGCTTCCTTGGCGACAGCCAGTTCGGCTGCCTGTACCCGGGTGTGATCAAGAAGCTTCCTGGTCTGCAATTGGGCCGCAAGAATCTTGGTATTGAGGGCCACCGTGGGCAAAAGCGCGTCAAGAAGTTTCTGCTGGCGCTCCGATACTGGGGCCGAAGGCGCCAGTTCGATGACGGCCAGTACAACGTCGTGATGCACCACGGGCACAAAAATGACGCACGCAGGCGAAAGGATGCCAATCCCGGTGGACACCCGTAGGGACTCCCCGGCACTGGGAGCGATCCGCAGAGTGCGCCGCTCAGCGGCTGCCTGCCCCACCAACGAATCGCCGAATGCGAATTCTCGCGGCTCGGCAGAAACATCTGTGGCGAACGCGCCGACACGAGTGAAATGCGTGTGACTATCATCGGCGAGGTAGAACGCACCGTATAGCAGGTTCACGTTTTCAGAGATACGGGATAGCAGCGTTGCGGCGAATGCGCTGAACTCGTCGGCGGACTGCAATCCTTCAGTGATGACCGCGACTTCGGCTTTGACCCAAGTCTGCGTTTCTCGCTCACGCGCAGCGGCCTGCAATACCTGTAGGGCACGGCTCATCTCCCCAATTTCATTAGCCCGGGAGAGATTGGGAATGGGATTGTCCAGCCGTCCCTGCGCTACCTCCAAAATGCGGCTGCGAAACGATAACACGGCGTTGACGATTTCCGACTGCACGATCCAAAGGGCAATGCCGAACGATATGAGAAGCCCGAGTGAGATCACAACCCAGGTAATAAGGATGGTCCGGTGGGTCCGCCAACTGAGTTCTGAGGATTTCTGGGCTACGGTGCTCCGCATCTGTTCTCTCAGCGCCAAAAGAGCTTGTCGAGCTTTGAGCAATTCGGGGTCAGCGATGCGGCGCATGAGATCCATGGCCCGTTCGTCGTTCCGCGCCTGGGTTGCTGCCCTGACTGGGTGCGAATCGGAAACGGCTTGGTCGAAGAGCGCTGCCGCCGGATCGATTGCCGGAGCCTGATCTGGACCATTGCGTGTTGCCTCGTCCACAGCGGAATGAAACTCGACGTTTACCTGGTCTAGGTTCGAATCGATCACCCGCATCCTGTCGGGATCGGGCTCAGCAATCTCCTTATAGAGAAGCTGGCCGAACCGGTCATTTAACCCCGTCGCGATGATCAGGTTTCGGAGGACCGTGATGTTCTTGTCGAGGAGGTCCCTGTACCACGTGTCGATGTTGTGCATCTCGATCGACGAGTACAAAGCTGCCGCAAGGACCATGACAACCAGCGGTAGAAGAGCAATGAGCACCTTCGTGCGGATCTTGCAATTCGCGAGGACACCCATGGCGTTGGTTCCCGATCGCTAGACGGTCACATCAGACCACCACCAATTCTATCTGCTGGAGAGGTGCATGCTAATCTGTCTGCCGCTTCAAGAGCGAACGTATGATTTCAAGGCAGCCGTGTCATCGCCGTTGTGAGCGGAGTATGCGGACGTGACAGGGTTCGCCTTTTCGAGAAACGGAGCGACCACTCCCGCCATGTCGAATATCTCGAACGTCCTGGGGAAGATTGCCAGGCTTTGGAATATAACGACTGCGAGGGGCGCGCCTCGACAATCCGCGATCGCAGACCTCGTCGCGCGCACTCATTCGCCAGGAAAAGGCCAACAGGTCCCGCGCCAGCGATCAGAATATCGTGTCAGTTTTTGTATCTTGCATAAGTGCTTCACCTTGCCAAACCCTCGATGTGCATTCCGCGCTCACGCGTGCGCTGCTTTCGGCTCGTATGTTCCAGGAACGGCCCGGAACCCAATTAAGAGGCGATTCCAACCATTAATGACAACGATGGCCATCGTAAGATTGACTAACTCTTGCTCCGTGAATTGCTGCCGCACTTCCTCGTAGACATCATCAGGGGCATGAGTTTCGTTGATGAGCGTAATGGCCTCCGTCCAGGCGAGTGCCGCTCTTTCCCTATCAGTGAAGAACGGAGTCTCGCGCCAGGCCGTCAGCGCATACAGACGCTGCTCGGATTCGCCGTTACCGCGCGCGTCCTTCGTGTGCATGTCAATGCAATAGGCACAGCGGTTGATCTGTGAGGCCCGAACCTTCACCAGTTCCAGCAGTGCCGGGTCCAACCCTGAATTTGTGACGTACGATCCCAGCCCTGCCAGGGCGCGATACGCCTGCGGCGCGACCATTTGAATTTCTAAACGTGATTGCGTTGGAATTGTCTCCTCCGTTTCCAGCCTACGCGCATGGCCTGATTAGTACGCTGATTTCAAATGAGCAAAGTTAAAGTAAGTGCATTTTCGGTTTCATTAGATGGCTTTGGCGCAGGGCCTCTCCAGAGCCAAGAAAATCCGCTCGGCGTTCGCGGCTTCGAGTTGCACGCGTGGTTTCAGAAAACCGACGTCTTTCGCAAAATGCATCAGTTAGGTAACGGCAGCCAGGGCATGGACAACGATTTCGCGGCCAAATCGTTCGAAAATGTCGGCGCCTGGATTCTAGGCCGCAACATGTTCGGGCCCATCCGCGGCCCCTGGAAAGACGATTCCTGGAAAGGCTGGTGGGGAGACGAGCCGCCCTATCACGTGCCCGTCTTTGTCCTCACGCATTATGCACGCGAGCCATTGCCCATGAAAGGCGGTACTACGTTCTACTTCGTAACCGACGGAATCGAGTCCGCATTAAAGCAGGCCAAGAATGCGGCGCAACCGCAGGATGTGCGGGTTGGCGGTGGTGTTTCGACCATTCGTCAATATCTGACGGCAGGCCAGATCGACGAATTGCATCTCGCATTCTCACCCGTCCTGCTTGGCGAAGGAGAGAGTCTTTTCGCCGGCATTCACCTACCCAAGCTCGGGTTTAAGCCCGTCCAAACTACGGCTGGCGAAGAGGCGACGCACGTCATTCTGAAGCGGGCCTGACACGTCCTCCATCGATGTCGTTCACCACGCCACCGGCGGCAGCGGACCCTGAGCCTGTACTACGAATGCCTCCGCTCGTTTGCAACGATGTTCGAGGCCGCGAAATCGCTCCATCTCTTCGTGATACGCATAGAATTCCGACGGTTCCTGGCTGGCGTGCGCAAAACATGCCTGCTTTTTCTTCTCCGAGCTTTCCGATATGTCGACGTAAAAGTTGGGAGAGAACTGCTGAGTCTGCTCACCAGTCAAGACCTCAAAATAGAGGAGAGCGTATTTCTTTCCGCCCCGATACCACGATTGGAACGTGAGCAGAGAGCCCGCGCAGTGATCGCGATGTGTATCGATCGGCCAGTGCGTAAAGACCATGTCCGGCTGTTGCGCAGTCAGCAGAGCATTGAACGCCTCATAGCTGGCGTTGCTAATTTCAGTTGCCCCGTCTATCTGGCCGGCGAAGAGCGGCCTTGCGTTGAGGATACGACAAGCCTTCAACGCTTCTTCGCTCCGGATCTGTGCCGCTTCGTCGTGCGTCTTGCCCGGAATTCCTGCTTCTCCTCGCGTCAGATAAATGATTGTGACGGCATGCCCGCGCCCCGAGTAGCGAGCAAGGGTGCCGCCGCAACCTGATTCCGGATCGTCCGGATGCCCGCCAACGCAGACCACGTTCAACTTGCGAGAAGGAGCCGGCGCTTCGTCGACGAGCCTGGCCGCAAGTGGAGTGGCAACGGCAACAAGACTCTCTCTTCGCGTCATACAGATATTGGCTATGGTTACCACATCGCGCCTCCCGATCCGCTATCGCGATAACATCAAAGAGGCGATGGGGTTCGCCGCAACCGCCCGCGACGGCTAATGACTCCTACCACAGGATGGTTTGGAGTCTATTTTGCGAACTTTCCTCTTCATCTCACTAGGCGCGATCGTTGGAGCAAATCTCCGGTACTTCCTCGGACAATATGTCGCCAGGCTGATTCCATCAAGCCTCCCTTATGGCACTTTGCTCATCAACGCTACTGGCAGCTTCCTCCTCGCGCTCTTTCTGGTTTGGACGACCGAGCGCGTTCTCGCCGATCCGCGTTGGCGATTAATTGTTGCCGTTGGTTTCTGCGGAGGCTACACCACATTTTCTAGCTACGCGTACGAGACCTTTGCTCTGTTTGAGGGTGGCCAATGGCTTATGTGCACCTTAAACATTCTTGCGAATAATGCTTTGTGCCTGATAGGTACAGTATTGAGAGCTATGCTGGCCCGGATTGTGTAGGGAGCGAACCATGAAAACCGCAGTGCAAGTGACGATGTATTTGAACGAGTCGGATCAATGGCACCATCGGCCATTGCACGCGGAGATACTTCAGTTTCTGAGAAGCGAAAATGTGGCCGGAGCCAGCGCTTTTCACGCGGTGGCCGGCTTCAACGGCCGCAACCACGTGCATACCTCGGGCCTGGTTGACGCGGGCGGCAATCTACCGGTCGTGATCATCTTCGTAGATTTCGAGGAACACGTCGCGAGAGTTCTTCCTCATATTCGCGAAATGGCCCCGCACCGGCTCATCGTTCGCGAGAACGTAGTAATCGAGCAGGGAAATCTGGACTAGCCCTGTTACGAACTCGCGCGGGTGCACCAGTCAAACAGGAGCTGCCATTCAGCCATCTGGATCGCAATCGCTGCGGTCTCGCCCTGGCCACCTTTCTCGCGTACTTCGTCGCACCATTCGATAAACAGGAACGGATCCCAAGCGGCCTTGAGGCGCCAGTGCGCGGGAGCTTCGTTGTTCAACATCTCCGCTGAACGGTGGAGAAGTTCTGGAAAGATGGCATGGCTCCCGACTTGCCGAAACCAGTACGCCGCGTTGGAAGAATCCGGTTCTATTCGGTGGACGATGGCGTGCCAGTAACTTCCCTCGGCGGATTGTATGTCCTGCGC
>JAFATG010000094.1 GCA_019244055.1 Acidobacteriaceae bacterium | reverse complement strand
ATGACCATGTACAGATAGGAATGGGCGGGAACACGGGCCCGGTGGCGACGAACCAAAACGGCAACCAGGGAGCGAACGGATCCCATATTGCACTGGTTTTTCCCGGAAGCGTGCCATCTCTAAGGGCCGCCGAGGTGCGGCAGATGTTATCGCCGATCTTCGATTTCGAAAAGCATTCGGCCGCCGAGCAATACGTTGAGACGCTTCCTGAGCCGATTAAAAAAGCGATCAAAGAGCAGCGGGCGGTGCAGGGGATGAACCAAGACCAGGTTCTGCTCGCGCTTGGCAAGCCCCGCAGTAAAAGCCGGGAGACCAATGCCGATGGAGATGAGATCGAGGACTGGATTTACGGCGAGCCCCCGGGCAAGATGACCTTCGTGCGCTTCAATGAAGGCAAGGTCATCAAGATCGAAGAGTCGTACGCCAACGTCGGCGGAACCACGGCGCCGCCGCTCCCACCACCGCGATAACTGATAATATATTCCGCTTCCCTATACGTCAGGATGCAGCGGTCGTGGCGTCACCCAAGGCGTCGCTGACATCTTGCCAGAGCGTCGTTATATTCTTACTAGCGGCGGATAGAATCGCAATAGCAGCAAGTGCGATGAAGGCCATCAACAAAGAATATTCCACCAGGTCCTGACCGTCTTCTTCTTCCCAAAATCTGAGTGCAATAGAGTCTCGCATGTACTCTCTCATCGGCTGAATCGACGCAATTAGGAGTTTCCTTTCAAAATTCCGGAGAACGGGTGAAAACTCCGAGCAGGAGGGCGGGGAAGCTCGCTCCGTAGAATAGAGAAATATGTCAATTAAAGTGGGTATTAACGGCTTCGGCCGTATCGGGCGAAATGTCGTCCGAGCGGGGCTCCATAACCCAGATATTGAGTTTGTTGCCGCGAACGATCTGACGGACACGAAGACGCTCGCGCACTTGCTGAAGTACGATTCCATCCTTGGACATTTGCAAGAGGACGTTAAGGCGGACGGCGAGAATATTCTCGTTTGCGGCAAGAAGATCAAGATATTCGCTATCAAGGATCCCGCCGAGATCGATTGGCCGGGTCTTGGGGCCGAAATCGTTGTCGAATCGACCGGCAGGTTTACCGATGCGAACCAGGCGAAGAAGCACCTGCGCGGCTCCGTGAAGAAGGTCATCATCTCGGCTCCGGCCAAGAATGAGGACGTGACGATCGTGCTGGGGGTCAACGAGGACATGTATGACCCGCACAAGCACAACGTCATCTCGAATGCTTCCTGTACGACAAATTGTCTCGCTCCCTTGGTAAAGGTTTTGAATGACACGTTCGGCATCGAGAAGGGTTCGATGACGACGGTTCACAGTTATACCAACGATCAGAACGTGCTGGATTTCCCGCACTCCGACCTTCGGCGGGCACGCGCGGCGGCCGTGAACATTATCCCGAGCTCGACAGGGGCAGCGAAGGCGATCGGGCTGGTCGTTCCGCAGCTCAATGGCAAGCTCGACGGCTATGCACTGCGCGTGCCGACACCGGATGTTTCGATCGTGGATCTATCGGCGGTTTTGAAAAAGCCAACCAGTACGAAGGAAGTGAACGCCGCTTTACAGAAGGCCGCTGAAGGGCCACTAAAGGGAATTCTCGCGTACACTGAGGACCCTGTGGTTTCAACCGACTTGCTTCACAATTCCAATAGTTCGATTGTCGATGCTGAACTGACGAAGGTTCTGGATGGCAATCTGGTGAAGGTCGTGGCTTGGTACGACAACGAGTGGGGCTACTCGAACCGCATCGTCGATTTGATTGCATTCCTCGGGAAAAAGGGCTTAGGCTGAGCCGCATTCCCTTCCGGCAGTTTCATGCCTTGATGGTTCGGAGGACTGCATCTGTGAATTCTTCTGTGGATGCAGTGCCTCCCACATCTCCGGTCAGCTGCTTGCCCTCCCGGTAAACGGTCTCGACCGCGTTCTGTAATTTGCAAGCGCTCTCGTTTTCGCCCAAATGAGTCAGCAGCATGACCGCTGAGAGCATGAGCGCGGTCGGGTTGGCCTTGCCTTGCCCCGCAATATCCGGCGCGCTGCCGTGAACCGCTTCAAATATGGCGTGTGTTTCACCCATGTTTGCGCCCGGCACGATGCCGAGCCCGCCCACCAGACCTGCGGCGAGATCGGAAACGATGTCTCCGTACAGATTGGGAAGTAAGAGGATGTCGAATGTCTCAGGGCGAATGACCAATTGCAGGGAGGCGTTATCCACGATGAGTTCTTTGTATTGGATCTCCGGGAATTGCGCTGCGACTTCACGGCAACAGCGCAGGAAGAGTCCATCGGCGAGCTTCATAATGTTCGCCTTATGAATCGCGGTGACCTGGCGGCGTCGATTGGTCTTGGCGTAGTTGAATGCATAGCGCGCGATGCGCTCCGAGGCGATACGCGTGATGACTTTGAGGCTGGTAACAACATCCTTTACGATTTCGTGCTCGAGTCCCGAGTAGAGATCTTCCGTGTTTTCGCGGAAGATCACCATGTCAATCCGGACATCATCGAAACGCGTCTTGATTCCGGGAAGTGTACGAACGGGTCTGACATTAGCAAAAAGATCCAATGCCTTGCGGAGCGCAACGTTCACGCTCTGAAAACCGCCTGCAACCGGCGTTGTGACGGGCCCCTTCAGGCCAACATGAGTCTCATTCAGCGAATCGAGCAGGTAATGTGGCAGAGTCTTGCCGGATTCCAGAATGATGGCTTCGTTCAGCTCGCTGCGACGCCAGCAGATATCCACCCCTGTCGCCTCGACCGCGCGCACGGCAGCGTGAGCGACTTCCGGGCCTATGCCGTCGCCGGGGATCAGAGTGCAGTAGTGAGGCACGTTTTGATTCTAGTCGGCACGGATGTATTGCATTGGATCGCTCAGGGAAGACGGTTGTTCAGATCAGCTCACCAGAATCGTCGTACAGTTGTGACTCGAAAGTTCTACCTTACTCTCATTTTATTTTCAGTATTCGTCCCGACATACGGCGCGCCAGCAACCGCACCGGCTGACCCACTGAACCGGCTAAATCCGCGCTCAACCGTCACGGCGTTTTTGCAAGCTTGCCACCAGCATGACTATGACAAGGCCGCACAGTATCTCGACTTGAGCCACATATCACCGAGACGACAACCGGAGGAAGGGCCGGCCCTCGCCCGGGATTTGGAATCTCTTCTGAACTCAGCCAGCCGCTTTGACGTCCTCCGTCTGAGTCAGGACCCGCAAGGGAATTTGGGCGACGACCCGGACCCCACGATTGAGCACGTGACCGAGGTCTCGAGTAACGACCAGCAGTTTACGATCGAACTGCATCGCAATGAGACAGCCAAAGGCCCGGCCATTTGGCTTTTTTCGGCAAGCACGGTCGCGAAGATTCCGCAATTGATGCCCGTGTCCAGCACGGAATCACAAATCGAAGCGCGTCTTCCACGATTTCTCGTTACGAAGGAGTTGCTGGAAACTCCGTTATGGAAATGGATCGCGCTGCTGATGATTGGGTTCGTCTTGTTCGCGGTCTTCCGGATGCTAGTGCACCTCTTCAATTCGCTCTTGAGGTCGCTGGCAACGCGAATTAAAAGGACAGGCGCGATCGCGTGGATCCGGGCTATCATCGATCCCCTGCTTGTTCTGCTCACTGTTATCCTGTTCCGCATCCTCGAAGAGGCGATTACGCCAGCGGCACTGATGCGGCTCTATATAGGCCGCGTGCTTCTGTTAGTGATTGTCTACTCATTTGCCTGGGGTTTGACTAACCTGCTCGACTCTCTGATAGTGCGGTTTGACCGGA
Organism: Acidobacteriaceae bacterium; assembly: GCA_019244055.1. Lineage (GTDB taxonomy): Bacteria > Acidobacteriota > Terriglobia > Bryobacterales > Bryobacteraceae > Bog-105. The sequence goes on along the minus strand of JAFATG010000094.1, from coordinate 35,962 downwards.
CACTGAATCAGCGTCAGCGGATTGTCTCCCGTTCCATCGTGTATCTCGGACGGCGCACGCTAAAGACGGTCATCTGGATTTTTGCCGTGACCCTGGTTCTGGATAACTGGGGCTTTAACATGACCACGGTCATCGCGGGTCTGGGTGTAGGTGGTATCGCCATTGCTCTGGCGGCGCAGCAGACGATTGCGAACGTGTTTGGTGGAGTTTCGGTTGTCGGGGATGCACCTGTGATGGTGGGGGACTTCGGTAGTTTCGGCGGAGTTGTGGGCACGGTAGAAGATATCGGGCTGCGTTCGACACGCGTTCGGACGCTGAATCGAACCATAATGAGCATTCCCAATTCGGCATTTGCCGGAATGAATCTCGAAAACTATGCCGTGCGCGACAAGATTCTTTATAACCCTACTTTCGCAATCAAGCGAGCCACACCGAAGGAGCAGATTCGGCGCCTCGTACAGGGCCTTCGCGAGGTGCTCGAAAAAGACAAAATGATAGAAATCGGTCCGAGCCCTGTTCGCATCAGCGCCTATTCGGCCGCTTCATTCACAGTGGAGATATTTTCGTATGTCCTCACGGCGGATATTGATGAGTTCTATAAGCATCAAGCAGAGCTCTATCTGGCGATAGATGAGGTAGTTGCTTCAACAGGTGTGGAATTGGCATGATCGTTTGGCAGGCCACTAATATGAGAGTTGAGATCTCTTTACCAGACGAGCTTTTTCGGAAAGCTGAAGCCGTCGCTCGCTGCCTCGGGCTTTCGTGAAGCGGGCTATATGCCACGGCGATCGCAGAGTTCCTCGAAAGTCAAGAAACGAATGCTGTCACGGAGCGCCTCAACGAAGTTTACTAGCGGCAGCCCGCCAAGATTGATCCAGCACTGAGCCGCGCGCAACTGAAGACAATCGAAAAGGACGCTTTCAGCTGATTGTCTGCAAGAATGTTGACTGATGTCAAAGATCGAGCGCGCTTTGTTGAGCGTGACGGATAAAACAGGTGTCGTGGATTTCGCGAAACGCCTGCACGGTATCGGCGTGGAACTGATCTCGACGGGCGGAACGGCGAAACTGCTTCGCGAGAATGGGATTCCTGTTCGCGAAGTGGCCGATGTCACCGGTTTCCCCGAAATGCTGGACGGCCGCGTGAAAACGTTGCATCCACGCATTGCGGGCGGGATTCTAGCTGTCCGTTCGAATCCAGAACACATGCGCTCGCTGGTAGCGCACGAGATTCCGGCGATTCAGATGGTCGTCGTAAACCTGTATCAGTTCGAGAAGTTCGCCAATAAGCCGGACGTTACCCGCGAGGAGTTGATCGAGAACATCGATATCGGCGGCCCTACAATGATTCGCGCCGCAGCCAAGAACTTCCAGGATGTAGCCGTAGTGGTTTCGCCGGCACAGTACCAGCAAATCCTCGACGAACTCGTAGGCAATGGAGGCGCGCTGACGCCCGCAACCCACTGGAGGTTGGCACAGGAAGCGTTCTCGCAGACGGCAGCGTACGATGCGGCGATCTCAAGACGTTTGGCGCAGGTCAATGCACAAGGGCAAACAGTAACCGCAGAGTTACCCGAAAGGCTTTCGATTTCGGCTCCTCGAGCCGCGAGCCTCCGTTATGGGGAGAATGCGCATCAGAAAGCTGCTCTTTATACGCTCAGCCAAGCGGGCATCGCAGCAGGAGAGCAACTGCATGGCAAGGAACTCTCGTATAACAATCTGGTGGATTTGGACGCGGCGTGGCAGTTAATTCAGGAATTCGAAGGTCCGGCCGCGGCCATTATCAAGCACACGAATCCGTGCGGCTGTGCCGAGCAGAACACCTTGGCGGAGGCGTACAGAAAAGCGCTTGAGGCAGATCCTGTTTCGGCGTTTGGTGGGGTGCTGGCCTTTAATCGCGAGATAGATGAGGAAACTGCCTCAGAGGTGGCGCAGCTCTTCGTGGAAGCGATTGCCGCCCCGGCCTTCTCGGACGGCGCGCTGCGAAAGCTGCAAACGAAAAAAAATCTGCGGCTGCTTCGCGTGAAGCCCGTTGAGAAACCGGAATTGGTGATCAAGTCAATCTCGGGCGGCTTATTGGCACAGACGCCCGATGATATAGCGGTCGACAGATCCGCGCTCGTCGTAAAGACCGAGCGGCAACCAACTTCCGGCGAGCTGGAAGCCCTACTGTTTGGGTGGAAAGTTTGCAAGCACGTGAAATCGAATGCGATCGTGTTTGCGCGAGCCGGGCAGACAATAAGCATCGGGGCCGGTCAAATGAGCCGGGTGGATAGCGTTAAGGTTGCCGCCATGAAGGCCGTTCTACCGCTCGAGGGAACAGTGCTGGCCTCGGACGCCTTCTTCCCGTTCCCCGACGGTGTGGAGGAGGCTGCGAAACACGGCATCACGGCTGTCATCCAGCCCGGCGGATCGGTGAGGGACGACGAGGTGGTCGCGGCTGCAAACCGGTTGAACTTAGCAATGGTCTTTACTGGCGTGCGGCACTTCCGCCACTAATTCCTGACGGCGATGGCAGAGCTCCAGTCCGCCGGAAGAGCGCCGACCGGCAGTAATTGGCCTTTCTCCAGATGGCGCACGGTAGTGGCGAACTTTGCGGCGTGCGGGTCGTGGGTCACCAGAATGATCGTCTTACCGAATTCGCGGTTCAGGCGAGTCAACATCGTGAGGACATCTTCGGCCGAGGCTGCGTCCAGATTGCCGGTGGGCTCGTCCGCTAGGATGAGATCGGGATCGGTTACGATCGCGCGGGCGATAGCGACGCGCTGCTCTTGGCCGCCGGAGAGTTGCTTCGGAAGGTGATCCAAACGGTCGCCCAGACCTACGAGCTTGAGAGCGGTTTCGGCGTGCGCCAGGCGATCTTTCTTGCCGAGTTTAGTCAACTTAAGCGGCAGCTCAACATTTTCCAGTGCCGTCAGCACCGGAATCAAATTGAATGACTGGAAGATGAAGCCGATATGCTCATTTCGCCAATGCGCAATCTGCTTGTCCGAAAGCTGCCGGAGGTTTGCTCCGAGGACTTCGATCTGTCCATCGGTCGGTTTGTCCATGGCGGCAATCAGGTGCAGAAGAGTCGACTTGCCCGAGCCCGAGGGTCCCATAAGAGCCAGGAAATCGCCGCGATGAATCTCGACATCGACTTCATCGAGCGCCATGACGTGGAACTCATCACGCACGAACTCTTTACTTAACCTGTTTGTTTTTACAACTGCCTCACTCACCTATTCGTCCTCCCTGTGCCTTCCGGCCATGCTTCCATTTAGGATTGCTTTACCTCGACGCGATCTCCGTCCTTCAACTTCGCGGGCGGATTCACAATCAAATCCTCACCACCGATTAGACCGCTCTCAATCAAAACCCCTTTGTCCGACTTGCCGGACGTGGTGACCGGACGTTTCACCGCCCGTCCGTTCACTACCACAAACACCGCTCCGTTTTCGACCGCGCTCGCGGGAACGACGACCACACGCTTGCTCGAGGTCGCCGGCTGCGCAGGAGCGTCGTTATAAAACACTACGGTAGCGTTCATGTCCGGCCGTAGAAAGCCGTCGGGCTTCTCGACGCGAACCTTCACTTGCACGGTCGCTTTGGCTCGGTCTGCTTCCGGAGAAACCTGTTCGATAAAGCCCGGGTACTTGCGATCCGGGTAAGCGTCGGTGGTGATCGTGCCCTTCTGGCGATCTCCGAGCTTTCCGAGATCGTTCTGACTGATATCGAGCTCCACCTGCAGATCGTTCAAATCGGCCATGGTGACGATATAGCCTTTCGCGCCCTTATCGCCGACGAAGCCGGTCGTGATGAACTCGCCTTTCTCGACGTTGCGGTCGAGAATGGTTCCCGAAACAGGCGCTTTGATGACGGTATTGTCAAGTTGATCTTGGGCGTAGGCCAGCGCACCGCGCGCCTGTTCGATCTGGCCCTTAATCTGGTCGATTTCCTCTTTGCGAGGCCCGAGCACTGCAAGGTCGAGCGTTCGCTGAAGACTGGCGACTTTGGAGATATCCCCGTCGTACTTCGCCTGCGCGTCGTCGAGCGCCTGCTTGGCCAGTACGCCCTCTGAGACCAGTTGCCTGGTTCGGTCCAAAGTGGCTTTCGAATCCGCGAGGTCCGCTTTCGCCTGATTGACGTCCGCACGGGCCCTTTGAATCTCTTCAGGACGGGAGCCATGCTCATCCTCGGCAAGTTTGGCTTCCAAATTTGCCAACTGCCCCTGCTGCTGCACGACCTGCGCGCGGTATTCGTCGTCTTCAAGCCGGACCAAAACCTGCCCAGCCTGCACTCTGTCGCCTTTATCAACGCCAATCCAAGCCACGCGGCCGTTCACTTTGGATGCGACTTCGATTTTATGAGCGGCGATGATATAACCGGTTGCGGTCAGAACGACTTGCTCGCCAGCGGCAGATGACATCATAGGCGACTGCACCTGGATGGTCTCGACCGGAGTGGCGGCGTTCAGCTTCTTCACCGCGAATACCGCGCCGATAGCAGCAGCCGCAATCACAATAGCGATCGCGATTAGCTTGCCGATTGCCTTCGGCTCGCGCTCTCGCCTCTGCGACCTATCTATCCGTAAACTCTTAAGCTCTGTTTCCATTTCCTAATCCGAGGTTCGCTAGATTTCGCGCAGCGCCGTGAGTATCTCCTTTCGGGCCGCCTGCCGGGCCGGCAGCAGGCCTCCGACTGCCCCCAGAAGCAGCGAAAAAATAATGCCTATAGCCATCACATCGGGTCCTATCCGGAAATTGAAACTTGTCTCGCTGAACGTCACAAAGTTTCCGAGTCCGGTGGTCACGGTGTTTAAAGGCAGCACTAGAAGGCAGGCGAGAATCCCTCCGACTAGCGAGAGCAGCAGCGATTCAATAAAGAAACTCCACAAAATACTGCCGCGCGGAAAACCGAGTATCCGGAGGGTTCCAATTTCTTTTGCCCTTCGGGCCACTGCGGCGTACATGGTGTTCATCGCTGCAAAACAGCTCCCGACGGCCATGATGATGCACACGAAGTAGCCCAGGAATTGGACCGGCCTAGCGGAAACAGTTTGTGCATCGTAATAATCCTTCTCGCTCATCGCGGTCACGTTCAGGCGCCGGTCGGCCTCAAGCGATTTGATTAGGGCGCCGGCCGTTACTGCGTCGCTCGCCTGCACTACAGCGGAGCTATATGTATCCTGCCGGTTAAAATCCGAGGCCACCTGGACCCCATCCGCAAAGATTTCGCTGTTCACGGCGCTGTCACCCGCATCCATAACGCCAACGACGGTCCACAAGCCACGTCCGAATCGGAGTTGCTTGCCCATGCGCGCGTTCGGATAGCGCTTGGCGATGTCTTTACCGACTGTGACCTCTCGCGCTGCCGGATTAAACCAGCGGCCGTCGACGATTCTCAAATGGCGCATCTGGATGCCGCGCTGGGATAATCCGCGCAGCGTCACATTGGAGCCTTCGGCATTTTCAACGCTCGGAAGATTGATGACCGACACCACCTCGAGCGACGCCATCGGCTGGCCATCGGAGCCGGTGGCGATACCGGGATAGGCTTTGACGATCTGAAACTGCTGCTGCGTCAATAGGCTGGTCAGTTCCGCGTTCCCGCCCTTCCGCATCACCAGCACATGAAGCGGATTGGCGGTTGAGGCGAATGCCCGCTCCAAGCCCGAAACTAAGCCGAGGACCGCTAGCAGAACGGCAACCGTCATGGCGATGCCCGCGGCGGTCATGATGGTAGTCGTCTTGCGCACGATCAGGTTGCGAACGTTGTAGGTGACTGGAATGGCCATGAACAGTCCTATCCGGTATAGCGAAGCGAGTCCAGAATATTCGTCCGGGCGGCGTTCCAGGCCGGGACGAACGAACTAACGATACCAATCAAGATTGCAACTCCAAGCGCGATGACGATCGTTATGGGAGTGATTGACAGCCCGTTCAATTGGGGCATGAATGCCGCCGCCGCCTTTCCGACTCCAATGGTCAGGAATGACGCGAGGAGGAGTCCGATGATTCCACCGATCAGGGCGATCGTGATTGCCTCACCAATGATGATTCCGAGAATGGTGTCGTTATTAAAGCCGAGCGTCTTAAGCACGCCCACCTCTTTGATCCGTTCGCGGACGGACATCGCCATCGTGTTGCCCGATACAAGGAGGATCGTGAACGTCACCGCAGCGCAGATGCTCAGCAGGAAGAGCTTAATATTTCCGATAAACGAGACGAAACTAAGCGCGAACTGCTGCTCCGATTCGGTCTTGGTCGGGTACGAGGATTCCCTGGTCATCGCATCTACAGCTTGCGCGATTCGGGGTACATCGTCGGGGCTGTCGGCCAGAACCGCCAGCACGCTGATGAAGTTGCGGCGTCCGAGCGGAAGGGCATCTCGCAGATAATCGTAGTTAAAAAACAAAGTGTCGAGTGCGTCAGGGTCATAAAAGATACCGACAACTTTGAGATCCAGGTTCACTGGATATATGTCGCCCTGAAGTGTAATGCGGTCGCCCAGATGGAAATTCAGTTTTTCGGCGAGGTCCCGGGACACAACGCAGCCGGTGCGGTCAGTGATGAATGCTCGCCGCTGGTCTTCCGGCATTTCCATTTGTGTTCGGATGCGCAGGAACGGCTTGGGCTCGACACCCATGCGCGCGAAGAAGTTTTTCGTATCCCGGTTGTCTTTATAGGTCCCTCCGAACCAGTTCCAAACCGAGATCTCCCTCACCCCGGGCAATCTGCGAACTTTATCTTCATAGGCGACCGGCAGCGGTTGAGCGAGAGAAACCTTATGTCTCACCACCAGCCGCAGCGCTTGGCCGGGCGTCTCCTGGCTGAAGAACAGCGCGTGGTACATCGCGATCAGAACGCCCAGAAGGCAAAGCGAAACAGCGATACTGGAGATGGTCAAAATGCTGCGCCTGCGATTCCGCAGACTGTTTTTAAAAGCCAGGGAAAAATATCTGAACAAAACTTGCTCCCCCTTCTGGTAGCGTACCGTAGTGTTTCGAGTCGGAGCCTTACTGCGACGAAGGCCCGGAAGTCTCGGATGCAACGCCCAAAAGCGGATACGAATGGCCAATCGGTCAGGTTCGAGAGAATCGGCGAATGACGTGGCAGGAGGGGGATGAGGCCTTTATGAGGCGTGCCATCGAGCTCGCTCGGAGGGCTGAAGAAGCGGCTGAGGTTCCGGTGGGAGCGGTCGTGGTACTTGAAGGCCGAATTATCGGGGAAGGTTGGAACCGACCGATCTCGTCGCGCGACCCGGTATCGCATGCGGAAATCGGTGCTTTGCGGGCGGCCGCGAGCTCGATCGGCAATTACCGGCTGCCGAACACCACGTTATACGTCACGCTGGAGCCATGCGTCATGTGCGCCGGCGCCCTTGTGATCGCACGAGTGGAGAGATTGGTGTTTGCAGCGAGGGATGTCCGCTTCGGAGGAGTGCGGAGCAAATTCAGGTTGGCCGATTCAGATCTGCTGAATCACCGGGTGAGGATCGAGGAGGGACTGCTGGCAGCGGAATCGGGAGAACTGCTTTCTAGGTTTTTTCGCCAGCAGCGTTCTAAGCAGAAGTGAGAAATCGAAGGGCCGGTCGCCGCCAGACATCCAGCCCCTCGGAATACTCGCCTTATGCCTTAGGCAGCCTTTTTCACGGGGAATTTCAAGATGGGCCGCGGTTTGGGATGGGGCTCGCTTTCCACCGGGAATGGAGTGACTGTCGCAGCCACTCGCTGCTGGCGTCCCGTGCCATTGAAGTATTCGTCCAAAGGGAAGAGCGGATGCGGTTCGAGTTCCCGAAATGTCCTCCCGAGCTTTTGCTCAATGCGGTACACCTCGTGAAAAAAGGTGCCCCGGTCGATTTTCAATCGATTGCAGCAGAGCTTCCAGTCGGCGCCCAGCAGAAAATGAAATTTGAAAACTTTGTAGGCCTGGTCATCTAATACACGTCTGGAGACGAGGCAGAAATCTGCGATAAATTCCTCGTTTTTCATTCCCCAAACGGACTTCCGCAGGCGTCCGGGGTTGGCTTCTAGCGAGACACGGCTGACGTATTTTTCCTTCAAGGCGCAAGTGCGAAAGCGCGCATTACAAGCGCGGAAGATGGCCCGGAACACACAGTTGCAAGGGGTCGACGCCCCTGCTCTTCCTTGCCGGAGACCGAGACCATAGCAATAGGTGCAAGACTGCTGAGCTAAGGCCAGCGTTTCTGAACGAGTCCACTGCATTATTTTTTATTTCCCTCCGTACACCCCATTTATGGGTGCGGGCGGCGTCTGTTATGAACTAACGATATGGTACTTTCCTGTCGGGCACAAAAACTCGTGGCGAATCTTTTTAAGAGTTCTCCGGTAGTTTTTCCACTGGTCTATGACAACCCTAAGAACTCCTATCGTTTGGCCGGAAAATGGGCGACGACTTGCACCCTTGTAAAATCGACCAGTTTCTAGGAAACTAGATGCACTCTATTTCAAAGTGAAATCAGTACTAAACCAGGAAAGCCTTTCGTTTGAGATGCTTTTATCGAGATTCCGGGACCATGTCAACGAACGGATCCAAAACGGAGAATGCACAGAGCGAGGGTTGGCGCGAATCCTTGGCATTTCACAGCCTCAGGTTCACAACGTGCTGAAAGGCGCGCGCAGACTGCAGCCACGGTTTGCGGATCGATTTCTGACGAAATTCGGAATGTCGCTGCTCGATCTGCTCCAGGATTCGGAACTCTACGCTGAAATCGACTATCGGAAGGACAAGGGCGTATCACGGGAGAGTAGTTTGCCACCCCGGAAGCCCGCGGGGCGGCAGCTATTCGAGCAAGCGGATCAGGAGAAACTCAGCTAGAAGAGTCCTGTTAGGGTCTGCTCAGCCGTTCGGATAAATCTGATCCGCAAGAGCCGAGTGCTCAGTCTCAAGTCACCCGCCAGACCTGTACCGAATTGGACCTCAATACCGATACGAGACACGAAACAGCTCCCTAGTTGTTCCGGAATAGGAGTCGGAAGCCGAAGTCGTGCGCGTCCGGCGTTCGACGCAGCCCTCTCTTTTCGATCTAACTGACTATCACAAATAGACTTCTTGTCTCCTCGCAAGGGTCCTCCCGTGCCTGGTGGAGGAGGTGCGTTTTCCCCGGCTGCGATGCCGAACGCAGACGCGTTTGGCCCGGGAGGACACATGAACGCCGCCGCCACCAAGCGAGCTTTCTCCAGATCCGTTGAATCCGAGGATTATGGCCGAAGAGATCAACTGATTTCGGAACATTTATCACTGGTTTCCGGAATAGCAAGTCACATCCAGAAATCCGTGCCAGTACATATTGAACTAGACGATCTCATTCACGCCGGCACGATGGGTCTATTCGATGCGGCTACGAAATACCGCGAGGACCGGGAGGTCACCTTTGCCACCTATGCCAAGCATCGAATCCGCGGCGCGATCCTCGATTACCTCCGTCAGACGGACTGGGCTTCGCGCGACCTAAGAAAGCGTCAAAAGCAATTGGAGACGGTTACACGAGATCTGAAGGTCAAGCTGAATCGGGATCCAAGCGAAGCCGAGCTCGCGGAGGCAATGGGGCTCTCGCCACGACAGTGGAAATCTCTACAAGTCGATCTGCGCTCGTTGGCAAAAGGCGTGACCTCTTTGGATATGGCGGACAATTCGGACCAGCCGCACCTGGAGCCGCCTGGTCCTGAAGCACAGGGTCCCGACCGTCTCTTCGCGCGCGCCGAGCTGCGCGATCACCTAAATAGCCTGATGAATACCCTGCCCGCCCGCCAGCGGCAAGTCATCAGCCTGTACTACATCGGCGACTACACCATGCGTGAAATTGGGGGAATGCTCGGAGTGAACGAGAGCCGCATCTCTCAAATTCATCGCTCGGCGTTGGAGCGTATGCAAGTAGCGCTCGAGCAGAGCGGGATTCGCTCGGCCGCTGCGTACTGAGCCGGCTCTTACAGCAGTGCGACAACCAACGATACTGTTGAAAAACTCTGTTCAGCAAAGGGAGCGCCGTGGCCGAATCTTAAATTTGGCGCTGCGATAGTTTTAGAGAAATGACCGTCTCAGGCCATTGCTATCCTTGGCTCTTTCGATTGGCTCAGGTGTCTTATAAGCCGTTTGACGTTCTGGGCCGTAGCCGCCAAAATGAATTGCTCCTTCGCGTTTCGTAGACCCCGCAGCCGAACTTTGCGAAGCCGGATTTGATTGCGGAGTTCGGAGAATAACGCCTCGATCTTGTTTCGAGTGCGCCGAGCGATTGCAAATTCCGGTGTTTGACTGAGCTTACGGACGTGCTCGCGCACGTCTTCATACCAATTGACTCTGAGCGTACGGCGAGTCGCAGAAGGCGTGCACGCGGGCTTGTGGGAACAGTTTCGGCATCGCGACGGCTTTGCGCTGTACGTAAAGCCCTGTGAACCTCGACTCAACCCGATGTAGTGAAGCAAATGGCCTGCTGGACAGCGATAAGCGTTTTCTTCCGGGACGTGAGTAAACTCATGCTGCGTGTAGAAGCCCTTTGTTTGTTGCTTTCGGTCCAATACGGGTATGTACGGCGTCATCTGCCGATTCGAAAGCCAAGACAGGAACTCACCCGTGCCATAGCTCTTGTCGGCAGTAACGCTGACCGGTCGCAGCCCAAAACGTTCTTTTGCTCTTTCCAGCATCTGCCGGGCCGCAACGATCTCTTGGCTGAGCCGTGCTGGAGTCGCCGCAACGCCCGCAATGATGCAGCTTCGATTGTCGATCAGATAGTTGTCGTAGTAAGCGAACTCTGAAGTTCCTCGCTTGCTCGACAGTGCGGCTTCCGGATCGGTTATCGAGATCTTCATGGGTGGCGAGTTCCGATACGTGCGGCACAGTTCGGGTTTATCTTCGGCTTCGGACTAGATGAATTGGAGGTCTGCGCCGGCTGCGCGATAACGTTCTCGCGCTCGACCTGCTCGACGTACTCGCGCACGCTGCGATTGACTTTAGCAGCCTCTGGCAATTGTTCACGGGTGATCGTTCGGTCAGGACTGGGATCGGCGCGAATCTGCGTGCTATCGACTGAGAGATCGACACCTTTTAATAGTCCGACGTTCATACACTGCTGGACGATGCGCTCGAAGAGTTCAAGGAAGATTGGCGATTCTTGAAACGGCCGTGTCGATTTTTGGAGAATGTCGAATGATGAGGAATCTCTTGATCGAAGCCAAGGCCAGTAAACCAGCGATAAGCGAGATGCATCCCGATGTCTTCGACCAGGCGGCGCTCACTCGTGACTCCGTACAAGTAGCCGATCAAAAGAATACGAAGTAGGACTTCGGGACCAATCGAAGGACGCCCGTGTGGCTATAGCTCGCCTTCACGTTATCGCGCACGAACGTAAAGTCGATATGTCGGTCCACGAGCCGTAGCAGATGATCCTCTGGAACATGGTCTTCGATCCTGAAGTAGTAAAACAACGACTCAGAACGAGTTTGTTGACCCATCATAACGAGCAGCACGCCTCCACCGAAATCAATCGAGAACGACATCAAGAAGCTCGATAAGAAGACGTTCACGAAGACGCGAACGTCACCGAAACATTGCGGGAAACAATTGTTCTTATTCTCTTGTTAGGTTTGTGAACCCCTGCTGATCGCCATGTACGGTTCGTCGGAGGGGTCGGACACAGGTCGAATACATTAGGCTAGCTCGATGTCAATCGCGATGAATGGGCAATCGGGTCCGATGCGGATTGCAAAGTTTTGCCACCAGAGGTATTGGACGACTCGTCGATACATTCGCCAGAGCAATTATTAACGGGGTGCGGCGGGACTCATCGGAACGACGATGCTCTTGTCGTCGCGATTCATCAGTACTTCGCCATAGAAGTCGTCCTTCGGCTTATATCCCCGGACTCCCGGCGCAATCGAATAAACTCCTTTCGCCAAGCCCCGAAATTCAAAGCTGCCGTTTTCTGCGACCGGCGCAATCTGACTATCGAAACCAGCATCAGAAGAAAGCGTCACGTGCATGTCCGGTGGAATTGGTTTTCCATCGGACAGCACAACTTTGCCTCGCAGCGTATAGGCAGTCCGCAGGTTTATGGTGCCCACGTTCACCTCTTCCCCGTCGTCCTTTGTCTCAATTGGCACGGCGTCACCAGCCAGTCCACGGGCCGCAAGTGATTCCATCTTCGGATACACGTACCAGATCCTTCCGGCAGGAATATTTGTGATTGCAAACGTCCCATCATCTTTTGTGCCAGTGCGAACCTCCGGGAATACCGTTCCCGACATGCGGCTGTGTACGAATACCCCGATTTCAGCATTCCCCGCTGGTGTACCGTCAGGCTGCAACAGGCGGCCGCGGAGCGTTGCGCCTTGTGTAACAGTGATCGTTCTCTTCTCCGGCCCGGTGGACAGCGTTACCAGCTTTGGCGCCATCGCACGCGGAGAAACGTTCAGCGTAATCTCGACGGCAGGTTTGGCATAGGCAATCTCAAACTCACCGTGTTCGTCCGTCGCCGCCAGCGGCTGAATCCAATCCGGAGAATCGTCTGGGCCAAACGATCGGCCACGCCCTCGCGGTCCATTGAACGTAACCCCCTGCTGCTCGACTACGACATCCCTGAGCGGGTTTCCGTGGTCATCGACAATACGGCCCCGTACCGACTGCGACGGCTCTGCCACGACAGCCGCCGGTTTTAAAACCCCATCGGCGGCGGATCCCTTTGAAGGATCTACTTTATCGACGAAGACCGTTCTATATCCATTCCTCACAATCAGCAATTTGAAAACAAGCTCGGGATTTAGCCCTGGTATCGAATACGTGCCCTCAGCATTGGTTATCGCTCGCTTGCCACAATCCACCCAGCAAGTCGGGCAATACACGCTGTAACCGTGTCTAGCCCGCGCCTCGTAAACCAATACGGTTGCGTGTTCAACAGGTTTGCCGTCGCCGCCCACGACTTTTCCGTTCAGCGTCGCGCGTTCCGCAGCTCCTGGAGCATGCATTGCAATCAGGGCCCAAATAGCTGGGGCGGTGAAGAATCGGTAGGGCATATTGTCTGTTTGTTACCACAAACAAATCGTGAACGGAAAGCTTTTCCATACGTCTAGGCTTCCGACAAAGAGAGATCTCTACAGGGCGCCAGCGGCTTAGAAGCGGAGCAGCAGAGTTTTTCAACAGCATCCAACGCTATTGGACCGATAATCTGTAGGGCAGAATCCGGAGCATGCCACCGCGAAGGAAGGCAGTGCTGGGCAAAGCGGGCAAAGCTTTCCGGATTCTGCTTTCCGCAGCAGCATCTTCGATCGACTGCGGCGATTGAGTCAGGATCTCGAACAGCGTTTTGCGAGGCGGATAGAGCACCAGGTTCGTTTCTCCAGCCGCGGAAAGATGCGCTCTTTGGCGGACCAGCGCAATGGCTTGGTCGAGGCCGCCGAGAGTATCCACCAGTCCGTTACCGAGAGCTTGCTGGCCCATCCAAACCCGCCCTTGAGCGAGTTGATCAATCTGGTCGTAGCTCTTCCGCCTCGCGCTCGCGACCTTCGACACGAACTGCTGATAGGTTGTCTGGATCATTTCGTGCAGCTTTTCTCTCGCAGCGTCAGAGAGCGGTACGGTGGCGGCCGCCATGTCCGCCATCTTGCCGCGCGTCAGGATATCTTCCTGAATGCCGAGCTTGTCGTACAGGCCCTTCAGCACCGGGCGTGCGTACAAAACCCCGATTGAACCCGTGATGGTGTCCGGATAGGCTATGACCGGGTCGCCCGTCATCGACATGAAATAGCCGCCCGACGCTGCCACGTCCGACATTGAGATGATCAGCGGCTTCGCGCGGCTAAGCAACTTCAGCGCGTGCAGGATGTCGTCGGAGGCAACCGCGTCCCCGCCCGGCGAGTCGATGCGAACGATAACTCCTTTGACACCCCGATCGTTCCTGACCTGTTCCAGTACCTTGGAGAATCCGCCAGAGGAGATGAGATTCGGCCCTCCGAACTCGTTGTTCGGGTTACCAGCGACTATGTCGCCCTCACCGACGACCAGGGCGATCCGGTCCCCTTGGCCGGGGGCGGCGCGAAAATACGTCCGGAGGGGAAGCTTAACCAGGCGCTTCGTACCCGTGCGTCTTTCGAGATCGCCATATACCTCGTCCTCATACGCGAGCTGATCCACCAGCCCGGCTGCTTTGGCTTGACTTGCCACAAACGGGCCATTATCCACCAGCCCCCGGACTTCATCGGCCGCCCTATGGCGTGCCTGCCCAACGGTGGAACAAAAATCACCATAAAGCTGGTCGAGCACCTGGTTCAGCACCTCGCGGGTTTCCGGTGACATCCCGGTTTTTGTAAAGATGTCACCCGCATCTTTGTACCGTCCGATGTGGTCCACCTGTACTTGGATTCCCAGTTTGTCGAGCGTACCTTTGAAATACATCTCCTCCAAAAGAAACCCTCGCACTTCGAGCGAGTCATCGGGAGAAAGGAAGATCTTGTCGGCGGCGGAGGCCAAGTAATACTCATGCGAACCAGGAGATTGCAGGAACGCATACACCGGCTTTCCGGATTTCTTGAAGTCCAGGATCTCCGTCCGCAGTTCCTGTAGTTTGCCCCAACCAGTCACAAGTCCACGCGGCTGAAGGAGGACAGCTTTAATTCGGCTATCTTTGGCGGCCTGGCGAAGAGAGGTCCAAACGTCTCGTACAGTCGGAGGACTCTGGGATTGAATGAATGGGACGGGGATATCGACCGGCGCAGCTTCGGGAATCTCGCCGCTCATTTGTAGAACGAGGACGGAGTTATTCGCGACACTCGGCGTCTTGCTCTCGAAAATGCGTCCGATGGCGAAAACCACGACCAGGCCGCCTACCACTGTGATTACGATTCCGACCAGCACTCCGACAATGAATTTCCACATAGATGAGCGACCGCTCCCAAGTGAAGAGTAGCAGGAGCGGGAGGAAACGAGCGCCTTTGAAGTACGAAATGGAGCTAACGAGTCACCGGGACGGTGATGAGACCAGTACGAGCAGCGTACTCGATCAGGCTAGCCCGATTATGGATATCAAGCTTCCGCATCAAATTCAGCTTGTGCGCTTCGACCGTCTTGACACTCAAGCCCAATTCCGCAGCCACTTCCCGGACCGTTCGTCCCTCACCCAGCATACGGACTACTTCCTGCTCTCTGGCAGTCAGAACAGAACCCTTTGAAGCTGGATTAGAGGCAGCCAGAGCCTGCAGATCGGCAATTGCCGGTGAAATCGTCATAGTGCTCCCGTCCTCAGCCGAAATCACCTGCCGAACGCCAGCCAGCAGTTGCGCCGGCGGGCTATTGCGGAGCATATAGCCGCGGGCTCCGGCGGCAATAGCTGTTTGGAGTTGTTGTTCGTCATCCTGATCGGTAAGGAACAGCAGGGCTGCCCTGGCCAATTCTCCCTGCCTGATCGCAACCAACGATTGGTGGGAGGCTGGTTCAAGCAAAGCCAGATCCATCACAATGACTTCCGGTCTGAGGAGGCCGGCTTTCAGGATGGCATCGGAAAAATCTGTTGCCTCTGCTACCACCTCCAGGTCTGGTTCAGCCGAAAGCAGAGCGCCCAATCCGCGCCGGAACAACAGTTGTCTATCGGCTATCAATACTGTGTTGAGTCTTTTACCGCGTCGCAAGGCCGTTTCTTCCAGTCACTTACGCTTATCGGCTTTAGATGGGGAAATTGGAGAGAAGTGTTTTGGCCCTATAAGCCGGAATTCTTAGCTCTGCGAGGCGGGCGCGCACTGGTGTTGCCGGCGTTCTCGAGCAGTTTGATCGTATTAGCGTCCCCAGTCTCCCTGGCCCTATCCAGCGCGGTCCGTCCGATACGGTCCTTTACGTTCGCGTCGGCTCCGTTATCGAGCAGCGCCTCCACCGCTTTCACGCGATCCATGGAGGCCGCCAACATTAGCGGGGTCGCTCCCGCATCGCCGTCGAGGGCATCGATCTGCGCCCCCCACTTGAGAAGTAAGGTAATCACCTCGGCACTGCCTGCCAGAGCGGCATCGTGCAGCGGCGTTCCGCCCGTGAGATTTCTGCTTTCGAGGTTTGCACCCCGGTCGAGCAGCAGTTGGGCCAGTTTCTCATGCCCCTTGAGCGCTGCGTCGTTCAGGTACGTAGACCCCGAGAGGGTTGGGCGGTTTACGTCAAAACCTGCATCGATCAGGAGCTTCGCGATCAACGTTTGGCCGCGAAGAGTGGCGGATTCCATGGCGTCGTCGGCTTCTGCTTGGAGAGGCGGCGTTGAGCGTGCGAGGGTCAGAAGCTCGCGGATGACATTCTCGTTTTTGTAAGCAACAGCCAGATCCAGCGGGCTCAGACCGTAGCGGTCCCGAATTAGCGGATCGGAGCCCGCCTGTACCAGCACCGGAATCAGACCGGCGAATCCCTTGATGCAGGCCTCCTGCATGGGCCCGCGGCCATCAAGCGAATGCACAGCCTTGGGATCGGCCCCGTGTGCCAGAAGCAAACGCAGAATTTCCAGACGGTCATTCAGGACCGCTTCATCCAAGGGAGTATTGGCGCTTTGGTCAGTGGCAGACACATCGGCGCGAGCGGCCAACAGGCGCGTCACAATCTGTGGGTTTCCTCGTGCGCACGCGAGATGTAGAATCGTCTGGCCCGAGCCATATCTAAAATCCAGACGCGCCCCTTGCGACACCAATAAATCGACCACTCTCGCATGGTCGGCTTGCACTGCATACCACAGCGCCGTTCCGGGAGTGTCCTTTCCGCGAATGTTCACGTTTGCTCGATGGTCCAGGAACAGCAGCACCGCTTCCGTGTTGCCCATCCAAGCTGCATAGAAAAGCGCAGGATTCCCTAGCGCGTCGGGCGAATTGGGATCAAGCCCGGACTCGAGCAGCCGCTGCAGTTCCTTGAGGTCACCGGTCCGAACCGCGGCGTGAAGCCGCTCTCCCGGTGTTGTTGGGAATCGATTGAGGGACGATTCCTGAAACGCTTCCTGCGGGAATTCCGAACCCGGCAAGCAAATGAGGGAAACCAGGAGCAAGCCCAGCGCCGTTATGAACTGGGGCATTGCCAACAGCGTAGCACTACAAAAAGAGCACCTCTGTGAGGTGCCCTCTAGCGCCAATTCGCTCGTGTTTTTACTGAGCCACCGCTACGCTGGTATGCTTGTCCAGCATCTTCTGAAACTCTGGTTTTCCAATCGCGCCAACCTTCTGTTCGACGATTTGACCGCCTTTGAATAGCAGCAAGGTCGGAATGCCCCGAATTCCATACCGGTACGCGGTCTGCTGGTTGGCATCTACGTCGAGCTTGCCCACTTTCACCTTGCCAGCGTATTCCTTAGCGATCTGGTCCACGGTCGAGCTCATCATGCGGCAGGGTCCGCACCACTCCGCCCAAAAATCCACCAGAACGGGGACCTCGGAATTCAGCACATCTTTGTCAAAGGTATCGTCAGTAAAGGTCAGCGTGTTGTCGCCTGCCATTTATATCTCCTATCAATGGATGAAGCAGGCCCCAATTTTGATTCATCGGGGCATGTGCTCCCTGATGAATAGCTTACAGACCCCGGCAGAGCGGGGTCGTGGGCTACACTGAGGGGCAGATATTTCCTAGCCTGTAGGGTTCGTTTTGATTTTCCGTCCAGCCATTTTTCTCTTGTTAATTCTCCTCGCCACTAAGACTCTGAGCGCCCGGGCCGGTCAGGTTGGGCCTGCCCCCGGCTCGCAAGCCGACACACAGCGCGATTCCGGCGAGAACCAGTTCAGCGTGAGTCTCACGCTGTTTTCGGCGTTAGCGGCGATTAACGCAGCGGGATACGACGCGGGCATCGATTCACCGCTCAATCAGGACTACAAGATCAGAACTCAGGTGCGCGACGAGCTGGCGAAGCGAAGCATCGGCTGTTTGCCGGAGCTAAGGACGTTCTACCGGCAACACAAAAAGGCATCCGATGCCGCTGACTTAGGCCAGTACATTTCGTTCGCTCTGATCGCCGGAGATGCCCCTGCTTTCGCGTTGCCTGCCGGAGAGGTGCCGCCTGATGTAGAACCCTTGAGGGGCTTCAGCGAGTTGCTGGCGCGGTTCTACAAAGAAGCTAATCTGCAGGATCTCTGGAGGCGCTCCCAAGCAGCTTACTCGACCGCCATGCTGCACTATCAGGACCCCGTCATCTCAACACTGTTCGAGACAAATGGTTACCTGCGCAACCCTTCGGGTTATCTGGGCCGAAGATTCCAAATTTACCTCGATCTGCTGGGAGCTCCGGACCAGGTGCAGGTGCGCAGCTATCGTGATGATTACTTCGTAGTCATCACGCCCACCAACATGCCGGTTATGGACGATATACGCGACGCATACCTGGCGTATGTGTTGGATCCACTGACGTTCAAGTATACGGAGATCATCAAGCAAAAGAAGCCGCTCGAAAAATTTGCGCAGGAAGCTCCCGCGCTCGACGTGGCATACAAAGATGACTTTTCGCTGCTCGTCACGAAGTGTTTAATCAAGGCGATCGATAGCCGCCTTATGCACGCGAGCGCGACAGAAAAACAGGCCTTTGTAAAGGAGGCCGTGCGTGAGGGCTTCATACTCACAGCCGCCTTTGCAGAATTGCTACCCGCCTACGAAAAGCAGCCTGACGCATTTCGTATCTATTACCCCGATCTCATCGCTGCGGTTGATGTACATAAGGAGCAGAAGCGTCTTAAAGATGTGCAGTTCGCACAGAGTGTCCCACAGAGGGTGATCGCCCCGCCGGCCCCCCGCCAGGTAGATCCTGCAGAAGCTTCACTCGAATCCGCGGAAGGGCTGTATGAACAGGCCGATTACGATAACGCGCAGAAAACATTCAAAAAAGTGCTGGAACAGACCTCCGACAAAGGCATGCAAGGGCTGGCCTACTACGGGCTGGCGCGGATCGCCGTCCGGCAGAACAAAAAGGACGAGGCGGTGCAGTTTTTTGAGCGCACCGCGAATGCCAATCCCAATCCGGCTGTAACGGCTTGGGCACACGTATATTTGGGCAGGCTCGCTGTAGCAGCCGGAGACCCGGACAAGGCCAACGCCCAGTTCAAGCTGGCGCTGGCCATCAATGGCGCTTCCGTCATGGCGCGCGAAGCTGCCGAAAAAGGTTTGCAAAGTACGTCTTCAGGAGAAAAACAGCAATGAGATCGCGATTTGTTGCCCGATTCTGGGCCGCGCTGGCTTTGGCGGCTCTACCTGTGTTCGCCCAAGAGGCGCAACCGAAACAGCCGCGTCCGAAATCTCAAAAAGAAATCGACGCGCTCAAGAAAGTCCAGGCCGATGTAACGGCACAGAACTGGAGTCAGGAAATTCAGGACATCAATTCTGTTCTCGAAAATTTTTCAGATACCGACTACAAACCGATGCTCCTGAACATGGCGATGGAAGCGGCCCAGAAGCAGGGAGATTACGGCCAGACTGTCGCTTATGGCGAGCAGATCATTCAGAGCGATCCTAATGACATTACAGCTCGCGTAACCCTGGCACAGTCAATCGCCCGTCACATCCGCGAAAACGATCTGGATAAGGATCAATCTATAAAGAAGGTACAGGACTACGCGAATAAGGCGCTAGAGCTACTGAAGAACAATCCTGCTCCGCCCGTGGGCGTTCCTGCGGACCAGTGGGGCCCCTACCAAAAGCAGCTCCAAGGCGAAGCTCATGATGCTCTCGGGACGGCCGCCGACCTGGCGAAAAACTATCCGCAGGCTGTTACTGAATACCAGGCTGCCTACGCCGCATTTCCTAATCCGATCATCCTGACACATCTTGGGAAGGCGTATCTCGACAATAAGCAGTACGACGATGTGATCTCGACGGCCGATAAAGTTCTGGCCGACAGCACGGCGCCAGCGCAGATTAAGCAGCTCGCTCAACAACAGAAAGACGCCGCCACCAAGATGAAGGGCACTAAGTAGACACGTGTCGGATGACGCCCGCGCTCGAGGCGCTCGAAGAGAAGATCGGATATCACTTTCGGGATCGCGATCTCTTTCTTAGAGCGCTGACTCATCGTTCCTGGCTTTCTGAACGGGGCTCTCCCATGCCGGAAACTGGCGACAACGAACAACTCGAGTTCCTAGGCGACTCGGTCCTGGGATTCGTGGTCAGCGAGGCTCTGGTCTTGCGCCATCCGGTGGCGCGCGAAGGCCAGCTCTCGCAGTGGAAAGCACACCTGGTCAGCTCCACTCACCTGTATGCTTGCGCGCTCACTCTCGGATTAGGCGACTTTCTTCTGCTCGGCAAGGGTGAAGACCGAAACGGCGGACGGCAGCGCAGAACAGTTCTGGCAAATGCCTTCGAGGCGCTGATTGCCGCCATGCTCGTCGATGGCGGCATAAATGTAGCGCGCAAGTTCGTCGAGGAGCACGTGCTTCGAGGTGTCAACAGTCTTCGGGACGTCGAATCCATGGGCCTTCTGAATCATAAGAGTGTGCTGCAGGAGCGCACCCAGGCCCTGGGACTTCCCGCGCCTCGTTATAGCACTGTAGATAGCAGCGGGCCGGAACACGCAAAGGTTTTCACCGTCGAAGTCAGGGTGGGAGACCGATTTACAAGCCGCGCTACCGGAAACTCGAAGAAGGCCGCGGGCCAGCAGGCGGCCGAACGCCTGATTCAACAACTTGGGCAATCGGAAGCGTCGCCCATCACTTATCTTCCCGAGCGTTCAACAGATCGAGAAGGGCGCGCAACTCACGGCGCAAGTCCTGGAAAAAGGCGGGAGGAGTAGTAAACAGTTCGGCTTGCTTGCGCCGAGCCGGCGCGCTCGCAGCTTCGCGTTTCGGTTTCGTCTCTAGAACTTTTCTGGCGCCTTCGATGGTGAAGCGTTTCTCGTATAGAAGACGCTTGATCTCGAGCACGAGCTCTACGTCTTTGCGGCGATAGAGCCGGTGTCCGGTGCCGGACTTCTTCGGCCCGAGGCCTGAAAATTCGGATTCCCAAAAGCGCAGAACGTATGGCTTGATGCCAGCGAGCCTGGCTACTTCGCCAATTCGGAAGTAGAGCTTGTCTGGAATTTCCGGGTCCTGTCTCGGATTGGGAGCCAAATCTTCCATCGCGACGGCGAAGTCTGAAGCAATTGTATCGGAAGCAAAACGTCATTCAGCAGCGCCTTGAGTACCGTACTGGTGAGGAAAGATTCCCCCCACGCGTTTACTCCCTCACTGCACTTCGAGCGTTACGATGACGGACGCGTGGACGTCCAAGTTGCCTGCTTCGATCGGAGTCTCCGTCTTTTCTCTAGCCATCGCCATTTGAGCCATCGGGATCGGGCGAACAGGTGTTATTTCTTGCGGCTCGGCTGAAAGCACCCCAGTGACTCGAACACCCAGCGCCTTGGCTATGGCTTCCGCGTTAGCGCGAGCTTTGGTTGCGGCTTCCGCCAGCACCTGCGCGCAGACAGGGGAGCTGTCGCGGAGCGTAAAGGAGATAGAACTCACGTTGTTCGCGCCTGAGCCGCTGGCTGCATCCAGCAGTTTTCCGGTTTGAGACAGATCATCCAGCGTGACAAGGACCGTATTAGTGGCCTCATAGCCCTTGACCCGAGGCGGTTGATTCGGCGCGTAGGCGTATTGCGGTGTCACGTTGTAGCCGGTTGTCTTGCTCTCTCCGCGGCCTTCGACAATTCCCTTGAGCGAATCCAACACGGCTGAACTCTGCAAGGCATTCTGAGCTGCGGCGGCTTGAGCTGTTGCGGCCTGCGTGGTTACACCGATCGAAATCTGCACGCGATCCGGCTTCGTCTGAATCGTGGCCTCCCCGCCTGCTCGCACAAAATGGACTTTCGAAAGGTCCTGAGCGGATGCAGCATAGGGCAGGAGAACGAGGTATAGCAAGAGGCAACGGCGCATGAGTATCTGATTACCATGACGCATCCGGCTAGTAGCGCGTGCATTGGTTCCGCTGGTACGATCGATACTCCCACTGCGAAACGTACGTACGTTTGCGAGGATCTTCAATAAGGGAGGTTCTGGCCATCTCGAGCACCGGCCGCAGAATATTCAAGTGGGTCCTCGTCCTAGGGTGCCTGATTGTCATCGCAGGCATCGTGTTACTCGGGTGGTATGCAAGGACGCTGGCGCCTCGCGCAAAGCAGCGAGTGATCAGCGCTCTCGAAGATCGCTTTGATGCCGAGGTCAAGCTCCAGTCTCTCCAGCTCTCTGTTTTCCCTCGTCCGAAAGTCGTCGGCGAGGAGCTTCTGATTCGACACAAAGGCTGGGATGATCCACACCCGCTGCTTTACATTCACCGGTTCAGCGCGGAGACAGATTTCTGGACGCTCATTGAGCGAAACAATCACGTAAACTCCGTACGTCTGGACGGGCTCGCAATTTACATTCCCGCGCGGGGCCGGGGCGCCCTGAAAGATACTTTCGAAGACAACCATGAGGTTGCAAGCAACGAGCCGGGCAGCGACGAAACTCAATTGCGCTTCCCCATAGATAGAATCACCGCAGATCAGACGCTGCTTGAGATTGAGCCGAAGGTCCCAGGCAAGGAGCCGCTCGACTTTGATATTCGCAAGCTGATCTTGCAACAGGTGGGGCCGGAAAAGGCGATGGAGTTCCAGGCCAAGCTGATAAATGCCAAACCGCCGGGCTTAATCGACACGACCGGCAGCTTCGGGCCTTGGCAAAAAGATGATCCGCGCTCGACGCCCATTGGCGGCAGCTACAGTTTTCAGAATGCGGATCTCGGCGTATTTAAGGGCATAGCGGGAACACTCGCGTCAACGGGCGGTTATCACGGCGTATTACAACACATTGAGGTCGACGGTACAACCGACGTGCCAAACTTCACGTTGAAGCGCGGCGGCGATGCAGTCCACCTGAAAACCAAATTTCATTCCATCGTGAACGGGACTGATGGCGATACGCTACTGGAACCGGTCGACGCCAGCTTTCTCAGTTCGGAGTTCATTTGCAAAGGCGGTATTGTTCACAAACCAGGGGAGGGCGGCAAAACGATCTCGCTCGACGCGAGGGCAGTTCATGCGCGTATGGAAGACATTCTCAAGCTGGTGATTGGCGGAAGGCCCGTTGTAACCGGAGACGTCGATTTCAACAGCACGATTCTCGTTCCTCAGGGTCCTCAAGATGTGATTGACAAGCTCAGGCTGAAGGGCCACTTCGCACTCCTGTCAGCGAGATTCACGAGCCCCGACGTGACGCGCCGACTAATCACGCTTAGCGACCGGGCCCGCGGGATCAGTAAGAGTGAGGAGCAAGAAGGTCAGGGGGGAGATATGGTTGCCTCTGGTCTTCGCGGGCAGTTCGCTCTCGCCGATAAAATGGCCCGTTTCTCACAGCTCTCTTTCGAGGTTCCGGGAGCGCTCATTCGCCTGAAGGGATCATACGGGCTGGCGTCACAGAGGATGGACATGAGCGGCACATTTCGGATGCAGGCGACTCTTTCGCAGACGCAATCCGGGATCAAGCAATGGGTGCTGATGCCCTTCAACAAGCTGTTCGAGAAGGAAGGCGCGGGCTTTCAGGTGCCGATTACGATCACTGGGACCAAGGATCATCCCAAAATTGTTGTCACAATATTTGGGCGTCAGTTCACGGTGAATTAAGATCATCAAAGACAAGATGAAAAGACTCTTAAGCGCCGTGTCAGCCGTATACGCTATGTCTCTGTTCAATACCGGGGCGATTGCGCAGTCGGCAAACGATGGGAAGGAACCCTTTGGAAAATCCCCTGGCGGAAAGGAAGTCTTCCTCTACACGCTCCGAAACGGATCGGGAATGCAGGTCAAGATTACCAATTTTGGGGGTCGCATCACGTCGATCGAGGTTCCGGATCGCGACAAGAACATGGGCGATGTTGTACTTGGCTTCGATAGCATGAGCGGCTACACCGCGAAGCCGGCCGCGAACGCGTACTTCGGGGCGCTTATTGGCCGTTACGCAAACCGGCTCGCGGGCGGCACATTTATTCTGGACGGTCAAACATATCACGTTCCGACAAACGAGAACGGGAAGAACTCTCTTCATGGCGGCACTCATGGATTCGACAGCAGAGTCTGGGACGTCAAGCAAGCCTCGACGAACTCGCTGGAGCTGCATTACTTAAGCCCGAACGGAGAGGAAGGTTTCCCCGGAGATCTCAATGTCACTGTTCGCTATTCACTCGACGATCGCGATGGGCTGCGTATCGATTACACGGCGACAACGGACAAAGATACCGTGATAAATCTGACGAATCATTCTTATTTCAACCTTTCAGGGCCGGGCAGTGGGTCCATCTTGAACGAGAACATCATGATTGATGCGCGCCGCTACACTCCTGTGAACGCTAACCTGATTCCGACGGGGGCCCTCGATGAAGTGAGCGGCACGCCTCTCGATTTCCGCGCCGCTAAGCAGATCGGCTCTCGAATCAGTGGCAATTTCGAGCAACTGAAACTCGCTAACGGCTACGATCACAATTTCGTCTTGAATCACCCCGGGGATTTGTCAGCCGTTGCGGCGCGTGTGGAGGATCCCAAAAGCGGACGGGTGCTCGAGGTCTTCACAACACAGCCAGGGATCCAGTTCTATACGGGTAATTTCCTGAACGGAAGCGTACATGGGATCGGCGGCACGTACACCTTCCGCTCAGCATTGTGTTTGGAAACGCAGCATTTTCCGGATTCTCCGAATCACACGAATTTCCCGACTACCGAGCTTCACCCCGGGCAAGTCTTCCACAGCACAACGATTTACCGCTTCTCAACCAAGTGATCTTAGGCAAGATCTACTTGTTCATACGACGTAAGGTCAGACTATCCGGCCGAAGTGTGGCGTTGCGCAATTTTTTCCAATCGTCGGTCACATGGATTAATTTTCCAGTAATGTGATTCGACTGTTCTGACGCCAGGAAAGCCGCTTGCTGCAATTGGAGGTCCGGCGAGACTCCGCCCGTGCGCCTGGTTTCCTTGGCCTGATTGACGATCGAGTGTTCAAGCCGGTGCTCGGCACGAATAATTTCATCGGTGAAGTTCGTGTAGGCGGGGCCTGGATCCAAACAGTTAACCTGCACATTGTGCTCGGCGATTTCCATCGCTAGCGATTCCACAAACCGCACAACGGCTGTTTTGGAAGTTGTGTAGGCCGACAAATTGAGATGCGATTGGGCGTCGCTTTCGCAAACCAGCACGATGATCTTGCCGGCGCGCTTATCAATCATGGACGGCAGTACGGCGCGGCACGAATGCACGACGCCGAACAGGTTAGTCTGAATCGTCTCGGTCCAGGCTTTCAGAGGCGTACTCATAAACGAGTTGAGCGGACCAGGAGTTGCAGCCGCACAAATCAGAATGTCAACCGCCCCTCCAAAGACGACCCGAACCCGGTCGACGGCAAGCGCGAGTTGCTCCGGATCCGTCACGTCCGCGCGGATGCGAAGCGCGCTACCGCCCGTCTGTTCAATCTCAATGTGTGCCAGGTCGATTTCGGCTTTACTGCGCCCCAACAGCGCAACGCGCGCACCCAACCGGGCGAAGCCGAGCGCTAGTCGCTTGCCAATCCCCCGTCCCGCTCCCGTGACCAGAAGGTTTTTGTTTTTGAATTCGCCCGCAGGAGGTCCCACGTTCTTTCGCCTTCCACCGCGGCAGTTGCTAAGCCGCCCCGACCAGAGTAAAACAATTGAACTAGGTCTGATTCCTCCTCGTCTATGGCTCTATGCCGGTTTCGATTCGAATCGCCGTTCGCGCCCTCGGGCGATCGCTCGGGTTCGCGTTGCTTGCCATCGCTATCCTCACGCTCGGGATCGGGGCCACTACGGCCATGTTCACCATTACCCGTACGGTCCTGCTAAAGCCACTCGCATACCAGGATCCGGACCGCCTCGTGACAGCGTCGTTTCGGGTTCCGGCATTTTCGAAGCAATTCAGTACCATTCCCATTAACGCGCAGCATTACGAACTCTGGCGCGATCATTCCCGAACCATTCAGGAACTTGCGGTCCTCCGTCCGGATTCGCACATATTGTCAGGAGCGGGTCAAGCGGAGCAGTTGAAGGGCCTTAGTGTCTCTCCCAATTTCTTTCATTTGCTCGGAAGTGAGCCAGCGATCGGACGTGGTTTCGTCAAGGGCGAAGATGTGGAGGGCCGGAACCATATCGTCGTAATCAGCTATCGTTTGTGGCGACGTGCGTTCTCGGGGCGGGCGGATGCGATCGGGAAAGAGCTGCGCCTGGATGGCGTGCCCTACCAGGTGGTCGGAATTGCAGCGGCAGGGTTTCCCTTTCCGCGCGGGCGTGAGCTTTCGGAGTTGGAACAGCTCCCGGAGCGGACCGAATATTGGACGCCGCTTGTCTTCAGTAAGGACGATCTGGCCTCACCAGAAGGGAACGAGAACTATATCGCCATAGCGCGATTGAAACCCGGCGTCACAACCCAACAGGCAGTTGCCGATTTGACCGCCCTCGAAAAAGTCATCTCCCAACGCTACCCCGAGCCTATTGAATTCGATCCAGTTGTGCGGCGACTCCAGCAGACCATGGCTCGGGACGTGCGCCTGCCTCTGCTCCTCCTGATGAGCGCCGTTGCCGCCGTGCTGTTGATTGTCTGCATCAATCTCATGAACCTGATGATGGTTCGGGCCACTTCGCAGCGGCGCGAATGGGCGATCCGCCTCGCAGTGGGCGCCGGAGTCTCTGAGCTGCTGCGTGGCGCACTCATTGAGAGCCTGTTGCTTTCACTCGCCGGCTGCGGCTTGGGATCGGTCCTTGCGTGGTGGATACTCCAGCTTATACGGCTGAAAGCACCTTCCGGCCTTCCGAGGGTCGAGGAACTGGTTCTCGACCCTGCTGCACTTCTGTTTGCCGTCGGAATTTCCGCTGCAAGCGCGATCCTGTTTGGGGCTTGGCCTGCATGGCGCTCCGCCCGCGTCGACCCGCAAGAAGCCCTTCAGTCGTCAAGCAGAAGCGCCACCCAGAGCCGTAAAGCCCATCAAGCCGGCAGAGTTCTGGTAGCGGCAGAGGTGGCGCTCAGCACAGTCCTGCTGCTTGCGGCGGGGCTGCTGTTGCGCAGCTTCGTCACGATTCTCAACGTAAACCCGGGCGTAAGTACTGAACACGTACTGACCGCTCGCGTGAATCTTCCCCCAGACAAATACCACCGGGATCCCGATGTAGTTTCTTTTTACCGGAGGCTAGTAGAGCAGACCAGGGCGTTACCGGGTGTTCGCGCGGCCGGATTAGTTTCCGACTTGCCCCTCACCGGCGAGGATAACAACAACCCTGCGACTGCCGCCGACCGTCCAATCCCGCCAGTTACTCAGTGGCAGATGACGAACTATAGAACGGCGAGCAGCGGCTACTTCAAAGCGGCTGGGATTCCGCTCGAAGCAGGCCGTGTCTTTGAGGAACGCGATGCGAACATACCCGAAGTGGTGATCAGTTCGAATCTGGCCGCCCGGCTCTGGCCAAACCAGAACGCGGTCGGTCGGCCCCTCAAGATATACGGCAACGGCACGTTGCAGAAAGTGATAGGAGTCGTTGGCGCCGTTCACGCTGCATCGCTCACGCAAGAGCCGACCATGATGATCTACTTCCCCCACTGGCGCCGGGCCGATGCCGATATGTCGCTCATAGTGCGTAGCGCAACCGACCCCGAAGGGCTGGCTGCCGCCGTTCGGCGCGTGATCATCAAGCTGGAGCCCCAGGCGGCCATCCCCTCCATTCAGTCCATGCGCCAGGTGGTTGCGGATTCCGTTTCCGAGCAGCGCTTTCAACTGATACTGCTGGCAGGCTTTGCCGTTGCGGCGCTCGTGCTCGCCTGCCTTGGAATCTATGGCGTGCTGGCGTTCGCAACCAGCAAGCGCACCTCTGAAATCGGCATTCGCATGGCGCTTGGCGCCCGTCCAGCACAGATTCTGCACACTATCATGCGAAACGGCATGGCGCCCGTCATGGTTGGTATTGCAATTGGCCTTGCGGCTTCTGTAGGGCTTGCTCGCGCGATCGAGAATCTCCTGTTTCAGGTGCGAGCGACAGACCCTCTCATGTATGCCGGAACCGCATTTCTCCTTCTGATTGTTGCGGCTTCAGCCTGTTTCCTCCCTGCGCGCCGCGCTGCCGCCTTG
The DNA here is from genome assembly GCA_019244055.1 of Acidobacteriaceae bacterium. Classification (GTDB taxonomy): domain Bacteria; phylum Acidobacteriota; class Terriglobia; order Bryobacterales; family Bryobacteraceae; genus Bog-105. Next base: position 7,921 of record JAFATG010000094.1, on the reverse strand, counting down.
AATCCCGTGGAAGCTTTGCGGAACGAATAGGCAAGTGCTTTCCCCGCGCTATACTTTCGGGTAGCGGGCACTTTCGGAAGCTCGCACCAAATCACTCCCAAGAGGCGAATGAGTAAAGAAGACAGTATAGAAGTAACTGGTACGGTGGTTGAAAAATTTCCGAGCGGCCTGTTCAGTGTCCAACTAGACCAGGACCGCACAGTTCTCGCACATTTGGCCGGTAAGCTGCGACGCAACCGAATCCGCGTGTTAGCCGGCGACCGCGTCACCCTGGAAATGTCGCCATATGACCTCACCAAGGGGCGCATTACCTACCGGCACAAATAGATACCTCTTTCAAATAACCCTCTTTCGACGGAACGCCTGGCGTCGTGAACCGCGTCTCTTCGTATGTCTGCGCCGGCGAACTAATTATCGACACTGTATCCAATTGTCCTGGCAGTAATCGGCGCGAAATGTGCGCTCCAGCAGGTCCATGGCAGTCGTCCACTACCATAAAGAGTTGTCACCGGTCGATACCCTGAGCCAGCCAGCCCCGCCGTCAGTCGCACGCAGGCACTGGCCTCAGATCTACTTCGGCGTTGCTTCAACGTCGCTCGCTACTCTGTTGCTGGAACTAGCGCTCACGCGGGTGTTTTCAGTCGTTTACTATTACCATTTCGCCTTTCTCGCCATCTCGATAGCGCTGTTTGGCCTCGGAGCAGGCGGTGTCTTTTCTTATGTTGTCGCGGGCTGGAAAGGTTCCCTTTATAGCAGACTCGGCCTGTTAGCCGCTTTAAATGCCGTGGCTATCGTTCTCTCTCTCGCTTTTCTGTTGAACCGGACAGGCGAGATGACAACCTCTGAATTGACGGCCGCTTACTTCGTGTCAGCGATTCCGTTCTTGCTCTCCGGCACGATCCTCTCTCTCGCGATCGCCGAGACCATTGAGCGGGTAGACAAAGTATATTTCTTTGATTTGGTCGGCGCCGCCGGTGGCTGCGCCGTGCTGGTTCCCCTTCTGAACTGGGTGGGCGGCCCCAATACAATCCTTGTAGCAGCCGCGCTGTTTGCCGTTTCCGCCGCAGTGTGGTGTCATCTCGGGCATGCTCCTCGCGGACGCGTCGCGGCTGTTCTTCTGGGCCTTCTGCTGGTAGGTCTCGTCACTTATAACTGGAAATTTCCGTTGATCGATGTGAAGTTCGCGAAGGGTCAGCGGGTCAAAAACGAGGAATTCGTTCGGTGGAACAGCTTTTCACGCATTGCTCTCAAACCTGAGCCCGGCAGCGGATTAAAGAGTATCGTTATCGACGCCGACGCCGCCACCGGAGTGGCCAATTTCGATTTCAATCACCTCTCGCCTCAGGAACGTTTTGATCTGGCGTACGCGGGGCCCGGCTTTCCATATCTGCTGCGTCCTGGAGCCAAAGCCCTGATTATTGGGCCGGGCGGCGGTTGGGATGTCTCACGCGCCCTGGCTTCCGGCAGCAAAGATGTCACGGCGGTGGAAATCAACCCGATCATTGCGAACGTGATCATGCGCAAGCGCTTCCCGCAGTACAGCCAACACCTGTACTTCCGGCCGGAGGTGCACCTCTTTGTCGAGGATGGCCGCTCGTTCGTGCGGCGCTCGCACGATCAATATCAGGTTCTCCAGGCCACGCTGGTTGATACCTGGGCCTCCACCGCCGCAGGTGCATTCGCGCTCTCGGAAAACAATCTCTACACCACGAACGCGTTCAAAGATTACCTTTTGCACCTCACCCCCGATGGCGTGTTGGCCTTTACCCGGTGGGGCTTCGATCCCCCACGAGAATCGCTTCGCGTGGTCTCTCTAGCGTATACGGCGTTGAAAGAACTTGGGCAGTCAGAGCCGGCGCGCAACGTTGTGGTTGTGCGGCAGGATGCAACTAAGCTCCGCGACTGGGGCGCGCAGGACACCGTCCTCATCTCACGGAACCCCTTCACTCCAGCCGATCTAGCTAAGGTCCGCGATGCGTCGCAAACGGCTAAGATGCAGATCATTTACGCGCCCGGCACGGATTCGAAAACGCCGTTTCGCCAACTGCTGCTCTCCGGGAATTTGGACCGCTTCTACGAGACATATCCGTTTGATGTACGCCCGGTTTCAGACGACAGGCCTTTTTTCTTCTACACGGTGCAGCCTGCGGATGTTTGGCGTTTCATGCACAGTGCCTCTCGCGCGACAGAGGATTACAAAATCAACAGCGCGCTTCCAGTCTTATTCGGCCTGGTGGCGGTCAGTATCATCGCTACGTTGGTAATACTCGCCTTGCCGCCGGTCGTGCTCCGTCACAGTCTTCCGCGCTCTCGCGGCAGCATCCGCGCTTTGCTCTTCTTTCTTTTCATTGGAGCTGGTTACATCCTGATCCAGGTTGCCCTAATCCAGAAGTTTGTCCTTTTCCTAGGCCATCCAACCTACGCGCTTACGGTAATCATCTTCTCCATGCTTCTTTCGAGCGGGTGCGGCAGTTTCGCGAGCCGCCGTCTGATTCGGGGCGACCTGGGAAGACTGATCCGTGTACTAATGCTCATCGTGGCTGGAATTTTCATTCTGGCGCTAGTTGTCACACCGGTTTCCGAGAGTGGCGTCTCGCTTCCGTTCCCGGTGAAGGTGCTGATCTCGGTTGCCTTGATAGCTCCTGTGGGTTTTGCAATGGGCATGCCGTTCCCTACCGGCCTGAAGCTGATCGAGCGAGCCATGCCTACCTCGGTTCGTTGGGCGTGGGCGCTTAATGCAGCTTCCAGCGTCCTGGGTTCCGCGTCAGCAATGTTTTTTGCCATTTACCTCGGGTTGCAGATCACTCTTATGACCGGAGGGTTGCTTTATGCAGCGGCACTTGTAAGCATGCTTGCGTCTCCTCTCGCCCGAGGAGCCAGGCATCACGCCGCGGCTGGAGGGTGACTCATCCACCGTTCCTTGTAAATTGAAAGCGTGACCACCCAGCCTGGCCACCGGCACACTCTGAACGGTAGTGCTCCGGATTCGCACCACACCGCCCTCCTGATCATCGACGTCGTGAACGATTTCAATTTTCCCCGTGGAAATGAGCTCCTCGAACAGGCTCTTCCCATCGCGCCACGTATCGCGGAACTGAAGCGCCGTGCCAGTGCCGTGGGCATTCCGGTTGTTTACGTAAACGAGAATTTCGGGCGCTGGCAATCCAGATTTGAGCAGATCATCGCGGAGTGCCTTCGAGAGGAGTCACCCGGCCGTGCTTTTGTCGAGCAGCTTCTTCCCGGCGAGCAGGACTACTTCGTTCTGAAGCCGAAGCATTCGGGCTTTTATCAGACGCCCCTAGAGCTCTTGCTGAAGCATTTTGGAACCCAGCGCGTGATCCTGACCGGCCTCTCTACGAATAGCTGCGTGTTGGTGACCGCCGATGATGCCTACATGCGCGATCTGCAATTGATGGTTCCTCAGGACTGTGTTGCCGCTTATAACCGTCGGGACCATGATTTTGCGATTGAACAAATGAAGCAGATGCTGAAGGCGGACGTCAGGCCCTCACTGGCAATCGAGTCGGCAGAACTGGCCTGTTACCAGCCGCAATCCTGACTATTGAATAACGCGCAGAGCTTCTTCCAGGGCTTCGACATAGAAGTATTCACCCCACATCACCGATTCATCTACGCCTAATCCTTTGTGGAGATGATACACACCACCCCGCAGAACGCCTTCCCACTCCTGATCCGCGATCGCCAGGAACCGCGTGCTGAGACTCCGCAATATGTTGATCGCGGTCGACCAATAGAAATGGCCTTTCAACGGGTCCGGGATGTGACGGCAAAGGCGCAGCAGGCCGGCCGCGGCAATGGCGGCTGCCGAGGTGTCCAACAAAGAGCGATTTTCCGGAGGAGCGTTATAGTCCCACGGCGGAATACCGTCGGATGGCGTGTGCGTAATGTAGTAATCCGCGCACGCTTCCGCGGTGTGCAGGAATCTCGGATCGCGGCTGTAACCGTAAGAAGTAGTGAAGCCGTAGAGGGCCCAGGTGAGCCCGCGTGACCAGCATGAATCTCCTCGGAATCCTTGCTGAGTCGATTGCCGCAGGAACTCGCCGGTGGCCGGATCGAAGATGCCCTCATGCGCGGTCGATCCGTCGCCCCGAACGAGGCACCGCCGAGTCGTGATGCAATGGCGTATAGCAACATCTCGCAATGCGCGGTCGTTTGTCTCACGCGCCGCATAGAACACGATTCCGACATTCATCATGATGTCGATGAATAGCGAGTCTTCCGCAACGAACGAATGCAGATATTGGCCCGCTTCGTTAAACCGCTCCGATAACGTCTTCCCAGCCTGAATAACCACTTCGCGGATCGCCTTATCGCGCGTTGCCTGGTACCAGCGATGGTACGCGGAAAAGAAAATGAAGCCAAGATCGTGAACGTCGTTGTCGGTCTTTCGCGTTTCGAGTGGCTTGGTATATCGGATCGCTTGCTCGAACCAGAACCGCGAATCTGGCTTATCTGCTCCCAGGTATTGCAGGAACAGCCACATCATTCCCGGTAGAAAACCGTCGCACCAGTGAGTCCATGCAGGCCCCTCGTGCTTCCACTTCCCGCCCACCGTGTACATCGGATAGTAGTCGGAGTGGCTTTCGATCAGCCGCTTTACCTGCTTTTGGGCGAACTCGATTGCGTTCTCGAATAGCTCTCTATCGGAGTCGTAAATGAATTGGATCACTTGTTTACCCAATTATAAGGACCGGCTTCCGCTGCTCTGCTACCATCGACCTGGATGCCAGCTAAAGTCACCATCGTCAATAATGGCCCGATCCGCATAGAAGGCGAGTTTGTCATTCAAGACTCCGAAGGAAACTCTTACGGCCTCGCCGGGCGGACAGTGATTTCGCTATGCCGCTGCGGCATGGCCGAAAATAAACCGTTCTGCGATGCCTCTCATAAACGAAACGGCTTTGCGTCTGAATGCAAAGCGCGGAATCTGGATCCTCCGGTGCCAAAGGTGCAACCCGCCGCACCCGCGGTTACGGAGTAAGCACGCGTATATCGCTCAGGTTCCGATAGTCTTCGGCGAAATCCAGACCGTACCCGACAACGAACTCGTCGGGGATCTGGAATCCGACGTACTTCACGTCCACACGCTGGAGCCGGCGTTCGGGCTTATCCAGCAGCGTTACGATTTCCAGCGATTTCGGCTTGCGCGCCTCGAGTAGCCGCTTCAAATAGCTCAACGTCACTCCACTGTCGATGATGTCTTCTACGATGAGCACGTTGTGCCCTTCTATGTTTACGTCCAGATCGCGCGTCACCTTCACTTGTCCCGAGCTGGTTTTAGCGGTGCCATAGCTCGAGATCGCCATAAATTCGATGCGTATCGAGGGACGCCGCAGCGCGCGCGCCAGATCCGCGACGAATATGAAAGCTCCCTTCAGGATCGAAACCAGATAAATCGGTCCTTCCGGATAGTCCGCTTCGATCTGGGCCGCGATCTCCTGAATCCGTTCCTGTATCTGCTCGGAAGTGAGAATAACACGGTGCGCGGACTCAGCCATCGGAAAGTTCGCCCTGCCTCAGTTGGCCGCCGCGAGCTTCAGAACAACGAGCGTCATATCGTCATGTTGCGGTGCACCCGAAGCGAAACGGTCCGCTTCCGCCATTAGCGTGGGAATGATTTCGGCGGCTTTCTGATCGGAACACGCCGCCACCGCAGGAATGAGCCGCTCTTCACCCCACTCCTCTTCCTGCGTATTCATGGCCTCGCTGATGCCGTCTGTGAACCCGACGAACAGGTCGCCGGCATGCATCTCCAAGGAACCTTCCTGATAAGGCGCGTGAGGGAACAATCCCACAACAGGTCCACCAGTGTCTAACCGGATCACATGCACCTTTCCGTCATTCGTCCGCCGCAAAACGATCGGAGGATTGTGGCCGGCATTTACGTATCGAAAGATGCGGCTCTCGCGATGATATTGGCCGTAGAAGAATGTGGCATAGCGGTTGGGCGGCGTCGCGTCATACACAAGCTGGTTGACATTTCCCATCAGCCGAGCCAAATCACCTTGCCCAACCAGCGCCTGCCCGCGTAGCGACGCCTGGAGCGAAGCCATCAGTAGCGCCGCAGCGATTCCTTTTCCGGATACATCGCCGATGGCGATCCCCAGGTCGCCGTTCGCGAGCGGCAGAAAGTCGTAATAATCACCGCCTACGCCCAGCGCAGGTCTGCACGCGCCATAGTAGTCGATGCCTGCAATCACAGGAAGGCGCTGCGGGAAGAGCCGCTCCTGCACCTCCCGCGCAATTTCCATTTCGCGGCTCATCTTTTCGCGCTCGGCTATTTCGGATGCGACCGTCTTCGTAAGCCGGCTGTTCTCGAGCGCCAGCCCCGTCTGTATCGCTACCGATCGCAGCAAATGCACATCGCTCTTTGTGTACGGCTCCTCGGAAAGCTTCGGGCCCAGGCTCAGAATACCCAGAAGCTGTTGTTTCGTGCCCACCGGGAGGAGCAATTGCGCGTGTATCGACTTCAGCGTGAGCAGCTCAGACTCACTCGTTTGGTGGACCCAGTTGTCTTCCCGGTCGAAATAGATCTGCGGCGGTTCCTTTGACTCCTTCACTACGTCGACCACTTGGGACTGGACGGCCAGTTCGACTTTCGGCGGATCTTCGAAGCCGATGCAGTATACCGGCCTGAAATTCTCATCATTGTTCAACAGCACCGCAAATTTCGAAACGTGCAGGGATGCCGAGATTCGTCGCGCTACTGTTTCTAACATTTGCTCTTCGTCGACGATTGTGCGCACCGTATCGCTTAGCTCTTCCAGAATTGTCTCGGCATGGTAGGCTTCGCGAAAGAATTTTCGATCGACCGCTCTTAACAGCCGAATGCGCATTTGGCGCATCAACAGCACGACCGCGGTGATGGATGAGATCAGAATCGCAAGCTTGATGGGCAGGCTCATTCTTCTCCCCCATACCAGGACGTTTATGCCCGCGATGATCAGGCCCGAACAAATTCCGAACACAACTCTGACCCCGCGTTGTGCCAGCGCGTACCGGAAGCTGTGGCGGACCACCATGCGCAGCTCCATCGCACGCTCTGTGACAACCGCATACGAAAGCGTCGCCGGAAATAGGCAGAACGCCACGGCTACAATCGCGACGAGTGTTTCCGATTGTTTGAACGGATCAATCTTACCGATCACCTGCCAGAAAATAAAGACGCCTAAGGGAGTAAGCCCTAACAACGCACCGGCGTAAAGTATTCGTAACCGGCGTTTCGAATCGCGGCTTTTGACAGTTCCTAGCTTCGTGCCTAGCGCCGCGAAGAAGAACGACACGCAAGCACTAAAAACAAGAGTGACGACCACATCTGGTGCGTTGAAAAACCCCGTCTGCTTCGGGTATCTCCAATAACTCGTTACCGCGCTCGCGCCCAACAGAATCGTCCAAGCAATCAGCGGCACAAGGAACGTATATTTCAGGCCCGGCCGCCTCTTATCCCACCCAAACCGCTCGGGGAAAGCTAGCGCGAGCAGTACGATCCAGATCCCCCAGGTGAGGCTTGCAAGGATGTGATACACAAATGCAAAAACCCACAGGTCGTGGGGGAACTCATAGGTGCTCGCAGAGGAAACCATTTGCGAACAGGAGAGCATCAGCCCGAAAAAGAACAGCGCTCGCGCATCATAGGGTCGAACAGCGGCGGCATACACGCCGACGGCTGTGCAGAACAGCATGGCTAGCGCAAGGAGCATTGTCACGGTCCAGTCCTGTATCGTCAGTGGCTTGTGGAGTCGCGCACCTAACGGAACCCGAACTGTAATCGGCGCTGATTCGCCTTTTCGAACAACGTCGAGCGCCACCAACTCATGCGGTGATCGATGGAGTAGCGCTTCCCGCCCATCCCGGTCTCCCATCAGCGCACGTCCCTCGATGCGCAGAATCCGATCGCCTG
>JAFATG010000044.1 GCA_019244055.1 Acidobacteriaceae bacterium | reverse complement strand
TTCAGGAGTACACCGAACGTGTCCAACTCCACACATCGCTTCCCTACGTAGTGCTCGCCGCCATGACGCCGATCACACTTGCGGTTGCCTCGCGTGCGACAGGAATTAAGTTCGCCGCGACGTGCGTGGCAGGTTTTTACACGCTCTTCCTGATCGCGATGATTCTGATTCTCCCGCTCTTCCCTGCCGTGCCCAAACTAGGCCCGGTTTACCAGCCCGTCACGCAGTTCATCCCGCCTGAGTTCCCGATCCTTCTTGTCGTACCCGCGTTCGTCATGGATCTTCTGTGGCAGCGCACTAGGAACTGGAATGTTTGGAAAACCGCCGCGGCGAGCGCGGTCCTCTATCTCGGGCTGCTGCTAGCGGTCGAATGGCCGTTCGCGGCGTTTCTCATGAGTCCGGCGGCGCGCAATAGGTTCTTCGGCTCGATGTATTTGTGGTACGGCTTACCACCGACCTCGTACATGGCGCGAAACCTGTTTTGGCCGTTTGAAACGTCGGCCGAGTTCTGGCGTGGCATTGCTCTTGCGCTTGTCCTCTGCGGATTAGCCGTTCGATGGGGTCTGTCCCGGGGCGAATGGATGCGTAGTATCCAGCGCTAGCCGCTAGCTCTCTCATGCGCAGTTTGAAAGCAGTTCTGGTTGTTCTGAGCTTAGGGAGTCTTGCGCAAGCGCATATAGGCAGCCCTGATATCTATCTCGACGGTAAAGCTGGCCCCTACGAGTTATTCGTGACAATCCGTCCGCCGGCGGTAATTCCTGGCCTTGCTGAACTCGAGATCCGGTCTGAGAGCGCGGGTGTTCGCGAAATTCACGCCATACCGTTACCAATGTCGGGACCTGGAGCCAGGTTTGCGCCAGTTCCAGACTTGCTGAAGGTCTCGCCACAAGACTCTCATTTCTTCACGGGTTCTTTGTGGATGATGGCGACTGGCTCCTGGCAGGTCCGTATCACCGTGGATGGTGCTCAAGGCCGGGGTATTCTCGCCGTCCCCGTACCAAGCGCGCCTCGAACGACGAAGAAAATGCAATTTCAGCTTGGCTTGATGCTGTCTGTTCTCGGATTGTTTCTCGTCGGTGGTTTGGTCGCGATGAGTGGGGCGGCAGTTCGGGAAGCTCGACTGAGGCCCGGCACAATCCCGAACGCCAAAGCGCGAAGGCGCGGGCGGATCGGAATGTCGATTGCGTTCCTTATTGTGATCGGCGCCGTATGGGCCGGGAATGCGTGGTGGAGTTCGGAAGCGAATTCTTACAGCCAGAACGTCTACAAGCCGCTTCAGATGAGCGCATCCCTGAATGGCTCAGTGCTGAAATTGAATCTCTCAGATCCTGGCTGGCTGAAGCCGCCGCCAGGCCGAATTCCTTTGTTCACTCGCAAGATGGACGATCTGATTCCGGATCATGATCACCTGATGCATCTCTACATGCTGCGCGAACCCGGTCTGGATATGGTGTACCACCTTCATCCCGACCTCGTCAGTACAGGAGTGTTTCGCCTCCATCTGCCAACCATGCCGGCGGGCACCTACAACCTGTATGCGGACGTCGTTCACGCAACCGGCTTCCCCGAAACATTGGTAACGAAGGTGAACTTACCCGAGATTGAGGGACGGCCTCTTTCCGGAGATGACGCGAGCGGTGCTGCCGAACCGTGGTCGACGGGTCCGTTACCCTCGAGCTTTCGGCTGCCAGACGGGTACACGATGCAGTGGATGAAACCCGCGGGCCAGATCCACGCTAAGGAGCCGCTTCTTCTCACTTTCAAGTTGACTCAACCCGACGGCAGCGCCCCCCGGGATATGGCGCCGTATATGGGTATGCTCGGGCACGCTGCGTTTGTAAAGACGGACGGGACCGTGTTTGCTCATATTCATCCCACGGGAACAGTCTCGATGGCCGCGTTCATGCTTGCAGAAAAGCAAGTGACGAATCCCTCGAACACGTCGAGTGCGGACGTGAGCGGTATGAATATGCCCGGCATGGATCATGCGAATACGGCCCACGCAGCACTTCCGAACCAAGTGAGCTTCCCATACGGATTTCCTTCACCTGGACGCTATCGGATTTTCGTGCAGATGAAGCATGGGCAAACGATCGAAACGGGTGTCTTCGACGCCGAACTGATCTAAATGGAAGCCGGGTTTGGTAACCTGATGCCGCATGTTCGGCATCCGCTTTCATTCCCTCGCGATCTCGCTGGTGCTTCTCGCGGGAGCGAGTCAAATACCGGCGGCCGCTCCTTCAGTAAAGCCGAAGCTAGTTGTCGCGATTATCATTGATCAGTTCCGCTACGATTACCTGACTCGGTTTCGTTCCGATTATCACGGTGGGCTCGACCGGCTACTCACTACCGGAGCTGATTTCACGAACGCGTTTTACGCCCAGGTTCCGACCGTTACTGCTGTTGGCCATAGTATCTTCATGTCCGGCGCAATGCCGTCGGTCAGCGGAATTGTTGGAAATGCGTGGTACGACCGCGACGAGCGCCAGATTGTCACGAGCGTTTGTGATTGGAGTGCGACCGTTGTCGGCGGAAAGCAGGGTGAAAAGGGCTCCCATTGTACGGATTCCGATCCGGCATCGCCGAAACGGCTGCTGGTGACCACGGTTGGCGATGAGCTGAAGGAAGTCTCGCCGAAATCGCGCGTGATCGGAATATCCATTAAGGCTCGAGCAGCGATTTTGCCCTCGGGCCACCGCGCCGACGGTGCCTTTTGGCTAGACGACGCCACCGGCAATTTCGTTAGTAGCTCCTATTACATGAATGAGCTTCCAGCCTGGGCAAAAGCTTTCAATGATCGCAAGCTGCCTGCGAAATACGTGAACCAAAAATGGCCCGAGTTCCCGAAGTGGAATTTCGCTGCTCCGCCTGGAACTTCGGAGCCATACGCGCAATTGCCTGCCAGCCCGTGGGGCAACGAACTCATCGAACAGTTCGCCGAGGAAGCGATTACGGGCGAGGAGCTGGGCCAGAGGGGTGTCACGGATTTACTAACGATTTCGTTTTCATCGAATGACTACGTCGGTCACCGTGTAGGCCCGGATGCGCCCGAGGTACGCGACATGGCGATTCGCACCGATCAGCTTCTGGCAAAACTCTTTCGGGTGATCGGCGGAAAAGTTGGCATGGAGAACGTTATTATCGTTCTATCCGCTGATCACGGTGTTGCGCCTGTACCTGATCCACATCAGCGCATGCCCGGCGGCTATCTTTCGGCACATCTCGAAAGTGTCGTGAGCTCGGCATTGAATCAGGAATTCGGGAAAGCGGATTGGCTCGTGCCGGCCACCGGCGGAGAAGGCCTCTATTTCAATCGGGAGGCGATTGAAAGTGCCAAGCACCGGGACGGAACGCGAGTAAGCGAAGACGAGATTTATCGCGTTGCGCAAACCGCTATTCTCGCTGCGCCGCAGCTCCATGTGGCCCGAGTCTACTCGCGACTGCAATTAGATAACGGGATCGCGGGAGATTTTATCGCATCCGCCGAGATGAACGGCTATTTCCCGCGGCGCAGCGGCGATTTGAGCATCGTACTCGAGTCCGGCTATATTCCGGGGAACAGCGGTACGACGCATTTTTCGCCCTACGCGTACGATCGCCACGTCCCGGTGCT
>JAFATG010000212.1 GCA_019244055.1 Acidobacteriaceae bacterium | reverse complement strand
AACTGATGGTCTTCTTGTGAACGTCGAGCCCGATGTAATACATATGTCTGTTGAGGAGCCTCCCTGGTTGTTCTCTGAATCAACGTCTCCGTTGAGTTCAGCTTTTTGTACACCACGCGCTCCTCGCTCGACTTACATTCAAACAATCCGTCAACTTGAACTGCCCCAGCCGTTGCATGCAGGGCAGTAGTCAACTCTGCCAACCCGAAAAGCCGTTGCGGCGGTTTCGAATCTGTCCCCTAGGTTTGCAGCAAGCATGATGCGATGCTTGCCGGCAGTCAAGCCCCTTTTGCAAAACTTACGGTTTCTGAGGCGGTCAGACCCCAAACTGCCGAAAATGATGGTCGAGATGTTTGTACATCAAGATCGCCCACTGCTCCGGCGTCATGTTGCCAAAGAAACTATGTGGATTATTCGTACACCCCGCCGCCCCTCCAGCCGCAAACTTGTCAATCAATCCCGACAACCGCTCCCGTTCCTTGTCCAAATCCCGTTCGTCCGCCACAATGAGGCTCTTCGCCGTCGGCGAATTCTTCCGTAGCGGGTCTTCGTTGCGAAACACCATCGGCTTCACCAGGCGCCCCATCAGACGTGCGGGTAGCGCTCCCTTTTCGGGTACCACTTCTCCCACCGCCCACTGCATACTCACCGAGCAATGTGCAACCATCTGCGCCGCTGTCATCTTGCCCCAGCGCCTCTCACTTTGCGGCTCCAACTTGCCCAGCCGGACCTTTATCTGATTCGCCACGGTCGCATCGAAAAGGTTCTTCATGCTCGCATGCCGCCTTTGAATCAGAATATAACCGAGCCGCAAAAATCCATTCCGATATTGTCCGGTAATTGCGCAAATCCATCTTGCAAGATCGACGGTGTTGCCCAACCTGCCCTACGTTCTCGATTTATTTGTAAGAACAGGATGCGGCAGAGAGGACTCGCCCGGCGCTCAGTGCTGGAGTTGGCGCCAGGAACGATTGCTGCCCAGGTTGGGATTGAAGTTCGCGTCGTCGCTGAGGATGTATTCGCCCGAGGCGTTTGCCCACACGTTGTGATGGCCCGAGGGCAACTCTACCGCCGCGCCTTTGAATGGATCCTGATAACGATCCACGCCGCGGATGTAGCGGTCGAAGTTCGCGTTCGCCCGCTCGAGCGCGGCCTGCCGCGTCTCGTAGCTTTGGCGAATGGTTGCGCTGATGTGATCGTTAACGCGCGATAGATACCGGCTCAGCTCCACCGCGCGATTGCTGGCCTCGATCTGTTGCTGCACCATCATGTTTTTGACCTGCGAATAGCGGTTCAGCCACTGAATGTTGAGCCGTTCGGAATACGCCATCGCCTGGAACAGCTTGAACTGATCGTCGAGTTTGCCTTTCGGCGCACGCGAATAGCGGATGCACTCGACGCTCCAGTTGGTCATCGGGACGCCCTGAAGCGGATAGGTCCAGCCGCCCATGACGCCGTAGATATCCATTTCGGCCGGAACACCTTTGACGGAGTACTCAATCCGGATCTTGCCGGCGGAGAAGCGCGCCTGCGTTACGCCCGGGTAGTTCGCAGCCGCCCAGGCCTGCGCGAGCGCGGGCAGGTCCCCCTGCATCACGATATGCGCGTCGGCGAGTTGCGCCGAATAACGAGGAAGCACGATCGTGCGCAGCGCCGTGACCGCGTCCGCGACGGCCGTGCGCACTTCCGCACCAAGATAGTACGAGCCAGGTCTGAATCCGAACGCCGGCAAAGTCGGCGCCCAGACGCATTGGATATCCGGCACGACGCCGATCTGCTCAATTCCATTCGGATTGAACACGCGCATCGATACGGTCGCCGGCCTTGTCGGATTCGCGCGCCAGACCACGCCGCCCTCCACGCTCCAATCGGCGGGTATCAGCAGGCGAAAGGCCTCGACGCCCAGTTCCGGATCGTTCACGATGTGCGGTTTCAGCCGCAGCGGGGCGCAATTACCGACGCCAGCACCCATGAGGGCGCAAAACGCGATGATCGGGAGTAGCCGGCGACCGCGCATGTTATCACGCCATTATATGGCGACCTGAGCGCTCGCTTCGCTCCCTCCGACCTGCTGATCACGGTTCCACGGCATTCTTCGCTCGAACTGAAAGCTATGAACGACGGCAATATCGAAGTCCGAAGGCGATCATTGCGCACCCCGTCACGCCGGACATAGCGTTCGAGTGTCTCCTGAAGCAAGTGCGTCGGGGACAGGAGCACTTCAGCACTTCATCAACCCATTTTGACGTATAACGGGCTACCGTTCGTATGGCACTGCTACGGATCTTTCCGCGAGATGCCGAGTACACGTCCTTGTGGTTTCGCCTGTATTGATTTCACTGGCCGAATGATTCTGGCTGAATGTCCAAAGCCGACTTTACGTCAAATGGATACGAAGACCCTCACCGCTGCTCATGATCTTCAGGTAGAAATTAGCCGGTGTAACCTGTAAAGCGCACGACCGTCAGGGCCTAGCCAATCGTCCTTCGGTCCTATCGAACTGTCTTTTTGACTTCCTTACCCAGTCAGAGATAGCAAGTGCTAGGGTCTGACCTTGCAGAGCAATAAATTTGGCCTCCTCAAGGAAAGTCGAGCACATCGTTATGATTAGAGCCGGGAGCCGACTTCACCATACCGTGGACGACCTTATTCCGATGTTTCCGCCATTCCTCGATTGCCGAGCGCAAGTCAGGAAAGTATTTGATCGGTATGGGCTCCGGCACACGCTTCATCCACCGTTGGATTAACTGAGCAAAATTGTGCTTTTCGATTTGCGAACCGGCTTCAATCTCACCCACACAAACGAGGAATGAAACTAGTCTGTCGGCAATTATGCTCTCTTCGAGAGTGACCGCCTCCAGATAGAAGCCGTAGCCCTGGGCCTTCTTGATGCGGACCCATGCCTCGCGGTAGCTGAAGTACTTATTGGCATTGCTCTCAGGGATTGGGACCGCGTGAGAACGTCCTTTCCTGCTTCCTCGCGAACGATCCATTTCAGACTCCTCTAAAGAAATGTGCTGGCCGGGGCGTGTACGAGCCCAAGTGTGTACGGAAGAGTATAGCTCGCGTCGAGACGGCTCGACCAGGATTTTAACTGCCTTCAGGGCGGTTGATGCGTGCCCGACAAGAGGCAACTCTGTTTGGGCTATGTGCGTTGGGAGCCCGTACGGTCCTGATGCAGCTCCCCTTCAGGGATCAAGGCGATTCCCCTTGGTCGTTGCAAACGATTTAGGAATAGCCGAACGGCTCTACACCAGTCAATGTCAGCAACGCCGACTTTACGTCAAGGTGGATCAATGCGAGAAGCGAGGTTGGCTTCCTCTGTCGCCGGATTCTGTCCGGATTGCGCGTCATCCTGGCACAATCCGGAAACTGCGCCCAAGCATCGGCGAACCGCTGGCGACTATCGATAGACGAGAAGAGTCCAGCTGAGCCATTGTTCCACGTCGTCGAAATTAGCGGTCAATATTAGTGATAACCGCCTAACCATAGCAATGATTCT
>JAFATG010000005.1 GCA_019244055.1 Acidobacteriaceae bacterium | reverse complement strand
CCTGAGGGAAAAGCAAAGTTGGAAAGAACAGGCGAGCGAAGAATACTTTGCACATCCGGCGCCGCATCCATAAGGAATGGCTTTCCGGCAAGCGTTTTTGCATCCAAGGAGAGCGTAATAGGAACGAGAACTGTCGGGATGGTGGTGACGCCTCCCTGGACCGGATCGCGACCAACAAGAGTGTAGGAGCCAGCACCGATCGTGCGCTGGAACGTCGGCACAGTGCCTTGCGCGTGCGCAAACGGCAGCGAGATAGTCAGGAAAACGAGCAGAGAGATTGGCGTCTTTCGCAAGCAGTCATTCTGTCAGATGAACTTTGTCGCACGAATTGTGCCTAGACATACGGTCCGGCCTGTGGTCCGCTGGATAGCGGAGATTCGATGAGCCCGATATACGCCAAGCCCGGTACAGCCGTCAACACACCGCGCCAAGTTCTGTTCGCCAGCCTGATTGGCACGACCATCGAGTTCTTCGATTTCTATATCTACGCTACGGCGGCGGTGCTGGTCTTTCCCAGGTTATTCTTTCCAGCTTCCGATCCCGCTGCGGCAACGCTTGCCTCGCTTGCAACGTTCGGGATCGCGTTTCTCGCGCGCCCGATAGGTTCAGCGGCCTTCGGTCATTTTGGCGACCGTATGGGCCGCAAGAGAACACTCGTGCTCGCACTGTTGACGATGGGGATTTCGACAGTAACTATTGGCGTGTTGCCGACCTATCACACGATCGGCTTCGCGGCGCCCCTGCTGCTCGCGCTATGCCGGTTCGGGCAAGGGCTGGGTTTAGGCGGAGAGTGGGGCGGCGCGGTGCTATTGGCCGTGGAGAATGCGCCTCGAAAAAGGCGCGCCTGGTACGGCATGTTTCCACAGCTCGGCGCGCCCTTCGGGTTCTTTCTATCGGGCGGCGTTTTCCTGCTGCTGTCCCGATGGCTCACAGATGAACAGTTCTTCGCGTTTGGTTGGCGCCTGCCATTCCTGGCGAGCGCCGTGTTGGTATTTCTCGGCTTATACGTTCGGGTGACCATTGCCGAGACTCCTGTGTTCCAGAAAGCACTCGATCGCCGCGAGCAAGTGAAGATACCGATTCTGGTGGTTCTTCGCGATTACATAAAGGTGCTTATCGCAGGCATCCTGCTATGCCTTGCTACTTTTGTTCTCTTCTACCTCACGACGGTCTTCGCGCTGTCGTGGGGCACCAGCGCGCTCGGCTACAGCCGCGAAAAGTTTCTGCTGATGCAGTTGTTCGACATTTCCGTCTTCGCGCTGACCGTTCCGCTCTCCGCAGTTCTGGCGGAGCGAGGGCGCCGTCCTATGATGCTTTGGGTAACTGTCTCGATCGGCATTTTCGGCCTGATCATGGCGCCGATGTTCGCTGCCGGCACCACAGGAGCGGTGCTGATGATGGCCGTCGGTCTGGCGCTGATGGGCTTTACGTACGGACCGCTCGGGACGGTAGTTTCTGAACTCTTTCCTACAGCAGTGCGTTATACGGGCAGCTCACTGGCCTTCAATTTTGCCGGCATATTGGGCGCCTCGTTGGCGCCGTACATTGCGACTTCGCTGGCCAAGAATTACGGTCTACCGTATGTCGGCTATTATCTCTCCGCTTCGGCGGTGCTGACGCTTTTGGGGCTGTTTTCGATCCGGGAAACCAAGAACGAGGACCTAGCGGGTACGAGGGTTTGACGTCACAATCCAAAACGTGTGGGGAATCCGGATCTTGCGACTGCACGGTAGTGGGCTACTTTGACTTTTATCGTTCCCAGATCGGTCGCAAGATGCTGAGCATATAATGTTCCGCCCAGCACCTTAGCTCTCCGTCTTCCTCGATAAGCCACTGTACAGGGCAACTGTTGCGAATCCACGTTTGAGCAACGGGCCTGGTGTGCCGATCAGTGATGCTGCCCGGCGGAATGCCTAACGGTATGTTCTTGACCACCTTGTCAACCAAATCGCTTTCTGCCCCTCTGCCTCCACCCCAAAAGTGCTGATCCAAATCCGGCTGCGTAGTCCCGAGGATGCCGTCTTGGAACGACCAGCGTGCAAGGTATTCGCATTGTCCCGACCCGCCGTTCCGCGCAATCACATCGAGTCCATGTTGTACAGGTAAGCGTGAGGGCAGCTTTTCGTCAAAGGAAAATGCTGGAGCAGCGAGCAGCGCTTCAAGAATAGCTGCACACTGCGCTCTGTTTTGTTCGAGAATGAAATCCATCTTATGCCTTCTCTGCACCGTTAATTCTTGACGCTGGGAAGGGTGCCAAGCAGCGGAGGTCCGAAGGACGTGTTCAGATTAGCAAGCTACGCCGCTCTTTCTAACCCCCGCTCTTCAGCTTCGATCAGTGCCACCAAATCCGAGACTTCCCAAAGCCGATTTGTGACTCCTGCGGCCATTGCTGGAGTCACGCGCAACATGCGATGGATCTTGATGACAGGCCATACCTGAGCGGTTCAAGCTGGCTATTTTCAAAGTAGCCCACTACCCACTGCACAGAGACGCATCGCAAGATACGTAAGGCGGACCATCCGGCCGGTTGCTCCATTAAGAACCCACAACACTCCGTCCTTGCGGCCGCCGATCACCAGCGATGTGAAAGCAAGGAGCATGGCTCTAGTCGAACCGAGGTCGCCGTCCACACTATTGAGCGTCGTCCCGTCAGACGGAGTAAACCAGTCGAGAACCGAAACGATGGGCCGTGTGTTTAGAAGCGGGAGTTTCTTAAATTCGTTTACCGAAGCGGACCGTTCAACTCGCGATACCACAGCAGGCGCCCTGCCTGCTCCTGAGTGGACGGTTAAACTCGAGATTTCCAGATGGTGGAAAACATGGAGCGGGAGACGAGAATCGAACTCGCAACCAACAGCTTGGAAGGCTGTGACTCTACCATTGAGTTACTCCCGCTTCTTTTGCTGTTAGCTATTTACGTTTTACCACGCCTCAACAGAACCTGCTGACTACACGGTTTCCGCATCAACCAAGCACGGCGACGAGAAACGGTATTACAGTGGTGACACACGCAGGATTCGACGCGTATGAGTCTCCTGATCCGCAACCTCATCCGGCCGTACCGCTGGACTCTCGTCTTAGTGCTTCTTGCGATGTTCGTCGAAACGGCAATAGGCTTGGCCGCACCATGGCCTCTCAAAGTGATTCTCGACAATGTTGCCGGAACTCACCATCTTCCCGGATGGGTTGCGCACTTGCTCGAGCGTGTGTTGGGCGATGCCAGCAAGCCGCATATCGCTGTAATGGCGGCAGTCGCCTTTGTGGCGATCGCAGTCATCGGCGCACTCGCATACTATGTCGATAACTACTACACGGAGAGCGTGGGCCAGTGGGTTGCGCACGATCTGCGCATGCAAACCTACCACCATTTGCAGCGCCTTTCGCTCCAGTACTACGACAGTCATCAGGTCGGAACGCTT
>JAFATG010000366.1 GCA_019244055.1 Acidobacteriaceae bacterium | reverse complement strand
CGGTCAACTGCCCGCCGCAGTATCAGCGGGTGGATGATCTCGTGTTCGCGAAGAACAATGCGCGTGTCAACAACTGCGCTAAGCGCATCCTGATCGATGACACCGCGCCGAAGGTCGCCACTGGTGACTACGACATCGTTCTGGTCGGCCATCGCGACACTGATGAAGAAGAGAACGTCCGAGCGCCTCGTCGTCGGAGAGGCCAAGGGGCCCAACCGCCGACCACGCTCGATGAACAGCGAGCTTTGAATGCGGCCGCTGTACTGATCGGCGGTCATGGCACCTGCGCCAATGTGGATCCATCTCGCGTCAAGATTGACTGGGTTGGAACCGACCAAACTTCGGAAACGAGGCCCGGGCTCTGCGGAACTTCGAATATCAAGGAGCGCAGAGGACAGGCGACCACCGCGGCTGACAAGAACCGTCGTGTGGAAGTTTACATCGTGCCGCGTGGCCAGGCCATGCCGCCGGCCGTGAAGAACCCGAGGCCGCTGCCGCAGGATGTAATGCAGCGGCTCGGCTGCCCGAAGTAAAAACGGCGAGCTAGAACTAGACAGAAGAGGGCCAGGCAGCTTTGCTTGGCCCTCTTTCTATTTCTGTGAGCGAATCGGCCAATTCTTATCGCTTAGGATAGTAGCGTTACTTACACGTTGTAAATATCCGCATGAAGCTGCTCACGCGATTCAACCTTATTTTTATCCTCATTTTCGGCATTGGAACCGCCTTTGCCATCTGGCTGGCTTACGTCTACCTGCGAAGTGACGCCAAGGCGCACGTCTTGGAACAGGCAAAGCTGATGATGGAGACTACTCTCGCTAATCGCCAGTACACGACCGAGCAGATCAAGCCGCTGCTGGACAAAGTGCAGCAACACGACTCGGTGTTTCTACCCCAAACTGTGCCGGCGTATTCGGCGACCCAGGTCTTCGATTATCTCCACAAGGGTAACCCTGAGTACTTCTATAAAGAAGCGACGCTGAATCCGACCAATCCTGTCGACCGCGCAGAGGATTGGGAGGCCGATGTCATAAACGCGTTCCGCAACGATCCTACCCGGATCGAGATCGTGGGTGAGCGCGACACTCCCACCGGCAAATCACTCTTTCTCGCGCATCCATTGCACGTAACCGAGCAGAGCTGCCTGGACTGTCACAGCACCCCGAATGTCGCGCCAGCGGCAATGATCCGGCAGTACGGTTCGAATAACGGCTTCGGGTGGAAGCTGCACGAGATCATCGGGGCGCAGATTGTGTCTGTTCCGGAAGCTCTTCCTATCCAACTCGCCGACCGGGCGCTGAGGAGACTCATTTTCTACCTGGTGGTCATGGCCGTTATTGCGCTCTTAATCTTGGATACCGTGCTCATTGCAACCGTGATTCGCCCGGTAAGCCGGTTATCGAGAGTCGCCGACGAAATTAGTCAGGGCAAGGTGGACGGAGAGGACCTGCCCGTGAAAGGCAAGGACGAAATCTCGGTTCTGGCGGCTTCCTTCAACCGCATGCAACGGAGTCTCGCGCGCGCGATCAAGCTGCTCGAAGCGGAAGAGGAAGGCGAACACTCCTGACCGGTCAAACGGGGCGTTTCGAGAGGAACTTCCTGCGCTCAGCGCTGTCGGGAATTTCCAAGGCGAGCGCGTCGTAAAGCTGCTTCCAGGACTTGGCGTCCTTGGCTGCGCGTTTGACAAGAACTTTCGCCATGGGGCCGACATATGGTGCGAGATCGCGCACGAGGTCTTCTAAGCGCTCTGGATCAAAGCGTAGATCGCTGCGGACGTTCCCGCCTGTGCTAGCGCCCGCATCCGACGGTGCGGCCGAAGGTGTGAGGTTGACCGGCGCTGCAGGCATCGACCGCGGAGCCGCGACGGCTGAACCGAAAGCGTACACCTGCCCGGCCTTTTTATCCTTACAGTACGACCGCACGAACTCAGCGAGCTTCTTAACCGCCGAATCGAAGTTACCGCTAAAGCCATCTAGCCACTGAACGTTTCCAACGAAATAGAGCAGTTCGGGCGGCGGTTCAACGTCCTCCAAGCGGAAGGTGATCAAAGGAAGGTTCTGCCTGTCGGCCAACTCCGCTTCCCGGGCTATCTGCCGGGCATTCCTGGAATGGGCGGAAAGGAGCAGAACGAAAGTTTTGGAACTCTGCAATGCTTGCACAATAGCGACGGCCCATTCTTGTCCGGCTGTGATATCGCGCGGGGCCATCCAGCAGGAGATGTTCTCGCTTTCGAGCGCAGCGCAGATACTGTCGGCGGCCTGCCGGTCCTCGTTCTTATAACTGATGAAGACGTCGCGCGGCAACAGTGCACCCAAGTGTTACCTCCACTATGATTCCTTACTATCGCCGAACCAGCAACAGGTATTTACTACTTGAACCGAACCCCTATAACCTCAAACGGGGCGTTTCGAGAGAAACTTCCTGCGCTCAGGGCCGTCGGGTATCTCCGAGGCGAGTGCATCATAAAGCTGCTTCCAAGAAGTTGCTTTCTTGGCAGTGCGCCTGACCATCACCTTCGCCATGGGCCCCATATAAGGCGCCAGCTCGCGAGTCACCCGCTCTAAGCCCTCCGGGTCGAATTGCGCACCGCCGCCCGTTGATAATGCTGGCGAGCTAGATGGGGCGGGTGTCGGAGGGGAGATGGGTGCCGCTGGAGCCGCCGGTTTCGCTAGCGACAGGGGAATCGGTGTGGGATGCGCTAATTCAGTGGGAGCCATCTCGATTCTTGGAGACCTGAATTGCTCCTCGTTGCTGGCCCACGCATAACGCTGTTGAATCGTCCTGACCGCGCCGGCGAACTCCGAGGCGCTCTGGAACCGGTCGGCAGGCTTCTTCTCGAGCACGCGCAGAATGGCAGCCGAAAGTAGCGGCGGAATGTTCGCGTTTATCGCAGACGGCGGTCCCGGAGTATAGCTGATATGCGCGTTCATCACCGCCCAGGAAGAATCGCCCGAGATCGGCCGCACTCCCGTCAGCATCTCGTACAGCATGATCCCAACCGAATAGAGATCGGACCGAGCATCTACCTCACCGCCCTGCACCTGCTCAGGCGACATATAGTAGACGGAGCCAATCGCCGCGCCGGCGCGGGTCAGGTGCCGCTCGTTCAGCGATCGCGCGATGCCAAAATCCATCAGTTTCACAATGCCGGCCCTTGTAAGCATGATGTTCGCCGGTTTGATGTCGCGGTGAACTATTCCTTGCGAATGCGCGTACTCGAGAGCGCTCAAAATCTGGAGAGCGATGCCGATACCATCAGACGGGTTCAGCGAACCGCGGCGAAGGCGCGCATGCAGCGTTTCGCCATCGACATACTCCATCACCATCAGGAAACGATCGTCCAGGCGAAGAGCGTTGTGCAGGGAAGCGATATTCGGATGACTAAGCCGCGCTTGTACCCTGATTTCCCGCACGAAGCGCTCTGCCAGTTCGGGGGTGTCGATCAGATCGGGGAGAATGACCTTCATGGCCTCGATGCGATCGGAGATGACGTGCTGAACCTTGTAGACGGTGCCCATCCCGCCCGCGCCTATTACATCGATTACACGATAATCGCCAACCGTTTGGCCGAGAGTTAACCCCACGAATTTCTCAGAATATCAACCGCCAGAGAATGTGCATGACAGAATGGTGAATCCCGAATGAGACACAATCCTGTTTTCTATTTTGCTCTTGTTGCGTGCTTCGGAGCGTCTGAAATTCTCACAGCCGCGAGCGGATCCTTCACGATTGAGCAAGTCATGAGCGCGCCGTTCGCAAGCAGCCCGGTGGCAGCCCCTGGCGGAGCAAGAGTGGCTTGGCTGCTGAATGAGCAGGGGCGACGCAACGTCTGGGTAGCAAGTGCGCCGGACTGGAAAGGGCGCCGGGTCACTAAGTTCGACGAAGACGATGGCCAGGAGATCGCGGAGCTGTCATGGGCACCCGATGGAAGCTACTTATTGTTTACTCGCGGCGGCGATTTCGAGACCGGCGGCGACAATCCGAATCCCGACCTTAATCCCACCAAACCGGAACAGGCGATCTGGCGCGTGGCCATGGACGATTCCGCGCCGAGGAAGCTTACGGAAGGGCATGCGCCTGCGGTTTCGCCCAAAGGAGATGTTGTGACGTTTGTGCGGGCTGGACAGATCTGGACCATGAGCCCGACCGGTGAAGATATCAAGAATGTTGTTACGCAGAAGGGCACCCAGCGGGATTTGCAATGGTCGCCTGACGGATCGATGTTGGCCTTTGTGAGCGGAAGGCACGATCACAGCTTTATTGCGCTGTTCATGCCGGCCACGAAAACGTTGCGTTACCTGGATGCCAGCGTCGACGACGACTCGGACCCGGTCTGGTCACCGGACGGCGAGCACGTCGCCTACGTGCGGGTCCCGGCAACCGGGGAAGAGACACTCTTTGCGCCCCGCAGGCAAGGGGAGCCGTGGTCGATTCGAGTGACGGACGTCAAAACCGGAACCGCGCACGAGATCTTTCGCGCCAAACGCGGTCCTGGTAGCGTGTTTCATCCCTTGGAAGCCGACCATCAAATCTTCTGGGCAGCGGGCGATCACGTTGTGTTCCCGTGGGAGCAGACGGGCTGGTGCCATCTCTACAGCCTTGTAGCAACGGAAGGCGGCGCCGCGGTAGAACTGACGCCGGGTGAAGGCGAGGTGGAGCACGTCTCGATGTCGCATGACGCAAAGACGATCTTCTACTCCACTAACATTGCCGACATCGATGGCAGGCATTTGTGGAGGGTAAACGCGGCGCCTCCGGGCAAGCCGGAGCAGATTACGACCGGCGAAACAATTGAATGGGCTCCGACTCCTGCGGGCGACGGTTCGGCACTCATGTTTCTAGCTTCGAGCTACAACGAATGCGCCCATGCGATGGTACGCGGCGCGGATGGGAAATCAAATCCGCTCGCGCCTGAAGCGACTCCCAGCGATTTCCCGGCGGCGCAGCTTGTAAAACCACAGCAGGTGATCTTGAGCGCCGCGGATGGCTTGCAGATCCATGGTCAATTATTTCTTCCAAAGGGCGACAGCGGCCGTCATCCCGCCCTGATCTTCTTTCATGGAGGATCTCGTAGGGAGATGCTGCTGGGCTTTCATTACATGGACTACTACTCCAACGCCTACGCGATGAATCAATATCTGGCGAATCAGGGCTACGTGGTCCTTTCGGTGAATTACCGGAGCGGAATCGGCTACGGGCTCAATTTTCGGGAGGCGATCAATTACGGCTATCGCGGGGGAAGCGAATTCAACGACGTGATGGGCGCCGGACTGTATCTGAGATCCAGGCCCGATGTGGACCCAAAGCGGATCGGCGTCTGGGGTGGATCCTACGGCGGGTATCTCACGGCCATGGCGCTCTCTCGCGCTTCAGACCTGTTTGCTGCCGGAGTCGATTTTCACGGCGTGCACGATTGGAGCACCCTACACTTCATGAACTTCGGCGCTCAGACCGCCGATCCGAAATTGAGTCGTGAACGGCAGGAAGCGGCGCGCATCGCCTTCGAATCCTCGCCTATGGCATCGATAAATACGTGGAAATCGCCGGTCCTGCTAATTCACGGAGACGATGACCGGAACGTGGAGTTCTCTCAAACGGTGGTGCTGGTCGAG
>JAFATG010000260.1 GCA_019244055.1 Acidobacteriaceae bacterium | reverse complement strand
GTGGACGTGCTGTACTTACACGCAGCAGGGCTCAGATTATGTGCTCGGCTATTCCGCCTGGGACACCCAATCCGGGCTTAAGTCCATCCAGGCGATTCAAGTAGTGAACGCAACTGTCTCGATACCTTCGTTCAAAGTAGGAACCACGAGTACCGTGAACTTTACAGAGACGGAGACTGGAACGTCCTCCTATGCTGAATTCCAACTGACCGACGTCGCCGGTAATAGTGCGTACATTGACCCGATCGTTGTAGACCCGGACCGCATGAAAGGCAAACCGCTCGGGCTCGACGCATTAAAGAACCTCTCACCGGAATTGGGGGTGGTTACGATTCAGAACGGCACGCCGGGTCTGAAGAACATGAGAATCGAGATCACAAACGGGCCGAACGTTACTCACATCGAGGTAGCCGGATTGAAGGACGGCGAGACCCGGGTCCTAGATCTGACATCCGATTTACAAACAGGAAGTGCCGTGACATTGACGGCACTCGGAAAACCAGGTGGCAAAGCAATGTGTGTGTTTGCGAGTTCCGAAATGACGGGCTCGGCACAGTAAGAAATACAGCGGAGCAAGTACTGTCGGTACGAAATCGTTGACGGCGGGCGACATGTATCGCCCGCCTAAGCGCTCTATTAGAGGACGGTGCTGAAATGAGAAAATCCTTAAACTCTTTTTGGTCGGTGAGCTTACTGATCGGCCTCTCCGTAGGCGTGATGCCCGCATCCACGATCACGCTGGATGAAAACGGGAACGGCAATATCAACGGAACCCCGCTTTCATTTACAGCCAGTGGGACAAACCCCGATGCTCCGCATCAAACACCGGTGCTGATTTACACTCTTCCCTTCGCTGGGGTGGCAGGACAGGTGTTACTGGTCGAGCCGGAGAGCAAGATCCCTGGAGACGTGCTTCAGTTCACCGGCAACAGCACGGTGATCTTCTACTCGAAAACAGACGGCGACTCTCTAGCTGAGAAGTACTCCCCGCCGATTTTTCCGTTCCCCGTATCCAATTCGGTCTCGCTGACCGAAACGGTCTCGGGCAATACGGATGGGGCGACCTACACCCCAACGGCGGGCCAACCAGGCTTTGATGCCTCCGGACCTACCTATCACTTTATCAGCGACGTGACGTCGTCCGCGATACCAGAACCGGCATCCGTAGGAATGTTGCTCCTTGGCGGGGCGACGTTTTTAGCGGCTAGAAAATTCCGTCGAGCGTAATGACGGGCTAGCCGTCAACAACACCCTATTGCCCAGTGCCGCCGCCTGGAGGCTGCGCGGACAAATTCCCGACGTTGTCCTTATTAACAATGAACGTGCCTGTGTCGACGAAGGTCGGTACAGGAGAATACAGGTTTTGGGCCCAGTTCTCTTGGAGCGGCTTGGGCGGATTGTGGTGGATCATGTCCAGGACTTTTGTTCCGTAGTAGCCCATCGTCCAAGGCTTCTGTGCGATGGTTGCGGAGATCACGCCCTTTTTAATCCAATCGACCGTGCCCGGGTCGGTATCCATGGCCACGACAGTGACCTTGCCGCCCATACCTCCGCGGTTCACAACATCCGCAACGGCGGGACAAGACAGCGCCTCGAGGCAGACAAAAGCGTCCGGCTTGTTCTTGCTGTCAAGTAGTTTTTTTGCAGCGTCGAAAGCGACATCTGAGTTGCCGTTCATATCTACGACCTGCGCAATTTTGATATCGGTGTGATCGGCGAACGCGGCCTGATAGCCTTGCAGCCGGTCTTTGAGATTCACTTGGCTGGGGATGGTGAAGATGACCACCGAGCCCTTGTTGTTCAGCAGTTTCGAAGTCATCCTTCCGCCGATCATGCCGGCGTTGTAGTTGTCAGTCCCGATGAAGAACAGACGCTTGCTGTCAGGCGCATCGGAATCGATTGTCACCACCGGGATTCCTTGATTGAGGGCCGAGTTGATATCGGGCCCAAGAATCGTCACATCGGCAGCCTGAACCAGAATGCCCGAGGGCTTCTCTGCAACAGCGCGGCGGAACGCCTCATGCTCGCCTTGAGGATCGTGTCCATCCGGTCCTTGGAGCTCAGATTTGACCTTCATCTCCACGGTTGCGTGCGTGACGCCCTGCATCGCCGTCTGCCAATATGGAATCTTCGTGTTATCGGCGACCAGGATGTACTTTTCCGTCGGTTCATGAGGGGAAGCCGCACAGCCGGTCAAAAAAAGGAACGTGGCCGGAACCGCGGCCGTGAATAGCGACCATTTAGCTCTTCGCATGAGGCACCTAGCGCGGTAGTGTATCACGGGTTTCAAAGCCAGCATTCAAATCCTCCGGGATCAGGTATCTTGCAACCGAAAGTAGACAGCCGCGAGCGGCGGCAGGTGGACGGTTAGGGAGTGCATGCGCCCATGCAATGGAATGGGGACGGTACTCAAACCACCGAAATTTCCACGCCCGCTGCCTCCGTACTGGCGAGCATCCGTGTTCAGTACTTCTTTCCAGAAGCCCTTTACGGGGACGCCGATCCGATAGTTCTCACGTGGAACCGGACTGAAATTGCATACGACGGCTGTTAACTGCCGCTCGGATTCGCCTTTGCGCAAGAAACTCAAAACGTTCTTTTCCGCATCATGCACATCGATCCACTCGAACGAGAGTGGCGAGTTTTCGCACGTGCGCAGCGAGGAGTCGGCGCGGTATAGCGCGTTCAGATCGCCGACTAACAACCTTAGGGCCGCGTGCGGAGCCACATTGAAAAGGCTCCAATCGAGGGTTCCGTCATGTTTCCATTCACTCCATTCCCCGAGTTCGGCGCCCATGAAGAGCAACTTCTTGCCGGGTTGGGCGTACATGTAAGCGAAGAGCAATCGCAAATTTGCAAACTTCTGCCAGTTATCGCCCGGCATCTTGGCGAGCAAGGAACGCTTACCGTAGACCACTTCATCGTGTGACAGAGGCAGGATGAAGTTCTCGTTGAAGGCGTAGATAGCCCGAAATGTCAATTCGTGGTGATGGTACTTGCGAAAGAGCGGATCCTGCTCCATGTACTGGAGGGTGTCGTGCATCCAGCCCATGTCCCACTTGAATCCGAAGCCGAGTCCACCAACATAGGTCGGCCTAGAGACCATGGGCCAAGCAGTCGATTCTTCGGCAATCGTCTGCACGTCGGGATGAGCGCGGTACACGTCTTCATTGAGACGGCGCAGAAACCCGATGGCATCCAGATTCTCGCGGCCGCCAAACTCGTTGGGAATCCACGCGCCGGGCTTGCGAGAGTAATCCAGATACAGCATGGAAGCGACGGCGTCCATCCGCAGCGCGTCGGCGTGATACTTGTCCAGCCAGAACATCGCGCTGCTTAATAAGAAGCTACGTACCTCGCCACGGCCATAGTTGAAGATGAAGCTATTCCAATCGGGATGCACACCACGCCGCGGGTCGGCCGGCTCGTATTCATGGAAGCCATCGAAATAGCCGAGCCCATGCTCGTCATTCGGGAAATGCGACGGCACCCAATCCAGGATCACGCCGATCCCGTTCCGATGAAACGAATCGATCAGCGCCATGAAGTCCTGCGGCGTTCCGTAACGGCTGGTGGGAGCAAAAAATCCGGTGATCTGATAGCCCCACGAGCCGAAAAATGGATGCTCCATCACAGGCAGGAATTCGACATGAGTGAAACCCATTTCTTTGACGTAGGGCACCAGCTCAGACGCGAGTTCGCGATAGCTCAGAGATCGATTGTTGTGGTCGGCCTTGCGGCGCCAAGATCCTAAGTGAACTTCATAAATCGAAATCGGCGCCTCGAGTGCGTTGGCGTCCTTGCGCCCGGACAACCATTCGTGGTCGCCCCATTCGTAATCCAGTTGCCAGACCACGGAGGCGGTGCCGGGAGGTGTTTCATGGAGAAATCCGAACGGATCGGCTTTCTCGGCGACATAGCCGTTGCGGCCCTCAACGTGGTACTTGTAGCTGGTTCCCCGGAACACGTTCGGCACAAACCCTTGCCAGATGCCGGCGCTCGTTGGCGAAAGAGGCGTCGCGCCCGGTCGCCAACCATTGAATGTACCGACCACAGAAACACTCTTGGCATTTGGAGCCCAAACTGCGAACTGCGTCCCTTCACCCTTGCCTGCCGGGTGCGCTCCCAAGACATCACTCAGTTTCAGGTGCGTGCCTTCGAGAAACAGATGCGTATCCGTTTCAGTGAAATGCCTAGTGTGCGCCATGCTTTCGGTCACCCGGCGATGAGGCTCAGGATGCCACGAAGAGGAATTCGCACCCAGTCCGGACGATTATTCAACTCATATGCCAACTCGTACAATGCCTTTTGCAATAGGAAGGCATCGAGCAGGACTCGCCGCTCGCGGTCAGTCTCAGGAACAAATTTCAACCCGCGTGACTCTTCGAAGTAGGCGTTGAGATAGAGTGCGCTGACCCATGGCGTCCACAGCGCAGCCCAAGCTTCGAGCGTTGGCGTTTGCTCACCTTGCGGGGGCTCGCCCGAAGTCTGGCCGAACAAAGCTGCAAACGCGGCATATTGAAACGAGCGAACCATTCCCGCGACGTCTCGCATAGCGAGCGCTTTTCGACGCCGTTCCTCGATGGTGCGCACGGGCTCGCCTTCGAAGTCAATGATGATGAAATCAGCGCCGGTATAGAGTACCTGACCGAG
This sequence comes from Acidobacteriaceae bacterium, assembly GCA_019244055.1. Taxonomy (GTDB): domain Bacteria; phylum Acidobacteriota; class Terriglobia; order Bryobacterales; family Bryobacteraceae; genus Bog-105. The sequence goes on along the minus strand of JAFATG010000260.1, from coordinate 7,117 downwards.
ATGGTAGTCACCGTGATGACGAATTCGTGCGGTACTGACAGTGAGTTGGCGCAACGGCTCGAAGCGATTCGTGAGTTCCGACTCGAGCCGCAGAAGATGGCGTGCGTCTTCGTCACAGTCCAAGAGCGTTGGCAGCTTCCGACGCAAAAGCTCGAGCGCAATGTCGGCCTGAGCGATCAGATCCTGAAACAGCTTTTCGCCATCGGCGCGAGTGAAGGGCTCTGGAGCGAAATCCGGGCCGCCGGTTTCGTCCGTCAGAGCCGCGTGCATCTGGGCAGTTCGTTTGCCAAGCGTGTGCACCGATGTTGCATATTCGCCGAGCAGGCCGCGAACTTCCACAGGAAGGTCCTGCGCCATCAGATTCAGGGGATGTTGAGCCGGCAGGGCAGGCGGGGCGCCAGCGGCCGAGGCGCGCTCGAAGAAGGCTGCGAGCGACTCGAGCGTGTATCTCCAGGCATCGCCGCGATTAGGCACAAACTCCTCCAGAACTGCCGCGGCAAAGCAGGCCTTACTTTCGCGCACATGATAGTCGATGGTGCCCAACACTGCGGGAATGTGTTGGAAGCCCCGTTGTGTCAGGAACGCGCCGATCTCGATCTCAGGGTTAATTCCTTCTTCCAGCTTGCGAAATATTTTCAGGATGTACTTGTTCTCATAAACGATGGACGTGTTGCTTTGCTCAGAGCGTGAGAGAGAGCTGTCGATCTGGCCTGCGGATGGGCTTGAGAAGCGATCGAGTGCGCTTTCACGGCGGCCTGTTAGGCTCCCGTTCTGCCCTTCCCACGTTCTGTTGCAAACCACCGCTTCGAGCAGCGCTTCGCGAAAGCCTGGCTCTACTGTCGCTTCAGTCAGCGTGCCGATCGAGCCGTCAGGTGCTTCGAGCCGAGCAACCACTTCGCTCGATTGCACGAAGTTGGCCGATGGTCGTAGAGAGACCGGGAAAAAGTATTCATCGCGTGCCCCATCGTGGTATTCAATTTCGATCACCAGCAGAACTGCATTCATGTTGGGGATCTGAATCTGATCGCGGATATTCAGGCTGGCGATGGTCCTCGCCTTAGCTCGAAACCACCTCCGCCCTGTCAGGAAACGCGGCAGAACGCGCCCGAGTTGTGCCACGCCGGCGTCATCAAACGGCTGGTTCCATGAGTGAACCCTCACTGCCGCGGCTCCTTCTTTGCGCTTGTGTTGCTTTGTTGCCTGAGTGAACGACATACCGTATGGATTCTGGATTGGAGCCCACGCTTTCACAGGAAGTATTCGAAATCGCTCTCCACTCGCAAGCGGCGGCGGATCAGCAGAATATGAGCGGGGACGGACGCGGGATTCAGCTCGACGTAATTTCTGCGCCCAGACCAAACGTAGCGCGCACCGGTAAGCAAGTCATTGGCCTGATAGGGATGATCCTCGTCGATCCGCCATTTGTCCAAAGGGAGCTCGACGATGCCCGCCTGTGTGTGATGAGGATCAAGGTTCACGACCACAACAATGAGGTTTGATGGATTATCCGTGTGCTTGCTGTAGCAGATGATCTGCTCGTTGTTGACGGGATGAAATTCAAGCGACCAATCAGTTTGAAGAGCCGGATTCTCATTCCGGATGCGGTTCACGAGCGCAATCAGATCTCGGAGATTATCTGACCGTTCGAGATCCCAGTGCCGGACCTGGTATTTCTCAGAGTCGAGGTATTCTTCGCTGCCGGGCCGCACCGGACGGCTTTGCAAAAGCTCGAAGGCGGGACCGTAGATGCCATAGTTGGCTCCCAGCGTGGCGGCTAGCAGAAAGCGAACCATGAAAGCGGAGCCACTGCCGATCTGGAGAAATTCAGTCAGAATATCCGGCGTGTTCGGCCATTGATTCGGGCGAAAAAACTCCCGTACCGGAGTGGTTGTTAGCTGGGTCAGGTACTGCGTCAATTCGTACTTCGCGTTACGCCATGGGAAGTAGGTGTAGGACTGGCTGAAACCGAGCTTCGCGAGCCGGTACATGATCTTGGGCCGCGTAAAGGCTTCGGACAGAAATAGCGCCTCAGGCCAGCGATTTTTGATTTCGGTAATGCACCATTCCCAGAACGGGAACGCTTTCGTATGGGGATTGTCGACGCGAAAGATTCGCACGCCCTGATCGATCCAGAAGGTGAAGACGGATTTGAGCTCCTGCCACAGCTCAAACCAGTTTGGGTTTTCGAAGTCGAAGGGATAAATGTCCTGGTATTTCTTGGGCGGATTCTCGGCGTACTGAATGGTTCCATCGGGCCGTTTGCGGAACCATTCTTCATGCTCTTTCACGTAGGGGTGGTCCGGAGCGACCTGAAACGCGATGTCGATTGCGACCTGCAGCCCGAGATCTGATGCGCGCTTGACAAAGCAGCGAAAATCTTCAATTGTGCCGAGAGCGGGAAGTACCGATTTATGGCCGCCCTCCTCGGAACCGATGGCCCAGGGACTTCCGACATCATCGGGTTCGGCAGTAACGGAATTATTTTTTCCCTTACGAAATTTCCTGCCGATCGGGTGAACGGGCGGCAAATAGACCACATTGAAGCCCATGTCTGCGATGTATGGCAGCCGGGCTTCGCAGTCGTTCAAAGTACCGTGCTTTCCCGGTTCCGGAGAAGTGGATCGCGGAAACAATTCATACCAGGAGCTGAATCGCGCTCGTACCGGATCGACGACAATGACCAGTTCGCGATCCAATTTAGTCTCGAACTGCCTGTCGGGATGGCGGTCCATCAGGTCGCTCAACGCGGCTCCCGTGGCAACTTCGCGGAGCGACTCCATGCTGCCGTTTTCCGCGCGCAACAGTGCTGCCTGCTTACGCAGCCAGTCGGCATCGCTTCCTTCGGCACGTTCGGCAGCGTGATCGATCAATTCCGCGCCGATCAGGTAGTCGAGCGTGGTATCTGAATTGGCCTGAATACGCTTCAGCAGATCCTGCCGCCACGTTACCCAGTGATCTACCCAGGCGTGAATGGTGTAGCGGTAGCGTCCCAGTTGCGTGACCAGGAAATCGACCGCCCATCGATCGTTGACCAAAGCCCGCATGGGGCGCTCGATGCACGTCTTCGAACTCTCAGGACGGTAGGCCAGCACAGCAGCAACGGAATCATGACCGTCCGTGAAGATATCCGCTTCGACATGCACTTTATCGCCGACGGTGCGCTTGATCGGAAATCTTCCCGCATCGATTTCCGGGGAAACACCTTCGATGACTACGCGCCGCCGCCCATCATTCTGTGGCTGTTTCATGGTTTGAAGATTATTATGCGTGCTCAGGCGTTTGCGATCAGGTTTCGATACAGTGCAATCGTCTGATCGGCAATTGCCGGCCAACCGAACTTTTCTTCCACACGCGTGCGGCCAGCGTCGCCGAAGCGCTTGCACTGTTCCGGATCTTTCAGAAGGTCAGAGAGCTTAGCGGCCAGATCGCGCGCGAATTTATCCGGATGAACGGGAAATCCAGTGACCGGCTCCTGCTCAAAGTGGACCAAGTATCCAGTCTCCCCGTCGACGACAATTTCCGGAATTCCGCCCACTGCCGTGCCGACGACAGGCGCACGGCAGGCCATTGCTTCCACGTTGATAATTCCGAACGGTTCATAAACTGAAGGGCAGCAGAACACGCGGCAGTGACTGTAGAGCTGAATGACCTCGGGCTTCGAGATCATTTTTTCGATCCATACGATCCGGGGATTCCGCTTCATCGCATCGTCCACTTTCCGGCGCATCTCCGCCGCGATATCCGGGGTGTCGGGCGTGCCCGCACACAGCACAACCTGCGTATCGGCAGGCAGATATTGCAAGGCGTCCACCAGATTTGTTACGCCCTTTTGGCGCGTGATTCTTCCCACGAAGAGAATGAACGGAACGGCAGGATCCACGCCATGGGTTTTGAGCGCGCTTGTGGCATCGGTCTTGCGATATTCGTCGAGATCGATTCCGTTATAGATGACATGCACGCGTTCGGGAGGGATTGGATACACGCGCAGGATGTCGGCTTTGGTTCCGTTCGAAACGGCGATTATGGCATCGGCATCCATCACGCCAGTGCGCTCAATCCAAGAACTCATGGCGTAGCCGCTGCCAAGCTGCTCGGCTTTCCACGCGCGCAGGGGCTCCAAGCTGTGAGTTGTAAGGACGAAGGGCATGCCATACAACTTCTTTGCAAGAAAGCCGGCCAGGGACGTGTACCAGGTATGCGTGTGGACGATATCCACACCGCTCAGCGCTTTGACTTCAGTGAGGTTGAGGCTGACGGTTTCGAGCGCAGTCTTGAATTTGCCGTCGGTGCCTTCGGTGATTTCCCTCCAAGGCAGCGCACCGCGGACATGCAAATTGCCGCTGTCTTCGTGCTGCTCTCCCCAGCAGTGGACTTCGACTTCTATTTTTTTGGCCAGCTCACGACTGAGATACTCAACGTGAACGCCGGCGCCGCCATATACGTTCGGCGGATACTCGCGTGTGAACAGTCCAGCCCGCACTCGCCGCTCCTCTCGTTAAAGACGCTATCACGGGCAATGCTTTCATCTGAACTGACCTGCGTGGTAACGGATGTCAGGCGGCATCGAGTTCGCGCTGAAGTTCTTCCTTTTCGCGCTCGCGTTGGGCTTTGAGCTGGGCGCGATATTCTTCCCAGTTGATGGCACCCTCGGCTCGCTTCCAGTAAGCAATCCGCGCTCCCACTTGCTCCATTGAAAAATCGAAGCCATTTTCAGCTAACTGCTCTTCACCGAAGGGCTTGCCTTCGCGGCGGGCCTGCTCGCAGAGACCGGCGGCGAGATCAAGCTGGCGCTTGGTTTGCTCGCGGCGATTGTGCTGCAGATCTTCCAGAGTTTCGGTATCGCGTTCGCGCTGGCGACGGAGGCGCGATTCCTGGAGGCTGAGATTGCTGAGATCTTTGCGGTAGGTCAGGAAGATTTTGGCTTCGATGAGATGCTTGCGGACAGCTTCTTCTTCGTTGGCGAACTCGGCGGCAAATTCGAGGCGGCCGAGAGCGTAGATGCCCATCTCGAGAGCGGGAATGCGCAACAGTCTCCATTCGGTATCGGCGAGCGATTGGACGAGATTGCGCTCTTCGTCGCCGACGGGATCCCAACGATCGAAGAAACCATCGACGTGGGTCTGATAGGCTTCGGCGTCATCGCTGGGAAGCAGAACGGTGCGGCCCGTGAGACCTGTTTTGACTGCGTTGAGAGAAGATTTAGCCTTACCTGACTCGGTCCTGGCGCCGGTCGAGAGTTTGGCGTTTTCGCGATTGGCTTTGATTTGGGCATCTGTTGCCACAGAAAGACTCCTGAATGCAAAAACGCCGGAATCGCGCTGCGGCGGGTCCGGCGTTTAGAAATGGTGAAGCTTTGTGGGCTTCTGAAATGAGTGTAGCACGGGTGGACCAAATGAATTCCTGTAAGTTATTGAAAAGAGAGGGGATATTGGTTGTGATCGATGATCGAGGCTAGGAGAGAATGCGGGGGAGCCGTAGCGGTTGGGGAGCAAGTCTAGCCGGCGACTCACTGTTCACGCGAATGTAGATTACTCGGCCCTCGGCGAGCAACGTCGGGGGTGGTATTTGTTGCGGCTGGGACATGCTCGAACAGAAGCGCGTTTCTCGGGAGTAATTCTGTAATGTCTCCTGTAATCCAGATCCTCACGTTGCGCGCAATCTACCCCTATCGCAGCGGCAGAGTGCAGGCGCAAGGCAGTATCGATTCGCAATTCCTGGCGTGGGTTTCTGGCCTCACCTGTTCCTCTTCGGGCCATCTGTGCTTACGCATTTCGGCATGTATCATCAGATCTCAATGAAATCTTTGAGCAGGATATGGGCCCGCTTATTGCGAAATCCGGGCGCCCCCGAAGCTCAAACCCTTCGCGAATACGTCCAACCCTGCTGGCCCGTGCTGCCTTCCGCACGGAGTATCTATGCTCCGGTCCTATTACGGTTAGGGGTGAGATCGCAAGGTGCGCTTCTCCTGGAGCTTTTTCACCGCCTGCTGAATACCGTCGGCAACAGCCCGCCAATATTTGTCCCTTCCACCGCGCCCTCGTGCAGGCACAATAACTTGGAATTGGCTGAGTGCCGGAACTTCCTTCCACCCGCAATCCTTAAGCACGTATGCGATTAATTCGGCTTCTCCTGCGAGCTTGCGTTCGATCGCCACTTGGAGTTCCTTCAGAACGCAGAAGTCTGAAGCGAGGAAATCACGGCTCAATTGACAGACGATAACGTCAGCTTCTTGAAGCTCCTGCACGATGCGGTGTTCCCACTTCTCTCCGGCTGTAAGCGCATGATCAGACCATGTCTGAATTAACCCGTTACGCTCCATCAGCTTCAAATCCTTGCGAAGTTCGTTTACGTCTTTCTCATCTCTATGGGCATAGCTCAAGAAGAGTCTGAGCCGAGGCACCAAGTCGCTGATAGCCCCTTCGCGCTCCGCGCGGAAGTCCTGACCCGCGGAGTGAGGGGCATCGAGCATGTACCCAATGCCGCGTACCGTATGGATCAACTTCGTCGGAAACTTGTCGTCGATCTTGCTGCGCAAATGCCGAATGTAAACGTCTACGATGTTGGTCAGACCGTCATAGTCCATGTCCCACACGTGCTCAACGATCATCGTCCGGCTTAATGGGCGGCCTCGATTACGCATCATGTATTCGAGAATGCTGAACTGTCTCGGATCCAGTTCAATGTTCTCGTTATTGCGCGTCACCTTTCGCCTAATGCAGTCCAGCATCAAATCGCCCACCTGCAGCTTGTCGGGTGTTGGCTGTCCCCGCCGTAGCAGAACGCGAGCACGGGCCAGCAGCTCGTCAAACGAAAACGGTTTCACAAGGTAGTCGTCCGCGCCCTGCTCCAGCCCTCTCACGCGATCATCCACCGAACTGCGCGCGCTAAGAATCAGAACCGGGGGGATGCCCTCGCGGTTCTTGATCTCCTTCAGAACGTGTACGCCGTCGATGTCCGGCAGCCCAAGATCTAGCACAACCAGATCGTATTCAGTCGATTGGGCCCGATCGATCGCGTCGATACCGGTGTACGCGGTGTCTACTGCGTAGCCGGCGGATTGGAAGCCGCGCCTAAGGAAGCTGGACAGTCTCGTCTCGTCCTCAACGACGAGGATTCT
>JAFATG010000137.1 GCA_019244055.1 Acidobacteriaceae bacterium | reverse complement strand
TCTGGATCAAAATGGCGATGTCGTGCTGGACACCGTCGTGCAGGGCGATACGGTTCGCGAAGTCCTCGCATACGTGCAGTACAACTCGCAGATGCTGCTGGACGATTTCCGCAAAGATGTGGAACGGGCAGTTCGTGAGCAGCGAATCGGCTATGAAGAATCGGGCCGGCTGCTGAAATTCTACGAAGAAGGTTTACAGGGGTACACTTACCTCGAGCAATAAAAGATAGATGAGCCCTCAGGTTTTCAGCGAGGCGAAGACCTAGGTGGACGCGGCGGGAGACTGGCTGCGGGTCGTATTGGTCGCGCCTCGCAATCCGCTCAACATCGGCGCGGCGGCGCGAGCCATGAGCAATTTCGGTTTCACCCGCTTGCGACTTGTAAGGCCCTACGACGTGGCGTTCCGGGAAGCGCGTTCGGCGGTGCGCTCGCGGTACATTCTGGAGCAGGCGGAAATCTTCGATTCGATTGCGGACGCGATTGCGGATTGTTCGCTAGTAGCGGGCACGACGGCGGTGGGCAACCGCGATCTTCATGTTCCGTTGCATCGCCTGGAAGGCGCGGGACCACTCCTCCGCGCTCACCTGCAAACCGCACCGGCGGCGCTATTGTTCGGCTCTGAGAAGTTCGGCCTTTCGAACGAGGATATGAGCTATTGCCACTGGCTGCTGCGGATTCCCTCGCGCGAGGAGCACGGTTCCATGAATTTGGGACAGGCGGTCAGTATCTGTCTCTATGAACTTCGACGCGACAGCGATGCAGTAAGACAGTTCTCCGCCCCCGAGCGCGCCGACTCGGGACAGTATGAGCAGGTCACGGCACTGCTGCTAGATATCCTGCATCGGTCCGGTTACATCAACCAGCGAACGTCCAAATCGAGCGAAATGAAGATCAGACGGCTTGTCCAGCGCCTCGGGCTCGGGGCGTCCGACACCGAAACTTGGCTCGGGATCTTTCGGCAGATCCTCTGGAGAACGAAGCAGGGCGAACCGGTTCAGAATGCTATTCTGGATCGCGATGACGAAGGTCCAGACCACGTTTAAGCTGACTCGTCCTCTGACGGATAAGGACCTCCAGAGCATTGCCCACATGCACGCCGTTCTCGGAATGTTGGCCATCCGGCTGCAGCCATCGGGAGACGAGCTGTTTGTGGAATACGATTTTTCCCGCCTAAAGCCCGACGAGGTGAAAGGCAGCCTCCACGAAAACGGAATCCCGATAGCATAAGGGAGTGGACGTCGCCACCCGCACCTACATACCGCTCCGGCAAGTCGATTGGCGCATCGTTCTGAGCAGTTTCGGCGTGGTGCTTACTTGTCTGTTCTTCTACCGGCAGCTCGATTTTGTGGCCAACGGTATTTCCAGGTCGCCTTTACTTACCTTCGCGGAGGAAGCTGTCGGCTGCGCAGCCGGACTCGCTGTATTCCCGCTGATTTATTCAGTAGCCATTCGCTTCCCGCTTCCCTCGGATCGCTGGCGCCGCAACGTTGCCGCGCATCTCGGCGCCTTGTGCCTCATCTCGATCGTGCATACGAGCTTAATTGCGGGGTTCCGTGCCGCACTGTTTCCGGTTCTTGGCTTGCGCGTAAGCTACGGCTACTTGCCTGTTCGCTATCCGATGGAATTTGCGCACCTGTTCATCTTTTATTGGGCGGGAGTAAGCGTAATTTACCTATTTCACGAAGTGCGCTTTGCTCGTGAGCGTGAAGTGGCACAAGCCAAACTTCAAGCCAGTCTCGCGGCGGCGCAACTAGACAACCTGCGTCTCCAGTTGGAGCCTCATTTTCTATTCAATGCTCTGAATACAATCTCGGCAGCGGTGTATGAGGACCCGCGCGTGGCCGACGAAATGCTCGGCCGGCTGAGCCAACTGCTTCGGCGCTTGCTGAAGAACGAACGCTCGCAAGAGATTCCCTTGGCTCGCGAGCTGGAACTATTAAGGCTATACGCGCACATTATGAAAGCGCGTTTCGAAGAGCGTCTCGAGGTGACATTTACAGTAGGCGAAGCCGCCCAGAATGCGCTGGTGCCACCGTTCCTGCTGCAGCCGCTGGTGGAGAACTGTATCCGGCACGGTATCGATCCGGGCACATTTCGCGCCCAAATCGAGATTCGAGCCGAGTGCGCCGGAGACCAACTCGTCCTAACTGTCCGCGATCATGGCTTGGGCATTGCCAACGGCGAGCCACCCTCAGAACGAGGAATTGGGTTGCGCAATATCAGTGAGCGGCTAGTCCGGCTCTACGGGAGCAGTCAGCAGTTTCAGATCTCAAACGCGGAGGGCGGAGGCGCCATTGCCAAGATCGAGATACCGTTCCGGCTGGCGGCGGCAACCGAGCCAAGCGCAGTCCCCGAGCACGTTGAGGCATGATCCGGGTCGCCATAGTTGATGATGAACCGCCCGCACGCCGCAAGCTCCACCGTCTGCTCGCGAACGAACCGGATTTCAGCATTGTTGGCGAGGCCACTTCCGGAGCGGAAGCAGTTTGCCTGCTGAACCGCTTGCAACCCGATCTCGTGTTTCTCGATATCGGTCTACCCGACTGCACTGGTTTCGAGGTAGTCGAAACTGTTGAACAACGCGATCGGCTGCAAATCATTTTCGTTACCGCCTTCGACGAGTTCGCGTTAAAAGCATTCGAGCATCACGCGCTCGATTATGTCTTGAAACCGGTCGAGCCGAGCCGGTTCACGGCGGCCTTAGAAAGAGCGCGCCGAATGATTGAATCAGGAAGATCCGGCGAGGTGGCGAGCCGCCTGGAAGAATTAGTCCGGAGCCTACGCGCTGACGCGGCCTACGCGGCGCGGCTGCTGATTCAGGAGGACGGCCGATCCTTGTTTCTGGACGTACGGCGCATTGACTGGCTGGAAGCGGCCAGGAATTATGTTTGCGTACATGCGGGAGTGGAGACGTATATTGTCCGCGCGACTCTTGAAACAATGGCCGGCAAGCTCGACCCTGCAAAATTTCGCCGGATCAACAGATCGAAAATCGTAAACCTCAACAGCATCGCGGAACTGCGGTCCTGGTTCCACGGCGATCAGAAGATCGTCTTGAAATCAGGAGCAGAACTGACCTGGAGCAGACGTTACCGGCCAGATTCGCTCGAAGAGCTGGAAAAGGCCTGAGTTCAGACACGCCGTCCCGCTGCCAATCCCGCTTGTCCCAAAATTGCTGCGTTAAACGCCTGAATCCCAGAAACTATGGACATGTCAAAGGTACGCGCGTTGAGTGGCTTCTTATGTTTCGCGACGTTCTCGTTATTTGCAGGCCAGAACGGCGACTGGCCCACTTACGGGCATGATCCGGGGGGTCAGCGCTTCTCTCCGCTCAAGGCCGTGAATCGCTCGAATGTCAAATCGCTGAAAATCGCCTGGACGTTTCGCACGGGCGATGCTTACGCGCCGAAGGACGGCTCGAAACCGACCCAATTCGAAGATACGCCGCTCTATGTAGACGGCACGCTGTATCTGGCTACGCCGCTCGGGCGTATCATCGCACTCGACCCGGTGACTGGGAAAGAGCGCTGGTCCTACGATCCTCACATCAACAAAGACGAAGGTTATGGCGATAATGCGACGCGCGGCCTTGCTACCTGGATCTCGCCAGAGGGCAAGCGGCGCATCTTTATCGCCACGATCGACGCCCGTCTGATCTCAGTCGATGCATCGACTGGAAAGCCGTGTCTCGATTTTGGCGATAACGGAATTGTTGACCTCCGCCATGGTTTGCGAATGGCACCTCATCATCCTGAAGATTACGAAGAAACATCGCCTCCGGCGGTTGTTGGCAACTCGCTCATCCTGGGTTCGGCCATTGCGGATAACGGTTCGGTCAATCAGGGTAGCGGTGAAGTGCGCGCATTTGATGCGGCAACAGGAAAATTGAAATGGTCGTGGGATCCAATTCCGCAAGGTCCCAAAGCGATGGGCGCGGATACCTGGAAAAACGGCAGCGCGGCGCGAACCGGCGCGGGCAATGCATGGTCGGTGATAGCCGTGGACCCGGCCCGCAAGCTGGTTTTCGTGCCGACGGGAAGCGCCAGCCCGGATTACTATGGCGGCGAACGTTTGGGCGATAATCTCTTCGCTAATTCAGTTATTGCGCTCCGTGCGGACACCGGGGAACGCGTCTGGCACTTCCAAACCGTTCACCACGATCTCTGGGATTACGACGTCGCCACTCCTCCTCTGCTGTTTGATATTCACCGCGACGGCCAAACGACTCCAGCCATCGCGGTCGGCTCAAAAACCGCGAACCTCTTCCTTCTGAATCGGGAGACAGGTAAGCCGATATTCGGTGTCGAGGAGCGGCCCGCTCCAAAGAGCGACGTCCCCGGCGAGACCGCGTCTCTTACACAGCCGTTCCCAATCAAGCCAGCGGCTCTTTCGGCTCAGCAGATGACCGCTGACGAAGCTTTTGGTATTGACGAGGCCGACCGGAACTATTGCCACGCCGAAATCAGCAAACTCCGCGCAACGGGCATCTTCACTCCACCCTCTCTGCAAGGGAATCTACAGATGCCGGGCAATATCGGCGGACAGAACTGGGGTGGGATGGCCTATGATCCGGAGCATCAGTTACTGGTTCTTCCCTCGAATCACCTTGCCGCGGAAGTTCGATTGATTCCGCGCGCCGATTTGCAAAACGTACGGAAATCGCAGCGGGAACGAAAAATCGACGGTGACTGGGAGATCGCGCCTCAGACCGGCACCCCTTATGGCATGATGCGCCGCTTCCTGCTCAGTCCCAAGCGCATTCCTTGCACGCGGCCGCCATGGGGGACGCTGATTGCAATCAACACAGTAACAGGTGACAAAAAGTGGGAAGTCCCGCTCGGACAGTTTAGCCCGAAGCTTCCGGCCGAATGGGGTTCCATTTCTCTTGGCGGGCCAATGGTGACGGCCGGAGGCCTGGTATTCATCGCCAGCACGCTTGTGCCGGCACTCTATGCCTTCGATGTCGAAACCGGGCAACAGCTCTGGAAAGGCGATCTGCCGACGAGCGCGAAAGCGACTCCGATGACCTTCCAGGGTCCCGACGGGAAGCAATACGTTGTGGTGTGCGCGGGCGGTTATGGGATTCCGGATCTCTCGCCGCTGGGAGACTACGTTGTAGCCTTTAGCTTGTGAGCCGAATGACCGCCGGGATTCATCCGGTCCGCGAAGCATTGCGTGCGCGGCGAGCGCTAGACAAGGTGCTGATCGCGAAAGGGACCGCCGGGCCGCGCATTCAGGAAATCATCGAGCTGTGCCGCGAACAATCAGTGCCGGTGCGCTTCGAGCCCCGTGAGGCTCTCGATCGCGCCGGTAAGGGAGCTTCGCATCAGGGCGTAATCGCCTACGGCGCTGCGCGTGGATTCGTCGACTTGAACGATGTCATAGACAGCGCCAATCTTCTGGTGGTTCTCGATGGAGTGGAGGACCCGCATAATCTCGGCGCGATCATTCGAACTGCGCATGCAGCCGGCGCGAACGGCGTAGTGATTCCCGAGAGGCGCTCAGCCACACTCACTGAAACGGTAAGCCGGGCCGCCGCGGGCGCGCTCGAGTATCTGCCCGTTGCTCACATTACAAATGTGAGTCAGACCCTCGAAAACTTGAAGAGGAACGGGTTCTGGATCTATGGACTGGACGAGCGTGGGAAGTCCTTGTATAGCGAGGTCGGATATGCTCGGCCGACGGTGATGGTACTCGGAGGTGAAGGTAAGGGGCTTCATCAGGGCGTGCAAAAGCATTGCGACGAGCTGGTTCGCATCCCTATGGCGGGTGCGGTCTCGTCTCTGAACGTGTCCGTTGCCGCGGGGATCGTGCTGTTCGAGTGGCAGCGGCGTCGGTCGAGGTAGGAAGGCTTATCCTGGCGCACGAAGAGCAAGCGCCCTAATATTGGAGGCGATCCCAGTCAAGCTCGCTGACGCTCGCGCTGTGTCAAGGCTTCGGGACTAGGAAACATCATCCCCTCCGAGGTGCCACTTTGGCCGTTTATGCTGCTGCCATTTAGGTCCAGTTGTCGGTCTCTCGCCAATCGCCCGGCCAAGGCCAGACCCGCAGAGGATTAACCAGGATTATGATCCGTTGGTGCTTCGGGCAATCCAATCAACTAGAAGAAACGTACACGCGAAGAACGGGAATACACCGTACAACGTGTCACTCACTGAGTGTGAGTGGCGATCAATGACGAGAAACACGTTGACGCAAAATATCAGCGCTGTGAGAGATATCAAGACTCCGGCCAGAGACGTCGGAAGGTGAAACCACCCCAAGCGCTTGAACCACGGCTGCTGCATCTAAAACCTCCATCCTCTTTATATCACAAAGTGCATTGTCGGCGAATAGGGCACCAATGCTCCCCTCCGGGAAGCATGTCTTTGAACGTGCAAGGCCCGATCATCGCTTTCTTGAACGGGATGAAGGCTAGGAAAGCTTCAATGCGGGAATTCGCTCCGATACGGGTGGAAGTTTCGGGAAATCCGTAAACGGCTCGCTTTGATACCAGTAGCCGACGGAATAGAAGCAATCGGCGCGGTCGTTGGCATGCCCGTGTTCGATGGTGAACTTCAACGATTTCCGGAAGGCTATTGGATTATCGAGATGCCAACGATAAAGACAATAGCGTCCGGCCGTGTGTTCCGGAAGCACCATGTACGGTGCGCCGTTATATAGGTTGGCGAAAGGATACTGCCCACCACCAAAATCCCAGGCTCCGCAGAAATAGTCTTCGGTGCCGGTTCCATTGATCACAGGCTTGGAATCGTTGTCGATAAAAATCATTTCGTCGCCCTCGCCGAACCAGTTCTCGCTGTTCTGCACGACACCGAGAGTCACGCCCATGGCGTGCCCATTGCCCCGCGTATCGAAGAACACATAGTTGTCCGCACCTGTAAGGTTAGTGTCGGTGGGAGGCGAGGCTGGTTTCGTGGGTGTCGCCTGACGGTACTGCGCGTGGAAGTACATCGCATCGGAAGGTAGCGCGGACACAAGCTGATAATCGATATTCGAGTAGAAGGAACCGACCGGATGAGCGCCCTCGTTCGTGACACTGATCCGCGCGGATCGCCTATATGGCATGGCGAAGTATGCGTTCAGAGCCTTGACCGACGAACAGTTCAAGAGCGCTGACTGATAGAGGAAATAATTGCCAAGAGTCAAGCCGAAGAAATCTCCAATCGGGCTCTCGGCGCTCGGCTTTTCATTCCCTTCCCAATACATTCGCAGCACCAGTTCTTTCAGATGATGTTCACTCTGTGCATTGATGGTGAACCAGATGTGAGTGATGATGCCAGGTCCGTCGGCTTTGAAGACGTCGATGGTTTCGCCGGGGTTGATATGCCAGAAATCGCGGTTACCGCCGGTACGATCATAGCTCGACTGTTTGAGTGTTTGGTAATTTTGCAGCCGCGCATAGGATGGAACATCGGTGGGTTGCGTCGAAGCGGTTTCCGGTCGCGCAGTGGCAGAACGACTGCCGCCCAACAGAAAGGCTCCGGCTCCAGTAAGTGACGAAAGAAAACGTCTTCTCTTTGCATTTGGATTTTCCATGTCGGCTCCGAATTATATTACGCGACGGAAAGATTTAGAACGAAAAGCGGTTCTCGACCCTTCACGGGGTTCTGAGCGAGACAGGCCCGAGCCAGATTCCCTTGAGCTGGCGAGTCCATACGGCACCGGTTCGCGACCGCTCGGCGGGAGTAGTGAAATCGTAGTCGTAGAGCAGCGCGCGCATATAACGTGGAGGCTTCGGAAAGGGGGGCTGGTTCAGCAGTCCGACGACTGCCGGCTCTCCCGTCAAGAGTCGATACAGCAAGCCCCCGACCCAGGTATTGCTGTCATAGCTGCCTAGGGCGGCAAACCACATCTGCCAATCGAGCCGCGGCTGATAGGGCGCAACAAACGGAAGATCACGGTGAGTGTTTCCCGGTTTGTAGGGAAACGAGTATTCCTTCCAATCTGTCCGATTGTCTGATCCTTCGATCACAATCTCGGGCCTGGTAGTTGTCATCACCGCGAACAAGCCGTAAGAGTTCACGATTTCGAATGGAGCCAGGAGTGCGATCGGAGCTGAAAATGCGCGGCCAGTGCGAAACATATCGAGCAGCTGAATGGCGCCCATCGCAACCAAGAGAACAACAGCGACGTTTCCGACGGCGCGCCAGGCCCAAACGGCGGGCCAGTGGAGTCGGAACAGCACGGGTCTCCACTGCA
>JAFATG010000333.1 GCA_019244055.1 Acidobacteriaceae bacterium | reverse complement strand
CCCCGAGACATCGGCAACAACTATGGCGGCCCCGTCGGGTGGAAGGGCGACATAGTCATAAAAGTCGCCAGCAAGCTCGGAGCATGGAAGGTAATGAGCAGAAACGGAAATTCCTCCTAAACTAGCAAACCCAGGGGCCAGCATGCTCCGTTGAAACGCGCGTGCATCGGCAAGTTCTTTCTCCATGCGTACTAGGTGTTGTCGATTGCTACGATCCAATCGTTTCAGTTCTAAGCATCTTTCTACAAGGCTGAGGAGCACCCCACGGTCGAACGGTTTTTGAAGAAAATAGAAAGCGTCTTTCCGAATCGCTCTGACCAGTTTTGCATCGAGTTCATGAATGCTACCGGTCATGAAAATAACATCCAGCTCGGGATCCAGCGCCTGCAACTCTTCCATTAACTGGAACCCATCCATCTCGGGCATCTGAATATCTAAAATGGCAAGGTCCGGCTTAAACGCCTCGGCCAACTGGATGGCCTCGCGGGAAGACAGACTGGTCGCAACCTCATAATTTTGGTCAAGTACGCGTTCGATAGACCGAAGCATTCCTGCTTCGTCATCTACCACGAGGACGCGCCATAAACTCATAGGCTGTTAGCCGGCCACGTTTTCGCTGACAATCGGCAAGAGCACTCTTACTTGCGTTCCAACTCCGGGTCGACTGGTAAGTTCCATTCGGCCGCCTGCATTCCAAGCAATGGATCGGCAGATCGAGAGCCCCAGCCCGTTGCCATTCTTCTTGGTTGTGAAGAATGGCTCTTGAACTCTCGACATGTCCTCGCTAGGAATTCCAGAGCCATTGTCATGGACGAGTATCGCGATGTTACCCCCGGCAATTTCGGTCATGATCGTGAGCACACCGCCGGTTGGCATTGCATCTTTGGCATTCGTCACGAGATTTAATAACAGCTGTTCCAAGTCCCCTTGTCCCACCTGTATATTCGGGACGATGTCTTGCAAGCGAACGTCCAACTGAATTCGCTGTCGCTCCAGGCCGTCTCTGAGGACTGCGAGTGTGCTGTCCAACGCGCGTCGCAAATTGGCCTGAATGTTGCCTTGACTTGCATCTCGTGCTAGGGCGAGCATTCCGCTGAAGATTCTCCGGCAGGTTTGTATCGATTCCTCAATTTGTTGAAGATCCCGCAAGAGGATATCGCCCTGAAGGTTGTTCGATTGGACATCCACTGAGATTTGCTGGACCAGCGGCAAAACACATCCGAGAGCGTTATTCACATCGTGTGACACACCCCGGAGAAGATTTGCAACAGCGTGTTTCTTTTCCGCTTCGAGCATTTTGGCTTCGAGCGTAAACGCTCTTTGAGAATTCTGGATGGCTACCGCAGCAAGGGGGGTGAAGCGTTGAACAAGGTCAGCCTCGTAACGGTTGAACGAATCTGGATGGCATGCGGCCACTTTCAACACCCCAAGAACGCCGTCGCGCGTGGCAAGAGGCGCGCACAGCATGCAGAATTCGCGGCGGTCGAGAGGCGAACTTTCTGCGATTTTGTTATAGTCGAGCAGCTCCGCGAGCTTGCTTGATTCTGGTCCCGACCACTCCTCCCAAGCACCATTCCGGCGGTTGTAACCGTAAACGATGTTATTGCGGACAAGCGCCCAAATATCGTCATTTAAGGGCAGTTTTATTCCGATTCGGCGACTCTTGCCTTTTAGCCAAGCAATTTGTTCGGCCACCAGCTCAAGCGCACTCTCACGCTGATTGCAGATCAGGAGCGCCGAAGAGTGATCGTAATGCGTCAATGAACGCAGCCCATGCAAGATTTGATAGAAGAGATCCTGTGGACGAAGCTGCTCAAGCATTTTGCGATCGATTTGTGACCGCACTTCTACGTTGCGTTCCCAGTCGATGAGTCCAATTGATTCTGAGATCAAGTTCGCTACTCGCCTCAGCGCCAAGTAACTCGACGGTATCTCGAATGCCTTCGGTCCTCTGAGCGCTAGGACGGCCCATAGCCGACCACGACGGTGAACGGGCGCCATCACGACATTGGGTGGAATTTTTGGCCTTTGTTTTTGAAGAAAGGCGCCAAGGCAGGCTAGATCCCACTTACCCCCTCTGGGAATAACCGAGATCAGTTTCGCTCCCACACCTCCGGGCGAAACAACAGCAATGCAGCCATCTTCTACCTTGAAGTGTTCGCAGGTGCGGCGGAGTGAAAGCCTAAGTGCATTTCGGTCCTCGCGCACTCCTGCCAGATTGTTTTTCAGGTCGTCCAGAAAAGTCCAAAAAGAAATGTCACTGCAATGCTGGAGTTCCTGGTTCAACCGGGTGATTATACACCGGCGACTGTGGCCGTTTGCGCGCGCGTAGATGGGCCGCGTTCATTCGAAACTCGAGGAGGCGATCAGCAGACTACGCTCCCTTCGCTGGCCAAGAGAGGGTTGTGTGCTGAAGGTTCAGCAAAAACAAAAGTGGGTCATGATGTTCCAAAGCCAATAACCGCTCCCCCGAGGGGGAGGGAAAGGAACATCAATGACCCGAAGAAAGAACAGCGCAAACAGGCTGAATTTAAGGCAGGTACCGGAGGAGCAGGAGGATTTTCTACGAACTCTGGTTCCATAAGTGGTACAGCAAGTGCTCGAGGCGGAAATGGAGGAGGCGGTGGGAGCCGAAAAAGGCGAGCGCACACCCAACCGGCTCGGTTATCGATCGGGATACTATCCCCGCACGCTGCTGACGCGGGTAGGCAAACTGGAGCTAAGGGTTCCGCAG
>JAFATG010000347.1 GCA_019244055.1 Acidobacteriaceae bacterium | reverse complement strand
GACCGCGTGGATTACCAATTCTCCGAAGCCGACTCTGTCCACCTCAACCTCGGCTATACTCGATCCTGGTTCCAGAACCCGAATTCGTTCGACCAGGAGTATCACCCAGGCCTCCTCAACCCGCTAACCGGACTACCTCTCGGTCCGACAGATCAGAAATCAAAGATCAAGACCTTAAATGTCGCGCCGACCTGGACTCATCTGCTCGGCCCGTCGGCGGTGTTCACGTTGGGCGGTTACCTTCGAACTGACGAATACAACTACTATCCGAGCGCCGACCCGTTTGCAGATTTATCTCCCGACCTTCAAGGCGAAACCGTGAGCCAGGCTCGTCGCCTAAACAATCTGGGTTTCCGTTCGAGTCTGTCCTATGTGAAAGGAATTCACAACATCAAGGCCGGAATTGTGTTTGAACACACATTTCTCACCGAAAATGACCACTTCGGAATCGTCGATCCTACGCTCATTCCCGGAATCTCTCCGTCCTGCCTGGACGCGAATGGCAACCCGATTCCCGGAACTCCCTGCGCGATTCTCGCGCCGTATGATCTAACACGTGGCGGTACTCTGTTCGCTTTTTACGGGCATACGGATATCAAGGAAATCGCGATGTATGTTCAGGACTCGATTACTAAAGGTAATTGGAACTTTCAACTAGGAATCCGCGGCGACCTGTATAACGGCATCGTCGCCGCCACACAGGCAGAACCGCGTGCTGGCATTGCTTACAACATCAAACCGACCAACACCGTGCTTCGCATTTCGTATGCCCGGACGCTGGAAACCCCCTTTAATGAAAACCTCATTATCGCCAGCACCGGATGTGGTATTCCGTTCCTGGCCACTCTCGTGCCACCTCCCGGCGTGACCTGCAACCTGGGCCCGATTCATCCAGGGTGGCGCAATGAATTCCATGCCGGTCTCCAACAAGCATTCGGGCGCTACTTAGTGATCGACGCCGAATATATCTGGAAGTACACGCACAATTCCTTCGATTTCGGTGTGGTGGGTGCCACGCCGATCACTTTCCCGATCGAGTGGCGTAGCTCCAAGATTCCGGGTTATGCAATTCGCGCCAGCGTACCAAGCTTCCACGGACTTACGGCGTTCGTAGCCATGTCGGGCGTCGCCGCGCGCTTCTTCTTGCCGCAGGTCGCGGGCCTTCCAATCATTCCGGTGGGGAACGAAGTGTTTCGCATCGATCATGATGAAGTTTTCAATCAAACGACTCATTTGCAGTACCAGCCTTGGCAACGTGGTCCTTGGTTGTCATTCAATTGGAGATACGATAGCGGACTTGTGAGCGGCGCGGTGCCTTGCTCTGCGCCTACGGCGACATGCTTCGCTTCAACTCCTGTTGCCGATGGCGGAGGGGCTAATCTTCCAAGCGGGCAAGTCGCGTTGGTGAACGCTATCACTGGCCTGCCCCTTACGGCCGATCAGGAGTTCCAAGCTGGGCTCACCTGCGATGGAAAACTTGCAGCGCCAAACCCGCTTGGACCTGCGCTTGCCACCTGCGATGCAGCCGGGCTGAAATCTATATACGTCAAAGTTCCTGCACCCGGGACCGAAAACGACGACCATAATCCGCAGCGAATCCAGCCCCGCAACTTATTTGACCTTGCTATTGGACATGACAACGTTTTCCATGGCGACCGGTTCAAGTGGAGTGCTCGTCTGGAGATAATCAATCTAACTGATAAGGTCGCCCTCTACAACTTCCTTTCCACTTTCAGCGGAACGCATTACGTAACGCCACGCACTTTCACCGGTACAATCGGGTTTCACTTCTGAAATTCAGTTGTTGTAAGCCAATCCGTGCTGAACTCGAGAATCGCGTCGGAAATTCTGAAATCCAACGGCGGGACGCTCAGCTAGATATGTCGCAAACTAATTTTTGACCGCCTGAGTATCTGAGGCCGCATCCGCGGCGGCGGGTAGCACGAGACAGAACGCCATGACTGATAGTCCGTAGCAGTTGCGAAGGTGAGTTATTACGTTCTCATGAACTTTCCTTGCTGAATTATTGTCCTGCAGTGAATCCACCGCTCCTGTCCACCAACAGCGTAAACTACGTAATCAACGGAATCGGGGACACCCATGCGGATCAGCTTGTTCGGCAATCTGCGTATCAGCGTCGGCGGAGCCCCCGTTACATCCGTTAACACAAGCCGTCTCCAGTCTCTGATCGCATACTTGGTCCTGCATGCGGATGCGCCGCAGCCACGGGAGGGGCTGGCCTTCATTCTGTGGCCGGCATCTCGCGAATCGCAAGCGCGGACGAATCTGCGGCAGCTTCTCCACAGTTTGAAACGAGCATTGCCGCCGGAATGCACCTCATTGGTCAGTGATCATTTCGCCGTTCAGTGGCGGCAAGACGGTTCCTGCACGATCGATGTACTCGATTTCCAGGCAGCCATTGGGGAGGCGTCCGCCGCGCGCGCGGAGCAAGACACTACTAGGGAGATCCAATATCTCGCGAAAGTAGCGCAGTTATATGAAGATGACCTCCTGCCGGCGCTCTACGACGACTGGCTAACGCCCCCGCGCGAAAATTACCGCAGGCAGATCTCCGAAGCGCTGCATCGCCTCTCGACGCTCCTCGAAGAGCGAAAGGAGTACGCGGCCGCCATTCCGTGGGCCGACCGGCTGGTGGCCCTTGATTCTCTGAACGAGGCGCACCATCAATTGCTCATCCGGCTGCATGCAGCCAATAACGACCGTGCCAGTGCCCTCCGCGCGTATCACCAGTGCATGCGCGTGCTGCGGCGCGAAATGGGCGTAGAGCCGGGTCCGGTGACGCAGGAGCTGTTTCAACGAATTATTAAATCAGAACCCGAACCCTCACGCGAGCTGAAATCCGGATCGCCTGTTGTTCCGGGAGCGAAGCTGGTTTCTCAGTTGGAGAAAATGCCGGCGTTGATTGGCCGCAAGCCGGAGTGGTGCCAGTTGGCGTCGGCGTGGCAAGAAGCGGTGGAGAACGGCCCGAGGGTGGCCGTGCTTTCGGGTGAACCGGGAATCGGCAAGACGAGGCTTGCGGATGAGCTATATCAATCCTGTGTCCGGCAGGGGCATGCGGCAGCGCGCAGCCGCTGCTACGCCGGGCAGGGGCAAGTGGCGTACGCGCCCGTGGCGGAGTGGCTTCGTTCCGATGTGGTTCGCGCAATCTGCCCGAGTCTCGGGCCCCAGCGATTGGCAGAACTGGCACGGCTGGTGCCGGAAATCCGTGAGCAGTTTCCTGAAAACGAAGAACCTAGGTCTGGACCATCGAGCCCGCTCGCGGAAAGCTGGCAGCGTCTTCAGTTCTATGAATCGCTGAGCGCCGCTTTTGGAAAGAGCCGCAAACCGCTTCTGCTCTACCTCGACGACCTCCAATGGTGCGACCCCGATTCGTTGGAGTGGCTGACCGCGTTTTTGAACTCTTCTGCGGCAGCCGGTGTTCTGGTCATTGGGACGGTGCGGGCGGAGGAAACGGGCCGCGAACATCCCTTTACCCGGTTTATGGCGGGACTCCGGCAATCGGGGATGGTTGTGGAAATACCACTCGAGACGTTGGATGCTCAGGAGACAGCCGAACTGGCGCGCCGCGAATCCACGAAACCGCTCGAAAGCGAAAATCTGGGCGAGATTTTCCGCGCTACGCGGGGCAACCCCCTTTTCGTGGTTGAGAGCGTGCGCGCTGGATTGCAGAGTACGCGCGTGCATGCGGTCATCGCCGCGCGGCTGGCCCGACTTTCGGCGCCTTCTTATGAACTCGCCGGCCTTGCCAGCGTTATGGGGAGGCCCTTCTCCTTCGAAGTCCTGGAGAAGGCTACTGACTGGGATGAAGCAAGCATCTCTAATGCGCTCGACGAACTCTGGCGAAGGCGGATCATTGAAAGCCGCGGCACCGCAGAGTACGATTTCACGCACGACCGTCTGCGCGAAGTAACCTGCGCGGAACTGGGCTTGGTGCGACGGCGTTACTTACACCGGCGCATAGCGCGGGCGCTGGCGGAAGCATACGAGGCAGACATTGATAGCTGGAATGGGCAAATTGCTTCGCATTTCGAACAGGCCGGAATGCCGGAAGAGGCGATCGAGCACTATTGGCGAGCGGCAGCTCATGCGCGGCAGCGCTATGCGGAGACGGAAGCGGCGGACCTGCTGAGACGCGCGCTGACCCTGTGCCGGGGATTGCCGGACTCGGACCGCAGGTTGAGACAGGAACTCGATCTGCTGCTCAGGTTGGGACCCGCGCTGGTGACGACGGAAGGCTACTCTGCAACGGAAGTAGGCGAAACGTACGAGCGGGCGCTGGAGCTTTCGCGACGGCTAGATAATCGGAACATTTTCGTCATTCTCAGTGGCGTCTGGGTGTTTCACACCGTGCGGGGCGATCTCGAAAGAGCGCGACAGGTCGGCTTGGAGCTCCTTATGATTGCGGAACGGGAGCCAACGCCGGGATTGCTGCTGGCGGGGAATTTCCTGGTCGGGAGCACTCTGTTTCATTTGGGCGAACTGCAGGCGTCGCTGGCACATTTAACGGAGGCCATTCGTCATCACAGCGGCACCGGCGAATCGGTGCTGGCGTTCTTTGCCGGTCCCGACATTTGGTTCTTTTGCAAGTCGTACCTGGCGCATGTCGCATGGCATCGCGAACAGGAGAATCACGGAGAGGATCAGGTGGCGGAAGCAATCGCTGAGGCCCGGCGGACGCGCCATCCTTTCAGCGAGGCGATCGCGCTCGACTATGCCGTGATGTGGCATGTCTTTCGGGGCGAGAGCCGTATGGCCTTCGAACGCGGGCGGGAAGCAGTGGAATTGTGCAGCCGCCACGGGTTCACGTATTACCTTGCAATGGCGAATATCCTTACGGGCTGGGCACGAGCTGCCGAAGGTGATGTAGCCGGCGGCTTGACACAACTGCGCGAAGGATTGGAGGGCATGCGCCGCTTGGGTGCTGAACTCCGTCTGCCGTATTACTTCGCCCTGCTGGCGGAAACTCTTGGGCGTGCCGGACTGGATGGCGAAGCTTTGGCAAGTGTCTCCACCGGGTTCGCATTCGCGAGCAAGAACGGTGAGAAATGGGCGACCGCAGCGTTGCACTGTGCGCAGGGCAATCTGCTGACCGCCGAAGGAAAGTTCGAACTGGCGCGAGCCTCTTTCCAGCGAGGTCTCGAGGCGGCTCGGCTCTCGGGTTCGCTCGCGTTCGAACGAAAAGTTTCTTTTCTCGCAAACGGAACGGCTGCGGCCACCGCTATAGAACGCTTTTAGAACGCCCCGCCCGGCAAAGTGAATATATCCGGCGCGCGAAAACCGATTGAGCGCTGGAGCAAGGAGAACGCGGATGTCGTTGGAGCAAGCGATTGTGGATTTTCGCGGACAGTTCCGGGGCGAGGTGATCGACCCAGAACATGCCGGCTACGACCAGGCGAGAAAAGTCTATAACGGAATGATCGACCGCAGGCCGAGGTTGATCGCCAAGTGTACCGACGTTGCCGATGTGATCACCGCCGTTCGCATGGCAAAGGACAACGATCTGAAGGTTTCTATCCGCGGCGGCGGGCACAATGCTGGGGGCTTAGGCGTCTGCGACGACGGCCTAGTCATCGATCTGTCACCGATTAAGTATGTGAGGGTAGATCCTTCCGCGCGCACCGTTCTGGTCGGTGCAGGCTGTAAGTGGGGCGATGTGGATCACGCGACACATGCATTCGGCCTGGCCGTGCCGTCGGGGATCATTTCGACGACCGGCGTCGCCGGGCTGACACTGGGCGGGGGAATGGGGCACCTGACCCGCAAGTACGGGCTGACGGTCGACAACCTGCTCTCTGTCGACATGGTGCTCGCAGATGGCAGCTTCGTAGTCGCGAGCGCCGACGAGAATTCGGACCTGTTTTGGGCGGTGCGTGGCGGAGGGGGAAACTTCGGGATCGTGACGTCCTTTCTGTTTGAAGCGCACCCGGTCGATACTGTTTGCGCCGGTCCGATGCTCTGGAATTTGGACGACGCGCCCGCCGTGTTGAAGTGGTACCGGGAGTTCATCAAGCAGGCGCCCGAAGAAATGAATGGTTTTTTCGCAGTTCTGGGCGTGCCGCCGGGGCCGCCGTTCCCTGAGGAGTTACATCTCCGCACGATGTGCGGGATCGTGTGGTGCTATCAGGGGTCGATGGAACAGGCGAATACGATTTTGGAGCCCATTCGCAACCACCGGCCGCCGGCCTTTGAATTCTTCGCGCAGATGCCGTTTCCGATGCTGCAAAGCTTGTTCGACCCTATTTACCCCACCGGCCTGCAATGGTACTGGAAGGCTGATTTCTTCAACGAGATCAGTGACGCCGCGATCGAAAAGCATCTCAAACACGCATCGCTTCTGCCGAGTTGGCAATCGACCATGCACTTGTATCCAGTGAACGGAAAAGTAAATCGAGTCGGCGAAGCCGATACCGCGTTCAGCTATCGCGACGCCGTCTGGAGCGAGGTGATTGTGGGAGTAGATCCCGATCCCGCGAACGGGCAGAAAATCACCGATTGGGCCCGGGGGTATTACGATGCGCTGCATCCATTCGGAGCGGGCGGAGCCTATGTCAATTTCATGATGGAAGAAGGTGAGGATCGGATTCGAGCGACTTACCGCGGCAATTACAATCGCTTGGCAGCGATCAAAGCCAAGTACGACCCAGGGAACTTTTTCCGTGTAAATCAAAATGTTCGGCCGGCCGCGTAACGAGGCGCTTCTTGCGCGCACATATAAATCGGGTTGCCTCGCCGCTGTGAAGGGGAAGAAATTATGAGAGAAAACGGAGGACAAAATTATCCACACGTGATCGAGCCAGTTATTCTCGACCTCATTGACTGGCTAGTGGAGCGGGAACGAACTTGTGAAGAAGCGATGTCTGCCTGGAGCAGGCCCGGTTCAAGACTTCCAATCTGGGAAGAAGCGAACCGTCGCGGACTGGTCATGACTAGACGCGTCAAGAGACGTTGCGTGGCGAGGCCGACCTCGCTGGGACTGATCCTGGGCGAACTGCGGAGGGAGATGAGGAGGCAAATTCCGCAACCGCGATCAAAGGCGGCAACCAGCGCCGCCTAGGCGGCCTGGCAACCCTGCCGCGCTTTTTCACCGAACGCAGAAAGCACACCCTAAACTCTCGGCGCGACGTCCAGTACGCTGTTCTCGGATCAGGCAGTTTCAAAGAGTTCTAGTATAAGAAGGCGTGCGAATCACCTTCTGTGCTCTGGCTCTCCTCGCCATCGCACTCTCTGCTTGCAGTCGGCGCGGAGCTATCGAGGCGGGCCAGCAACCGACGGGCGGCGATGTCAGAATTGGCGAGCACTTGATCTACGCTTATGGCTGCGGCTCTTGCCACGTAGTCCCCGGCGTGGCCGAGGCGAACGGAACGGTCGGCCCAACGCTTCAGGGATTCGGATCTCGCTATTACATTGCAGGGTTATTAGTAAATACCCCCCAGAATCTCTTCCGCTGGGTATCAAAGCCTCAGGAGGTTGATCCTGGAAACGCTATGCCAGATCTTGGCGTGACCGAACGGCAGGCCCGCGATATCGCCGCCTATCTTTACACTTTGCAATGAATAGCACCCCAATCAAGACAGCTCTGATCGCGATTGCCGCCGTCATCGCGCTCCAGTTAGTCGGCGGCCTGCTGTTCATGGTATCCGGAACGTATAACATCGCGGCTGATGAGCCGCATCTGAAGCCCGTACGCTGGATGCTGCAGGCCGGCAGAACTCGTGCAATCCAGATGCGCAGCCGGGGACTGCACCCGCCAAATCTTCGCGATCCGTCACTCCTCAAGCGTGGACTCGTGCTCTATCGACAGAATTGCCAACCGTGCCACGGCGGGCCCGGTACTGCGAACGAACAAATAGGGCGCGGCATCGATCCCAAGCCGCCTCCTCTATTGACAGCGAGTAACAAATGGGACGATTCCGAGCTGTTTTGGATCATCTCTCATGGGCTCAAACTCAGCGGAATGCCCGGATTTGCGCCGCGCCTTAGCGAGACAGATTTGTGGGGCATAGTGGCTTTTCTTCGTCGCGTGGTCTTGCTCTCCCCGGCCGAATACAAGCGATTGACTAGCGCAGAGGACTTGGGCGCTGATGATCCATTGTTGAATTGGCCATCGAATAATGACTATGGGTTTGCGCAGCTCAAGGCTCAGGGCGATGCGAAGCGAGGACTCGAATTGCTTCAGTCTTATGGCTGCATCAGTTGTCATATGGTTCCTGGCCTCGCTCATCAGCGCAGCGCTGGACCGCCGCTGACGAGATTCGCCGAACGGCAATATATAGCAGGCTCGCTCGTGAATGTGCCCTCGAATGCGGTCGCCTGGATCACGAATCCTAAACAGTTCAAGCCTCAAACGCTCATGCCAAACTTGAATGTGCAGCCCGCGGAAGCCCTTCACATCGCCGCTTATCTGTATACTTCTGGCAGTTCAGATCGACTTACTGCGCTCGAACGAAATCTTCAAATTGCGAAGGAATCATCGACTCCGAAGTTGAACTAACTAGAATCGAGTCGCAAAGCCGCCAAAATAACTTGCAGAACTTAATCCCTCGCTCTCGCAATATGATGTGACTAATATGCGAACACGACTACTTCCCCACTCCCTAAAATCTGTTTTCGCGAGACCGGCGACAATAGCGCCTCTTGCGTTGGCCGTTTTAATATGCACCGGTTCCGTTACAGCATTCGCACAGGACGATTGCTGCTGGTCCGGACGGGAGCATCACGAATACTCGCTGGCGAGTCTCCATGGCAGTTACGCCATGATCGGCACATACGCGGCGAATGTGGCAAGGGGCTTAGGTCTTGCGGAATTTGATGGCCGCGGGGCGGTAAATGGCTCCGTGCTCGTCAATCAACCCGGCCCAGGCGGGACGCGAACCATCGTCAATGTCACGTTCACAGGAACTTACTCCGTTAACCACAATGGAACGGGCACTATGTCTTTGACCGTGAATCTGCCGAACGGCACAACGCAGGATGTCACCGAAGATTTTGTCATCACAACAGCCGAATCCAGAGGTCGCCTGCTGCTCGCAACTGCAATGATCGACGCCCAAGAGCAACCCAGTGTTGTCCTTTCGGGAAACGTCTTCGTGACGCACGCCTATACCAGGCGCCCGGATTGATAACTCTGGTGCATTCTTTGCAACTTTTCCGTAAACATATTGCAATTGTGACCGCAGCGCCTACACCCTAACTGGTGCATAGCCCTCCAAATCGAGGATAATGACCCACGGGATATATCGGAATGTGTGGAATTGTCGGGCTCTTCTCGCGCCGTGATCCGATCTCAGCAGCAGTAGTATCGCGGGCCACCCAGAGCCTTTATCACCGCGGACCGGATGGGCAGCGCTACTGGATCACACCCGATGCGCGAGTGGCTCTTGGCCATGCCCGGCTCAGCATCATTGACCTTACAACGGGAGATCAACCGATCGCCAGCGAGGATGAACGCACGCGCATCATCGTAAACGGAGAATTTTACGGCTATGAAGAGATCCAGCGGGAACTCGAGAGTGCCGGTCATCGGCTGCGTACCCGATCGGATAGCGAAATCGCCCTTCATCTCTATGAAGATCTGGGCGCCCAGTGTTTGCATCGACTCCGTGGTGAGTTCGCATTTGTGCTCTGGGATGAGGCGAACCGGACAATCTTCGCCGCCCGTGACCGCTTCGGCATCAAGCCCCTGTTTTACGCGCTCCACCGGGAAACGCTGTATTTCGCGTCGGAAGTGAAGGCTTTGTTCGCTGCCGGCGTGCCGGCACGTTGGGACGCCGAGTCCGTTTCTCACTGTGTCGAATTCGGCGGGCACCAGGTTCGCACGCTATATGACGGTGTGTTCCAACTTCCGCCCGGCCATTACCTGCTCGCGACGGAAAAGCATTTTCAACTCATTCAGTATTGGGATTTCGACTACCCAAAACCTGACCACGGTTCGTCACTCCGCTCAGATGCCGACTACGTCGCCGAATTCCGTCAGACGTTCGAGGAAGCCGTTCGCCTCCGTCTCCGTGCCGACGTCCCCGTAGGTTGTTATCTCAGCGGCGGGTTGGATTCCTGCGCCGTTCTCGGGCTCGCGGCGAGACATCATCCCGATCCCATTCGCGCGTTCACGCTAACTTTCGATCGGGCCGAATACGACGAGGAAAAGGAAGCACGGGAGATGGCCGCCAAGGCAGGCGCGGAATTTTATCCGATTCCTATCCGGCAGGACGATCTCGCTGACCATTTCGCAGATGCGATTCTGCAATCGGAAACGCTCTGCTTCAATGCCCACGGTGTTGCCAAATACCTGTTGAGCCGGGCCGTGCGCGATGCCGGCTACAAGGTCGTGATTACCGGAGAAGGGTCCGATGAGATTCTGGGCGGCTACGCGCACTTTCGCCGCGACATGCTTCTTTACAACCGGGACGGGCAGGATCCCGCCACGGTAGCGGCGCTTCTTCGGGATCTGAACGAGCTCAATCCCGTCTCGCGCGGATTGCTGTTGCCCGACGGTAACGCAAGACCTCTCGAAAATGTCAGGCGGCTTCTCGGATTTGTTCCCTCCTGGATCGAAACCTTTTCCGCGAGAGCATTAAAGACCCAAGACCTGCTCGCCGAGGATTTCCGCAACACGTTTGGCTCGCGCGATGGATATCAGCCGCTTCTCAGCAACGTTGACGTCCGTCGGCAGCTCGCCGGACGCGATCCCGTGCACCAATCGCTTTACCTCTGGTCAAAAACGGTGCTTCCCAACTACATTCTGACGATGCTGGGCGATCGCATGGAGATGGCGCACTCTGTAGAGGGGCGCGTGCCTTTCCTCGATCATCACGTTGTAGAAGTGATCCGTTCGCAACCAGTGACTCAGAAGATCCGCGGAATGACCGAGAAGTACGTCCTAAGAGAGGCGGTTCGCGACGTCATCACTGATACGGTCTATCGTAGACAGAAGCATCCATTCTTGAGCCCGCCGGCCACTCTGAATCCAAACGAGAAACTCAGCACTCTCGTGCAGGATACGCTGCGCGGCCCCGTCTTTCGTACGATTCCGTTCTTCAATCAGAAGAAGGTCGTCCGCCTTTTGGACAACCTGAACACGATGGATGAAGGTTCTCGTGTTGCTATCGACCAGGTGTTAATGACCCTGGTGAGCGCATGCGTTCTGCAGGATCGATTTCACTTATCGGCCTAAGAGACTAGGCTGACTTTATCGCGTGGGTTCCGAGACTCGTCTTCGATGTCGCTTACCGATATGAAAATTTTTCGGGCCCGGAAGACCCAGCGCCCTGAAGCTCTGATTCCACCGTCCTGGTCCATTGGCGCGCTTGGCGGTTTCACTTTCTTGGTCTGCTATTTACGTTCGTTTCACTTTCCGAACGTTCCCTTCCTGTTGTGGGGGGATGCGCTGGGTTATGCCACCAAGGGCGTTAGAATCCTCGGGGGGGAGTGGCCCTACCGGGACTTTTTTGATTTTGTCACCCCCGGCACTGAGCTCGTTTACGCAATCATCTTTCGCTGGATAGGCGTGGCGCTTTGGGTTCCGAATCTGCTCATGTGCTTCCTGGCAACTCTGACGACTTTTTGGGTGACATTGTGTGCGCGCAGACTCGTGCGCGGCAATTTTGTACTGCTGCCCGGCTTGTTGATGACAGGTTTTGTTCTCGCGGGCTCCTTTGACGCAACCCATCATTGGTTTTCCACCCTTTTCGTGATGGTGGCCGTGGCGGTTTTGCTTGATGGGATCTCTTCAAGTAGAGTCCTCGTGGCCGGTGCTCTGTGCGGATTGGCCGGCAGCTTTACGCAGAGCAAGGGGGCGGCCGTGCTGCTGGCGCTCCTGATTTATCTCTGGTGGAAGTCGCGACAGGGACCAGCGGAGGGCGAGTTATTCAGAGGGCGAGCTCTGCACTTGTGTCTTGCCGCTTTACTCGCGTTCACCATTGTCAATCTTCCGTTCCTCGCGGCAGCAGGACTGCATCGCTGGTCTGCCGATTTGATTGTTTTTCCCTTGCGATACTTCGGCTCCGTTTCTGCCAACAACTGGCATGTGATGGCATTGGAGTTCTCTGAGAAAAAAGGATTGCTCAAGTGGGTCTGCCTGCCCTTCCTGTATATCGCTGTTCCCGTCGCTTATTCCTGGACCTTCGTCGAAGTCTGGAAACGGCGTAAGGCGGAACGCGAGGAGCATTGGGACCAGCTCATGCTGCTGGCACTCGCGGGTGCAGCGATGCTGATAGTTGTCGCGCCCTCATTATCGATGCGAAGGATCTCCTGCGCAAGTCCCCCGGCGATGATTCTGCTCGTCTGGCTGTTGAGCCGGAAGAGAAGATCGTGGCAGATCGCGGCAGGAGGTCTGGCGGCGATCTCCGCGGCATTGGTGTTGGCCCAAGCTGCCGCTGCCCAGCTTCATCACGCCGATCAGCTTGATCTGCCTGCCGGACACGTGGCAATCGCAGACGCGAGGAACGCGAAGGTGTATCGGTGGATGGCGCACCAGACCCATCCGGGCCAATGGTATTTCGGGATGCCGCCCTATACCTTACCGCTTGCCCTGAAGAACCCCACCCCCATCGAAGCTCCCGCTCCCGGCGACTATAGCCGTCCCGAGCAAATCGCCGCGATACTTGAAGGATTGGAACGAACGCAGACAAAGTTGCTGTTATTACGGCCCCCAATGTATATCCCACACCTCTTCGGATACAAAGAGGACCACCTGCAACCGTTCCACGACTACCTTTTCGGTCACTATCGCCGAACGAGAATTTTCACAACCGGAGATGAAGTCTGGGAGCGAATTCGTCTGCCGTGATTAGTTGTTCTGCGGCCTCTTGTCCTTAGACTTTGGACAAGAAGACGCAGCTAACGCTTCTCTGTCATTCTTCGTCGCCGCAGCCGTTGGCGATCTGCGTACGCTGCGACTTTCTGGCGATTGCCGCATAAGAGCATGCTGCACCAGCGTCGTGTGCCTTTCTTACTGGTGTCATGGAAGTGCAGCACACATTCATCACACTTGCGGACGCGCTTCCGATCCACGTTGGCGAATAACATCGCCGCGCTGTGTGCTAAGGGGGCAAATAAGTCTTCGGGCTGCCGCGGTTCGAAATACAGCTCCGTCGAAGATCCGTTTTCATTTGTCTTCAGTCTAGTCCGCATGGGATGATCCGCCATCAGCCTATTCAGTTCCCCTGCCGCGGAGTGATGAACGGGACCGCCACGCTCCCAGGCGAGGACGTCCCTGCGTATTTTTTCCCGAAGCTCCTGCATAGCCTTCACGACGCGCCGGGCTCGGCTCGACTCCCCCCACCGTTGCTGAAGATTGGCCGCTTCACGAGAACGAAGCAGATTGGCTGCCTGAAACCAGCCCAGGAGCGCGCCGAAGTCCTGGAGTAACTCCGTAGGCTCACCGTTCTGCACGGGGCACGTATTAAGGAAATCCAGCACTAGCTGGTTCCCGAGAAATAGGAAGCCATCTTTCCAGTCCGTCTGTTTGTCGTTGGCGCTGCTCATGCACTCGCGTTGAGAAAATATGTACACCGATGATGAATCATTTTACCGGTTATCGCATCTGAACGCTTGAGGGAAGCCGGACGCATACAAACCGCTGCCCTCAGGCCAATAGCCTATCTTCTGAGGAGTTCCAAGCATGACCAAATATCTCCACGCCACTGTCGACGGCTTCAGGATTTTTTATCGCGAAGCCGGTCCAAAAACCGCTCCGACCATTCTCTTACTGCACGGCTTCCCGACGTCGTCGCACATGTTTCGAAACCTTATCCCGCTCCTGGCCGACCGCTACCACGTGGTCGCACCCGACCTGCCAGGCTTCGGATTCTCCGATTCGCCACCCAGGGAGCGGTTCCGCTACACCTTCGAGCATCTGGCTAATGTTATTGACAGCTTCACGCAAACAATCGGTCTCGAACGCTACGCTATTTACGTTTTCGATTACGGTGCCCCGGTCGGATTCCGTCTGGCGTTGGCGCATCCCGAGCGAATCACTGCAGTAATCTCCCAAAACGGTAACGCGTACGACGAGGGGCTCAGCCAAGGTTGGAACCCGATCCAGAAATATTGGAAGCAGCCAACCACAGAGAACCGTGCCGCCCTTCGCGAATTCCTCGGGCCTGAGGCGACCAAGGCCCAGTACTTCTATGGAGTCCAGGATGCGACGCTGGTGGCTCCGGAAGCTTTCGAACTCGATTCCGCGCTGCTGGCTCGGTCCGGTAACGACGAAATTCAGCTCGATCTGTTCCTGGACTACGCAACCAACGTCGCCCTGTATCCCCGATTCCAGGAATATTTCCGCACACAACAGCCGCCTCTGCTCGCCGTTTGGGGAAAGAGCGATCCGTTCTTTCTGCCTGAGGGTGCCCAGGCGTTCAAGCGCGACAACCCAAAAGCGGAAGTGCACTTCTACGACACTGGCCACTTTGCGCTCGAAACACATGTTCAGGAAATCGCTAGTGCGATTCGCGAATTTTTGGGCCGAACGGCAACGCAGGCCAATGCCGCCTAGCCGTGTGGATGCAATTCGCCAACATTGGGCATCATCCGACTACGGTGTACGCCAATAACGATCCAGATCTGCCCGTTGGCAACAGCTACGCCACCTCAAGCACAAATAACCATTGAGTTAGAATCACTGTCACTGGAGAGGATGTGGACATCGCAGGCGCAATCTGTTTCGGCGCGGTGATCGGCTGGATCACCTACTTCACGATGCGTTACAAGAAGGACCACACCATCTCTGATATTTCCGGAATAGTTGGCGCGATTGGGGGTGCGGCGGTTCTGGCGCTCTTCACTCGTGAATCGCAGTTGTTTTCCTGGTACGCAGTTGGACTCGCAATCGGGTTTTTCGGCTACGTTGTCGTTCTTCTGCTCATTGGACTCTACAGCAGACAGTTGACGTTATCGGATCTGCTCGACGGCTCAAAGACGAAAAACCCGTTCATGGGCGGTTAGTTCGCCGATACTGGTCTTGAGCGAAAGTGCAGCGACGAATGACAGAAAGCCGTGTACGCGAGTCCGAGCAGATTGTATTTACTCAGGAGAGATAAGCGCTCGCGCCGTATCGCTTCGCCGACTGAGGCATTAGGCTGCAGCATGGCCTCGAAAAATTGTGCTGCGAATTCGCGGGCCAGGCTTTCAGGAATCGTAATCTCCGCGCCGATTACGCCGGCTGCCTGGCAGAACGTGAAAGTCGTAACAAAAGTGAGGAGGTCATCCGGGGACAATTCCACTGTCCGGCAACCACTGATAAAGACAAGCGGGTGGCTCTCAGGCCAGTTTAGGCCGCAGCCGACAAGGTCGCCCGTTAAGAGCTGCTGTTTATTGCCGATACCTAGAAAAGCTTTTCCGTTGTCCTTCCCACCGTGGCAGTAGAAATAGACAAGATTTGGCACTGGCTGCGCCAGCAAAGCCTTCACTACTCTGCCTTTATCAGGCGCAAGCGCGATCTGATAAGGCCGGACGACGCTCAGTTGCTTGTAGTGCTCATCTGAGAACTCGAGTTCCAGACTGATGGCCATCATGACCCTCGGATCGCCATCGAGATCAATATACATGGGCAGATCGCGTCCGGGTGTCCTGTCGTCCTCCGCAATGGAAGGCGGCTGCTCTACGATATGCCGGTAGCCCCAGAAACCGGATGGACAGATCACGTTAAAGTCGTCCGCGTTCGGGCAGCCGGAAGATAAGCACCGGAAATTACGGTCGTGGCCTGAGATATCGGACAGAAACTGCTCGCAAACCACGTTGGTGTCATCCTGCACCAGAAGCTTGTCGTAAACCAGCGCCCAGGGAAACACGTATTTCGCCGACCGCGTTGACGCAATCTGAATCTCCGACTCTTGGGCCAGCACTCGTCGCAGTTGCTGCGCGAACGCCTGATTCTTGTTCGTAACGAATACGGTGTACAAATCGCGACCCGCATACGCGAGCTTTTTGACGTCCTCAACGAACTGGGCAGGGGAGCCTGAGTTGGTTCTCGAGTTGTAGCGATAGCCGGTAGGCTTTCCGCTCTTGTCTAGGTCCGTGCAGATCGCAAGCAGCGTTTTGCGGGCTACTGCGAGAGAGTTATTCATCTCTCCTTCGGTAAAGCTGAAGTTCTCGCGAATCTGTGACCCTACGACAGCAAAAGTGTGCGTCCCGTCGTGCGATTCGTTCAGTAGCAGACTTAGCGAGCGCGGTTCGTACATCTCTACATCGCGGAGAGTTCCGCAGATACAATACTCGACTTCGGCGCTGTTGCCTGTTCCTTTCAAGCTGCCAGGCGCAACAATGTCGGCCGTGACGCGAATGGATTGCAAAAGGTTTGCCTCGTAATACAGCGCTGCACGGAGCTGCGCAGGACCTGTTGCACGTGGACTCCGCACGCGAAAGTGCAGCATCTCGCTCGGGCCTTTGGGCGGCAGAACGAGTTCGAGCTCGTCATCGATCAGTTCGAATTGGCGGCTGGAGAGCACCAGACGTAATGGAAGCCCCTCGGGCCGCATGAATTCAACCAGTTGTGCGTCCGGCACTGGCGCGGGATTGCGCAAAATACTCTCCGGCAAGCGGCGCCCAATCTGTGCGCGA
Source organism: Acidobacteriaceae bacterium (assembly GCA_019244055.1). Taxonomy (GTDB): domain Bacteria; phylum Acidobacteriota; class Terriglobia; order Bryobacterales; family Bryobacteraceae; genus Bog-105. The sequence continues at coordinate 5,127 of JAFATG010000347.1, read as the reverse complement.
AAGTCGTAGCGCGTACCCGCCGCAAGCGACCGAGTTCCGGGCACAATGCCCTCGCGGCCCAGGAAGGCGACGTTAACGACGCGCGCTTCTTCACGTTCAGGCGCATAACTCTCAGGCGCCGGTGGTTTCGGCAGCTGCATGTGACGCCTGGGGATGCCCGGCTCCCTGCCCAAGCGCACTAATCCAGCGTAATCGAGCTGGTCTTTCAGATCGGCCAGTAGGAGCAGTCCAGTACTTTCGTGATCCCACCGGAGTGTCTCCGCGCTGGCAAGAACGTTCTCGAACGCGGTCATGGCGCTTGCCGCGCGATCCGGATAGATACTTCCCTGAGCCAGCGCAGCCTGGATCTCCAAAATCGCGTCTTCCGCATCTGCTCGCAGCGCTTCCGCGAGCGAACTAACTCGCAGGAGATCTTCGGTGCCGCTGCAAAGGAACAATCGGGTAAGCATGTTGTCGGAGAGCGGGCCCACTTCGCTCTGTGCCCGGAGAAACGCCACGTCGATTGGTTGATCGTGTACGAGTTGCTCGAAGAGCCTGAAATAGAAATACCCGGTCACAGCCTCGGGTCCGTTCGTAACGATGATGGCCGGTGCTCCTTGCGATTGCGCCATTCTGATCCACCACGTGTAGCCGTCGGCGGCGGCAACCGGTTCCCATATCTCCTCGATGTGCAGCATGAGCAGCCTTATCCCCGGTCTGCCGGCGGGCAGTTGAATACCCGCCTCCGCTATCCAGCGACGATCAACGAGTTCGTTGAAGCTGCCCTGGTCGAGATCGCTGCTGTTCTTGACCCGCAAGTGGAGCAGGTCAGGCGGGTCCACGGTGACCACGGCGAGCGTATCTTGCAAAGTCCCGCTCAGCTCTGTGATCTGAAAAGCGCGTGCCACGTTCACATCCGGATTCGGAATCAGATGGTGAAGATCCTCCCTAACGTCGTACGGACGGCGGGTTCCAACTGCTGCTGTCGCAAATCGAAGGGGCAGTCGAGGTGCAACTCCGGCTAGAGGCGTCCTCGTGTCGCTCGAATAAATGAAGGCGAACTCGTGCCCTGCAAGCGGCGGAGCGAACATCACGCTCTCCCAGGGCACGAATGACATGGCGAAGTGATCACACTCGAACAGGATCCGGCCAAACTGCCCTGGCGGCTTTTCGGAGATCGCAGCAGCTAGTAACGCAGCAACCGAACCTCGCCACAGCAAAGAAGCAAACACAGCGCCCTTTTCTACCAATGTTCCAGGGATCTCGGAAGCGTTGTGAAACTGTTCGCTACTCGTCTCTTCACGGGCCGCGCGTCCATTAGGTAAAATCAGCTCAACCGAGTACCCGCTGAAATCCTCCAGGGTTCGAATCGCAAGTCGCACGTCGTAGCTCATCTCCGCTCCTTCGCGTGGTGAACGACAGTATATGCCCACCGCGCGTTTTCGGCCTAACGAACGTGCTCGCGCCGGGTGGGCTCAATTTCGATCTATCCTGGCCCTGTATGGCTCTGATCGTTTTCTTGCGAGGCATCAATGTCGGCGGGCACAGGACATTTCGCCCAAGCACACTCGCAAGAGAACTGGGCGCCTTTGATGTCGTGAATGTCGGCGCTGCAGGGACGTTTGTCGTTCGAAAACCTGGCTCGCGCGCAAAGTTCCTTGCGGAGCTGCGGCGAAAGTTGCCGTTTACAGCGGAAATCGCATCCTGCAACGGCAGTAACCTTATCCGATTGGAAAGGGACGATCCGTTTGGAGCGGACCCAACACGCCCGGACCTTGTTCGATTTGTGAGCATCCTCTCAAAAACCTGTCGTGACAAAATTTCCCTTCCGATCACGCTTCCCCAAAGTGGGGAGTGGTTCGTCCGAATCATCGGGTCAAGAAATCGACTTGTGTTCGGAGTGTACCGGCGTCACATGAAGACGATCGGCTATCTTGGCCGGATCGACGAGATCTTCGGCTCGCCGGCGACAACACGCAGTTGGAACACTATACAGTCAGTGCTGCGGATCTTGAACGCCTGCGATCCGGCAACGGCTTGCTGAAACGCCTGGCTACGCCGGTGCTTGCTGTCTCGTGTTGCCAGATTATCGCCGCGGTACCGTCCAGTTTGGACGTGCTATTGGTGCAGCTGCCCAGTGGCCCGCGTTCGCTGAAAAATCCGTCGAAACCCTTGCGAACGTCGGCAGGGCCAAGTGTCGCGCTCGACTGGAACGAACTCACCTTGCTTCTGATGATGAGCGGCGGATTGAGGAGAGTTGATTTGAAAATACAGAGTCAAAAGAAATCGTCATTACGTATGTGCACTAGACTTGGTTCATGATCCGTCAGATCGCGCCTCAGTTCTTCACCAAGGACATCCCTGCCACTCTCGCCTATTACAAAGACAAGCTTGGCTTCGAATGTCGGGGCACGTGGCAAGATCCGCCAGTTTACGCTATTGTTGCGCGCGACCAGCACGCCATTCACTTCCGCTGCGCCGAGCCGCCCACTGCCAATCCCGACAAATATGCGGACGAACTGATCGATGCCTACCTACTTATCGAGGATGCGGATGTGCTTTACGCCGAGTACGCAGCCAAGGGCGTAGAATTCACTCGAGGACCCGCTAACATGCCGTGGCACTCGCGCGAGTTTGTAGTGAAGGATTGCGACGGCCGTCTGCTCGCCTTCGGCGCGAACCTATAGTCAATCACTGTTGTCCTGTCCACAAGACTGCTCACTGCGCGCGATATGGTGAGCGCCCATGAATCGGCATCAGGGAGTTCACTACCAGCTCCGGACGGATTACGGCCAGCCGGCAATTCTAATTACCCAAGAGAGCGCAGGTAGTTCCGAACCGCGATCTGCCCAAAGTAGTTTGCTGCCGCTTCAGCGTCCCCGTAATACAGATCATCGGTGATCTTCGGATCTGCTCCTCGTTGTATGAGCAACTGCACCATTGAAAGATGCCCGTATTGCGAGGCCATGTGCAGCGCAGTTACACCCTGGCCATGAGTGAGGCCGCCGAACGTGGCTTTGCGATTGATGGTCGCGCCGTGATCGATCAGCCATTCAGCCGTTTCCGGGCGGTTACACACTGCGGCCCAGATGAGTGGCGTTCCGCGATATGGATCGGCGTCCAGACACGCACCTGCGCGAACGAGCCGCGGAAGTACGTTCGTCCGTCCGCTCTTGCAGGCCCAAATAAGAGCCTCGTCCAAAACCTCCTGCGGATCGGCTGACGGGTGCCAATCTGGGAACCCCCTGTGCGGCCTGTAAAATCCTCGTGCCGCACAAGCCTCGAACGTAAGCGTCTTTTCTCCGCGGAAGCACTTCTCCAAAAGCTCTTTGTCTCCCAATCCGGCCGCGGCGCGTAGATTCCCTGGGGCTACGGAATAGCGGCCTAACAGATCGGCCAGTTCACGATGACCCCAGAACAACCCGACAATGAGCGGAGTTCCGCCCGAGCCATGCGCTTCCGCCTCGAGATCCGCTCCGCTCTTGATCAACGCAGCCGCTATTGCAAATTGGTTCGAGTACGCCGCTTGATGCAGGGGCGTCCATCCACGATCGTTGGGTTCATTCACGTCCGCCCCGGCCTCAAGCAGAGTTTCGATGAACGCAAGGCCTAGATCAGGGCCGCTCTTTCCTCCGATGCTGACGGCGAGGTTCAGCAGAGAGTTTCCATTGGTGCCGCGTTCCTGCGCGAGCTGCGGGCGGTCCCGCAGCAACAACTTCAGGGCCGCAATATCGCCCGATTCCAAAGCCCGAAAGGCCGCGAGAAACGGTTCCGCTGCCTTCGCGTTCGAGGCCGATGCGAGCAGGTTCACTCGCCGGACGAGGTCATCCCAGGTATCGAATGCATGCTCTCGCGCATAGACCAGTTGCGCGTCTCCTTCGGTAAACGGGGCCTGGCGAATTTCTTCGTCCGAGCAGCCGCTGAAACGGGGGTGCCATTCACGAATCTGCTCCAGTGCTGCCGGACCCGCTGACTGCCGGGTACGCAAGAGGCCGTGTACCCGGTCCGTAATCCACTGCATGTCAGCAACAAAGAGGTGCGAGTGGCGAGCGCGGGGAGAGGCTTCTGCGTAGGATTTGAGTTTCGTCCAACTGGCAAACCCCTGCTCGCGGGCGATGACGAACTGGGCATCATGCAGGGCCACTTCTTGCCGAACGGTTGCATCCTCTGTATTGGCCCACCGTGGATACTGGCTTCGCAGCCGCACGAGTGCATCAATCCTTCCAGCGCGGACGGCCTGCAACAGTTCGCGAGCCTGTTTCTTTTGTTGTTCCAGATTCAAGATGCCTCCTTCGTGTGCCTGGTCCGCATGACAGGCGAAAGAGGGTCATCAAAAAGATAAGTCCTGCAAGAGTGCAGGTGGGCGCAGCCCTTTCCGCGGACAGGACGCGTCCTGCGCGCGCCTCCGATCAGTCTACCAGAGTCTCTGGAACGGCCAGATGGGCGATCTCGGAACCGTTTATGAACTCGTCTCGCGCCTCATTATCGCTCGCGTAAGCAATTGCGCCAGCCCTGCAATGCGCTCCAGGGTCGTTGCGCTTGCAGCCAAGTGCCCGTGCATACTGCTCGTGAGTTGCATATGCATTCGCCAGGAATGAAAACTCGCTACCCGGGATCTTCCTGACCAGCACCGCTTGTTTCGAATACTGCTCCATGAACGCCGGGGGCTGATCTAGAGGCGGGACCCCCGATCGCGATGCTACGGATTCGGTATCTGTCAAGTCACTGGCGAAAACGTCGATAGCGCCATTTGAAGAGGCCAGAACCAGGGCGGCATTGGATACGACCGCCCCCTCAAGGGAATTTAATGTGGATGCGACAGGCATAGAGGCTTGTGAGTCCCAGAGTGTTAAGTACCCTAACGTGTCAGCGGGCACAACGGTCACATTCAATGAATATGCTTCAGCACCCAAAATCGCGATCCGCCGTGACATGATTAGAGCGTATCCCCGCAAGTCTTCTATCGGGCTCGTGCCCGCTAATCGATGTTTTTTCCACAACCTTTTAGTCACCGGTCGAATGCCTGCTGCACCCGCAGGGTAGCCGCTCTTTCTTCCCAACTGCGAAGAAGCATCACATCAAAAGCTAAAGCCGGCTTCGAGCACAACGGTTGGGTCCGTCCATCCGGCATTGAATACATACGTAGTG
>JAFATG010000206.1 GCA_019244055.1 Acidobacteriaceae bacterium | reverse complement strand
CGGGCTTCGCAAATACGAGCGAGAGGAGCTCATAAAAAACTGCCATTCACGCGAAAAAAAAATCATTCCGCCGCAAAGTGAGATAATTTGTCCTGCTGTGGCGGCTGAGCAACTCCTGACCGTCTCTAGTCTGATGGCCCGCTTCCGCTTGGGAAACCGCGAAGCGGCGGATCAGCTCTTTTCGCTTCTGTACCCGGAATTGAGACGTCTGGCGGCGATCAAGATGAACGCGGAGGGAAACCAGCACTCGTGGCAGCCCACTCTGCTGGTGAACGAACTCTACCTCCATCTGGTGAAGGTGAAGTCGCTGCCTGCTCCGGAGATCTCCGGTCGTTCAGAACGGGAGCAGTTTTTGCAGTTCGCAGCCCATGTGATGCGCCACCTGCTGATCGATCATTCGCGTCCGTTGTCGCACCGAATAACAAAGATCGACATCGCGAAATTCGAGACCCTGGAAGAGAGTGGGGATGCGACGTTGCAGGAAATCGATGAGCTCTTGGAAAAGTTGGCAAGCATTCACCCGCGGCTGCGCAGTGTTGTGGAAATGAAGGTTTTCGAGGGGCTGTCGGTGGATGAGATTGCAATGCGTCTGGAAATTGCGCCGCGTACAGTAGCCCGCAATTGGACTTTCTGTAAAGAGTGGCTGCGGGAGAAGTTGCAAGCGGGCTGAAAAGTGCGAATGGGTAGCAGTTCTGACCCTCCAGGACTCGCTTCAGGAAGAGATAAGGAGCAGTTCCTTTGACCGAAGAGCAGTGGCGCTCTGCCTGGATCCTGTGCGAAACGGCGGGCGATCTGGCTTCGGAGGCGCAGCGCGAATACGTCCGTGGCGCGACCGTAGATGCCGAGGTTGAAAGCCGGGTGATCGCGGTTTTCGAAGAGCTGGAAACTGAAGCGGCTTACCCGCCCGCGCCGGACCGGCGGATCGGAGATGCAGTCGGGCGCTACACGTTGCTCGAGCGCATCGGCCAAGGCGGGATGGGCGAGGTGTATTCGGCCGAAGATACAGAACTACGGCGGACCGTTGCCTTGAAGTTTCTGCCGAGCGCTGTGGGGGCCGATCAACGCGCCGCATCGCAAGTGATTTCTGAGGCGCGGTTAGCCTCGCGTCTTAACCACCCCAACATCGTTACCATTTACGAGCTGATCCAGACGCGATGGGGCCTGGCGATTGCGATGGAGCTGGTAGACGGACAGTCCCTGCGACAGCTTCTTAAGGCTGGACGATTATCATCCCGGCGAGTGATTCACGTAGGCCGGCAGTTGGCGAGTGCGCTGGCTGCGGCTCACGAGAAAGGTATCGTTCACCGCGACATCAAACCCGAAAATGTGATGGTGCGCGCCGATGATTTCGTGAAAGTTCTCGACTTCGGCCTGGCGCAGAATATTCGCGAGCGGGCGGCGGCAAACCAAAGCATTAGTCTGCCGGTAGGAACGGTGCGCTACATGTCGCCGGAGCAGAAAGCGGGTCGGCCCGCTACCGCGGCCAGCGACATCTACTCGCTCGCGCTGATTCTTGAAGAAGCCGGGTTCCCGAAGCACTCCATTGTGACTCGCATGCGGAGCACGGATCCGCTCTGGCGTCCCACGTCGAGCGAGGTTGAGCTCCAGTTCGCAAGGCTGGAAACACCACTGCACAGACGCCTTGTTTTGCCGTTGCTGCTTTGCCTGCTGTTGCTCTTGTCCGCCGCTGCGCTTTGGCTTCGCAGCGCGAAACAGCACCCGAGCCCACGGGTTGAGCAGATTACCCACTATACGAGCGGCCACGATGTTACCGCACTCGCCCTTTCCCGCAGCGGTGACGAGCTGGCTTACGCGACAATTGACGGCGGCTTCTTCGTGCGCGATAACCTCACACGCAAAATTCGCGAACTGACGGGACCCCAAGATCTGGCCTGCTATCAATTGTTCTTCGTTAGCGCCCGGACCCTGCTTGCTGTTGGCTTGGGACACGAACAATTTGAAGCCTGGCAGATTCCCCTCGATTCGGATAGACCACGACGGCTCTCCGAGGATATGCAGCTGGCTGCTATGTCACACGATGGCAAACGAATCGCTTGGTTAAACGGAACCCACCAGGTGTGGGCAGGAGAAAGCCCCGGTGCACCGCAACGTCTTCTGATGAACGTACCAGGCGGTACTCATGTGGCTGCGCTCTTCTGGTCCGGTGACGATAACCGGCTATGGTTTCATCGCCTCTCCGGCTGCCTCGATGACACGGATCGGCCGGACGTCACGATCAACCCCGACTTTTGCGACTGGAGTGACCTGGTGACCGTAGATCCTCATGCCAATCACAGCACGGCCTCAATCGGACCACTCCGCCTCGACTCCGGCTTTTTCACGCAGTCCCGCGAGTTCGTGTTTTTGCGCCAGGATATTGCGCGCAGCAGCGTGGGCTTTAATATCTGGTTGCTGCGGGTGGACTCTACCGCCGGACAAGCGATGTCCTCACCAAAACAGATCTCCAATTTCTCGAGTGCGGCGCTTTCCAATCTGACCGGCACGCCCGATGGCCAAAAGCTGTTTATGCTTCGAACGGACGCCTCGGGTCAGACCAATACGGCCGAATGGCAGGCTAAACCGGAACCGTCACTTCGGCTGCCGCGGCGCCTCACATTTGAACAGAGCTACAGCTTTCCCCATGCCTGGAGTGCCGACAGTCAGTCGGTGATCTTCGAATCGAACCGGAATGGCCATCTCGAGATCTTTCAACAGAACCGGAACCGTCGCGAACCCGAACTGTTGGCGGCTTCCGAGCGGGAGAATTATTGTCCGCAACTGACTCCAGACGGTAAATGGATCCTGTTCATGTCAGCCCAAAATACGCCCCAGGCCGGGTTTACAGATCTCCGGCTCATGCGCATACCGGCAAACGGTGGACCGATAGCGGAGGTGCCGTTGAGCGAACCACTGGATGAATTCCGCTGCAGTACGTTCGGTTCTGGCCATATCTGCGTGTTGCGGACAACGCATGATGGGCGGGAAACGTACTATGAACTCGATCCCATCAAAGGGAAAGGGCGAGAGCTGGGGCGCACCAGCTTCGCCATTTCCGGTTTGGGCCGCTGGGCGCTTTCAGCGGATGGCAGGCACATTGCCATTCCAGACCCGGCGCATGCCGGCCGCTTCAGCGAGCTGCAATTAGATCCCGATCCGTCCAAACGATCGCAGGTCTCCCGGCAAATCGCCGGCATCGAGGTCATTGGGGGGATGAATCCGGGGCATGCCAGCGGGGAATGGCTGGCCTGGCCGGATCCCGCAAGCCACAAGTTCAGCCAAAAGAGCCTTCCTCCGTTTTCCTTTGATCCATCCTACTTTTCCGTTCTTTACTTCTTAGATTCCCGCTTGCACGCCCATCTGCTACAGAAAGACAGCATCCATGCCTACGGGGTGTTCTCGCCTGACGGAAAGCATATTGCCACGATTCGCGACGAACTGACGAGCAATGTATGGAGCTTCGATCGCTGATTCGTTGCCGCGATGATCGGGAGCGCTAAGCGTGATACCAGCAATGCCGAATTGCTTGATGTGACACGCTCTCTCTTCCCTTGGAATCTTGTTGGCGGTTTATCGGGATCCGGAAATTGGACAGGTTAGTCCGCGTACCGTCCCCTTTGATTCTGTAATGATGAATCGGCATCTCACCTCGGCCGGTCACGTGCAGCAACCGCCGCTCGCAACATCGGTTCGCGAACCCTTTTGGACGCCTTGTCCTCCGGCAGACGATGACACTTGTAGTCTTCTGTGCTCCGGCCCAACAGAGTTAAAGACAGATCATAGAAGCGATCCGCATCTGCGAAATAGGGCTGAACGTCATGCCACTCTGGAAAGATCCATCGGAACCAAAGCCCTAATTCGCAATCTCAGCCGATTAACGCCATGGACGACAAGCTTGGCCGCGTCATCTAAGCGGCGGCTGCGGCTGCTAATCTGAAAAGCACTCCCCCGTCTCGTTGGTGAATGAATTTTGCTGAGCAACTGAAGAGTCAGCTCGACATCGTGGAGGTTGTCGGGCAGTACGTGCGGCTGAAACGGCAGGGCGGCGGCGCGCGCTATGTGGGACTGTGCCCGTTCCACTCGGAGAAGACGCCTTCTTTTGGCGTCCACAGCACATTGCAGTACTACAAGTGCTTCGGCTGCGATGCCGGCGGCGACGTATTCAAGTTCGTCCAACAAATTGAAAGCCTCACGTTCCCGGAAACGCTGAAGCTGCTGGCCGAGCGTTACGGGATTTCGATGCCGGAATTGCGGCGAACGGACGATCCGGAGGCGCAACGCCGGACGGCATTGCTCGAAATGCACGAAGTTGCCGCTGGTGTGTTTCAGAACAACCTACGCGGAGCGGCAGGCGCGAGCGCCCGCCAATACCTGGAATCGCGCGGAGTGTCAGGGGCGGCGATCGACGAATTTCGATTGGGCCTTTCGGATGGCTCCGGCCAGCAGCTCGTGAACAGGCTACAAAGGTTCGGCGCGACGGCGATGGAAGAATCGGGACTGATCGGCAGACGCCCGGAAGAAGGCGGGCTTTACGATCGCTTCCGCGGGCGATTAATGTTTCCGATCCACAGCGAGTCCGGCAAGGTGATCGCAT
>JAFATG010000084.1 GCA_019244055.1 Acidobacteriaceae bacterium | reverse complement strand
ACTCTCGAGGATTACGATGGCGGGTCGGGTTGGGCGAGCGATCCTTCTTTCTGGGATATCGAAACCCATATGAAAAGCGGCTCGAACTGGGGCAGTTACTTTTGGATGGGCGGACCGGGCGGGTAGCGTGTCCGTGTGGGGCGTCGAATCTCAAAATGGGCGGGTGGCCCTGCCTTTAAGTGCCGACAAAAAGAGATATGGTTGTCAAGCAGTTTGTCTATATTTACCCAGCCACCAAGCCACCTAGTAACAACCGCTTCGCCGGAACGGATGTGTCGCAAATGACCGCAGACAAGGACGCTCGATAAACTGCTTCTGGCCGACCACATCGTCCTGCGGCCGCCACCGGATTTGGCCCTCGCGAATGATGTTCATCGCCTCGTACCTCCGTACTCGCCCTCGGGCGGCGCATACAGAAATGACAGGTCCGCGTAGTTGCCGCTGAGGAGCCAGGTCCGCCGCAAGTTGAAAGCGCTGTTGCCGGGAATGATCGCGAGAACGCGTTCAGACCGTTGTAGCTCTGGTGGATCAGCGATCCTTCGTGATTGCCGAAAACTTTCTGAACATCAGCGGCCGCAGACTTCCGCTTGGCAGAGTCGCCCTAGGTGTAAATGACCGCGGTGAAGGAAAACTCACCCAGGTACTCGCCATCGTTCTTGATGCGCGCCAGTGTTTTATCGAGATCTTCGACATCGTTCAGTGCTGTTTTATCGGCGATGACGTTCTCGCGCTTGCCGCGATTGAGCACCATGCTGACAATCGACGGGATGTTTGAATGTAAGTCGGGCGAGCGCGTGGTGTACAAAAAGCTGAACTCAACGGACACGTTGATTCAGAGAACAACCATGGAGGCTCCTCAACAAATATGTATTACATCGGACTCGACGTCCACAAGAAGACGATCAGTTATTGCGTTAAGGATGCGAGCGGCCTGATCGAGCGACAAGGCACGATCGGGGCAACGCGCAACGAACTGGACGGGTGGATGAAGTATCTTCCACAGCCCTGGGCAGTTGCTATGGAGGCGACGATCTTTACAGGCTGGGTCTACGACCATCTGCTTCCGCATGCAACACAGGTGAATGTGGCGCATCCGGTGATGCTGCGTGCGATTGCGGCCTCAAAAAAGAAGAACGACAGGATCGATGGGAGCAAGATTGCGGACTGCTTGCGGTGCGACTTCCTGCCCGAGTGCCCATATGGCTTCCACAGAGATTCGGGACCGGCGCCGCACATTGCGCTATCGGCACCTGCTGGTGCGGCAGATGGTTCAAATGAAGAATCGAATTTGGGGCCTGTTGATGGAAACCGCGGTGAGCGGGCAGTGCATGCATACGCGGGTCCACACCGATGTAAGTGGACACAATGAATGCTGCGACGGCCGTTTCTCGCGGAGTTGTTCGGCTTCACCCGTTTTGCCGATATTCGTCGTTCATCGATGTCCCGGAAACCGCATAAACAGGGGAGCAGCTCTTTCAAATATCGACAAAATAAGCCCTTTTGTCGAGAGCGAAGCTCCGGCAGCCTCTTTGAGGCGTTCCGCTTTCTTGAAATCCTCGTTGGCTCCCTCGAGGTCTCCGTTGTCGCACCGCGCATTACCACGCCGGGCGAGCCAAGCTGAGTACCAGCGTTATGAGGAAGCTGTCCGCCAGGCAAGGCTGTGGTTGGCGTAAGTACGCAGCATCAGGTGGTGGAGAAGGCTACCGAACTGCTGAGGCGTCACGCGCCGCTTGAAGGCGTTATAGGACCAGTGCCTAAATACGCGTCTTTCTTAGAACGTACCAGTATTGGTAAAAGTAGGCGGCTCCCAGAGGCGTGACGCTGACCGATCAACATGCATGCAGACTCACAGCTGCTTCATGCAGGAATTGCGCAGGCGTCGGCAATGAGAGCGCGCACCATGCCACCGGCTGACCGGCTGTGCACTTCCTGCTGTTAAATTTTTGCTGGTAAATAAGCGCATGGGGATGAGTGATTCGTTGCACGGTTTATCTGATTGGAATCGCATCCATTTACTCGATCCCCATCCGATCCGGCCATCGATCGCATGGTCAGATCGATCCAAGCCTACGGCTTCAAAATTCCGATGCTCGTTTCCGCTAACGGCGAGATCATCGACGGCGAGTTGCGCCTGAAGCACTATTAGCGTCTGTCTTTTTCCTCCTGTTCCAGCGTGAGCAGAGAAACGAGACCGTAAGCACGCCGACTCCGACGAGAAAAAAGCTGAAAGGCTCCGGCGCGAGAATGTCGTCAGAGGATCGCTGCGTCCGATCGCGATCCGTTGGTGTCGCATTTTCTTTCTGATGCGCGACATTGTTACGATGGAATGAAAGTGCGGAAAAACTTGTAAGATCACTAACTGTCGCGAGCAAGGCCAGTACAAGCACCAGCGAAGCACTTCGAAATAATCGTTTCGGACGCGATCTACTCCCCCAAATTGAAATCTCTCCATTCATGCCAGTTGGAAAGTAGACTCGGAGTCGCCCAAAGGCTTTCGCCCGAAGTAAAGATTTTGCCTATTTTATGAAGGGTATTGTGGCGGCATTGCGAGAAACTCGGCAGTGTTATTCGGAAATTAACAAGAGAGTGGCTCTCCGGTCGGATTACGAACATCCGACCCACTAGTTAACTGGTCATCAGTGAAGTCGTTTCTTTTCAACGAGGAGCCTATGGCCTGATTGCTATGGGTTTCTTGTCTTTGCATCTGGTTAACCGTCATACTCGGGCATTTAGTGTACAGCTAACTAATCCTCATACGCAGCGACCCTTTGAGCCATCTAGACGCCGTTCGCGAGCACGGTCACGCGAACCATCTCGCCTCGATAGCTGCGCTCCAGAACCGTGCCGGCCGGCGGCAAGCGTGGATCCCGCTTCCGACATTCGGCAGTATCCTCAAGTTCGCGGACCAATGGGTCGCATGTTCGAATCCCGACCGGGGAGCCACTCCGCTTTTTCGAACATACGCGCACGCGGAGAGCGATGGGGATCGAGTAAATGGATGTGATTCCAATCAGATAACCCTGCAACGAATCCCGCATCCGCCATTCGCTTATTTACCGGCAAAATTTAACAGCAGGAAGTACAGAGCCGGCACATGATGGGCGTCTGTCCTGCGCAGGAGGCGCAGGCGCACGATCAGTTGCTGGCCGATTGAACGTCTGCGCCAAAAGGGTAGCGTCTCGGGGTTCAGAGCACACACCTCGTTCGTAATAGCTTCCACTGCGGCGTGGCAGGGCTTATCGCGATAATGGCATAGCCTCGAATGATGTTCTCGTCACCGAACTCTTCGCCCCATTCATCCACAGCTTCGGTGATGCCATCGGTGTAAAGGCGAGCAAGTCTCCAGGCGTTTAGCCCGCCTATGATCTGCCGATATTCGGTCTCCGTGAACGCTCGGCAGGTCTGAGTCGTCACACTGCCGCCGTCTGCGACGCTCAGGATCGCCTTCGGCAGCGCGATGTCATCCGGGGCAGGTGCAGTGTTCAGCCTCCCGGCTCTAGCCCGGGCCATACAAAACGAATCGACAGCGCAGCAGAGGCCCAGGCTGAAATCACGGATGTGCGTACCGCTGAGGTAATGGTTCACGGACTCCAGACTCACGTGCACATTTACACCGACCAGGGTTCGGCGATCGCCACACAGTACGGCGGCCGCTCGGGGCAGGGAAGCCTAACCGGTTCTCCGAACTGGCGTCCGCCGCGATTAAGGATGACGAAGGGTACCCTTGAGGCGTTCATCGATGATCGCCAGATCGGGCCGCCCATCGCCATCGAGATCGCCGGCCGCACCCATGCGAACCCAGGCTTCGGCTGCGCCTACCTTGGTTGAGGTTGGGAAGTGCCCCTTGCCGTCATTCCAAAGCACGACGCTCTGGCCACCATCGCGATGAGGCACGAACAGGTCGAGCGCGCCACCGCCGTCGAAATCCGCCGCCACGATGGACGTTGCCGATTCTGTCGGGAGCGCTTCGCATGCGGGAAAGTGGCCCTTACCGTCGTTGAGGCAGACGTAACTCGGAGTGGGAACTTCGCGGCCTTTCCCGGGTTTTCCATCCACCAAGTCCGGATAATCGCCGCGGTTGCCGGCAACGATGTCGGGATATCCGTCGCCGTTCAGGTCGGCCAAGGTGACGTAGCGCGTAGTCCAGTTGGGGCTGCCAAATGTGCCGGCCTCGGTGAAGTGTCCTTTGCCGTTATTCAGGTAGACAAGTTTGCGATCGGGCGCATCGTTGCTAACCACGATGTCCAGGTGGGCCGTCGCCGTTGACATCGGCCAGCGCCGCCGAATAGGTGCGGTCGGGCGCAGTCCCCAGGTTACTCGCGATGAAGCCGCCATGGCCATCATTCAAAAGCACGCGACTGAAGAGCGGCCAGTGCCGCCCTTTGCCAAGAACGATGTCGGGTAGGCCATCTCCGTTGACGTCGCCCACGCTCACGCCGGCCGAGGTTTCGGCTTTCCCTTCAAGCAGCTGAACACGATCGAAAGAACGCAGGACCGGGGTCGATGCCGGTTGCGCCTGAGCCAACAGAACAGCCCCAAGCACCTGAGCAAGGCGGGCTTTCTTGTCCGCACCATTGCGACACAGAGTAGGAAAGTACGGCTTGGACGGTCCGCGCATCGCATTTCAGCGATTCGGATCCAGCGCCAAATCGTAACGTGATCTACATCGACATTCCGCTCGGCCATGGTCTCCTCGAGATTGCGCAACCTCAGCGCAAATCGAAGATACCGGCGAACGCAAAGATTGATGATCTCGGGTTCAAAATGTCGCCGCTTAAACAGCGCTGGCCGGCCCTGTCGCATGAACGGCCAAGCCTATCAGACTCGGGCCGCTTCCCAACACTTTCCCCTTCTCTTGACCGGCTGTGCGGGTTCGCCTCATGAATCGACGGAAAAGTACACCCCGGTCGCCGACAATACGAAGATCCGTATTGGCAGACGGCGATGCAGGGCGTCATCCACGCAACCGCGGAGATGAAGGTCAAATCTTGAGCTGCAAGGGCCGGACCTTCGTCGACACCGGCACGCTGATCGTCAATAAGGACACGTCGGGAATTTGTCCGCACAGCCTCCGGGGGGCGGCGCTGAACAATAGTTCCTCGTTGACGGTCGGCCGCGTTCGTTTTACGCTCGACGGAGTTTTCTCGCCGCTAAAAACGCCGCCCCGCCAAGGAGCAACATTCCTACGGAGGCCGGTTCCGGTATCACCGAAGTTACGTCGCTGATGAAGTGATAGGTAGGTCCGGAGGCATCAAACCCTGGTTGGCCCGCCGTTGGGGTGTAGGTGGCCCCATCCGTATTGCCGGAGACCGTTTCGGTCAGCGAGACCGAATTGGACACAGGAGATGGAAAAATAGGAGGCGAGAAGTGCTCAGCTAAGGAGTTGTCGTCCGTCTTCGAGTAGAAGATTACCGTGCTGTTGCCGGTGAACTGAAGCACATCCCCAGGGATCCCGGTCTGGGGCTCAACCAACAACACCTGTCCTGCCACTCCGGCAAAGGGAAGAGTGTACATGGCCACTGGTGTTTGGCGTGGCACATTCGGGTTTGTGCCATTGGCCGTAAAAGGAAGCGCGGTCCCATCTATATTCCCGTGTCCGTTTTCATCAATTGTAATCGTGGATGCCGGCATCACGCCTATGGAGAAGCCGATCATTAAGCTGACCGACCAAGAAATTAGGGATTTTCTCAGTGCACACACCGTCCTTTAATAGAGCGCTTAGGCGGGGGATAAATCTCGCCCGCCGTCAAGCGATTTCGGACCTTTAGTATTTGGTCCGCTGTGCTTTTTTACTGGGGCGAGCCCGTCATCGCGGAACTCGCAAATACACACAGTGCTTTGCCGCCTGGTTTTCCGAGCGGCGTCAATGTCGCGGCACTTCCTGTTTGTAAATCGGATGTCAGATCTAGGACCCGGGTCTCGCCGTCCTTCAATCCGGCTACCTCGATGTGAGTAACGTTCGGGCCATTTGTAATCTCGATCCTCAAATTTTTCAGGCCCGGCGTGCCGTTCAGAATCGTAACCACCCCCAATTCCGGTGAGAGGTTCTTTAATGCGTCGAGCCCGAGCGGTTGGCCTTTGGCCCGGTCTGCCTCCATGACAATCGGGTCAATGTACGCACTATTACCGGCGACGTCGGTCAGTTGGAATTCAGCATAGGAGGATGTTCCAGTCTCCGTCTCTGTAAAGTTCACGGTACTCGTGGTTCCTACTTTGAACGAAGGTATCGAGACCGTTGCGTTCACTACTTGGATCGCCTGGATGGACTTAAGCCCGGATTGGGTGTCCCAGGCGGAATAGCCGAGCACATAATCTGAGCCCTGCTGCGTGTAAGTACAGCACGTCCACTGAGGCGGCGTGGTGTCGGGTGTTGCCGTTGTCACGGTAAACGACAGGTTCGTTGTGCGCCGGATATTTCCTTCCGTCCCCGTGACGATGAGATTGTAGGTCCCGGTCGGGGTGGAACTCGAGGTCTTCAGCGTCAGAGTGGATGCTCCCGAAGCGCTGAGCGAGCTTGGCGAGAACGTCGCTTGTGCGCCGGCTGGCAACCCGCTTACGCTCAACGTGAGCGGAACACTGAGCGATTTGAGAGCAGTGACATCCACGGTCACAGTAGCGGCCGCGTTTTGACTGGCTGTCACGGACGCCGCTGAGGTCGACAGAGTGAAATCGCTGAGAAAGCCGTAGACCACAAGTTGATTGGAATGCGTTGCAACATAAACCCGTCCGTTGGCAACTGTTGGCTCCGTGAACTTCGGATATGACGGTAAAGCGTCGCGTGCCGAGTTTTGCTTACTGTTCCAGAGCTCGGAAGCCACGTTAGAAGCATTGAATGCATGCACGCTGCTATCCGGAAGAACAGCCCAAAGGATTCCGGTGCCCGAGGCCGTGCCGTTGGCCGAAACCGCGAAGGAAGCGGTGTATTTCATGTTGAATTGAATGGTGTTCTTAGACGCCGGCGTTGTATTGAAATTTTTTGTGGAAGGAGAAAACGTATACGCCCGAAGGACATCGTGGCCCCCCCACACGTAAAGAGTGTTGTTCCAGAACGCGAGATCGAAAATTTGATCGCAGCCGTCAAAGCTCAATTACATGCAGACCCCCCGGTGCCTTGAAAAGTTTGCAACGGGGTCGACAAGTTGCTCGACGCGAAGAGGTAGATGACTCCGTCCTTCCCGCCTGTTACTAGGAGGTTCGTTCCGGGTATGACGAGCGGGCCGCTGGAGCTGAAATCTAGGTCCTGGTTGTTAGCGTTGCGTAGTTTACCGGCGGGTACGAGCTCATGAATTGGCCCGCTGCATTCAACTGAACAAATCTCATTGCGTAATTGTCATTCTGGGCATCCGTTGTGGGGTTGCCGGTACTAACCGGAAAACTGGCATCGCTCGCAGTATAAGGCGTGGCGTTGCCCGTATTGAAGTAGATGTCGCCGGTGGCGTCCGAAGCCAGACCGCGCCCGGATTGCCAAATGCCGCCCTGTCCCGCATTCGGCGTGCTGTTGAATACGACCGTCCCGCTGAGATTTGACGCGTTGTATCCGACGACCCAGCCATGCCAGGGATCTGAGTCCGTCGCGCAACTCCCAAATCCGGCATAAACCGTTCCATTAGTGAGCAGCAAAGCAGTGCGCTGGAAAACCTTACTGGTCGCGCTCAAGGAAACCGTTCCGTTCTGCGCATCGTAGCCATGGCCTGCCACGCTTGCTTGAATTTGAACGGGGCTTCCCGATTTTTCGTGCCCGGTCGTGATGTCGATGGCGTGCAGATAATGCAGGTAACCTACGCCATGTGGAGCCGAGGAACTAACTCCCGTGGGCGTCACCGAAATGGCGTAAAGCGTGTTATGACTAGGGTCAATCACCGGCGTGCTCAGAATTCCGAGCAACGGTCCAGTCAGAGAGGCGGCTGGGCATCCATTGGCGGCCGGCGCCGTCACGGCCGTTCCGAAATTCGCGTGCCACAAGGGTGTCGCGCTCAGATTGTCCGCATCAAAAGCGTAAATGCTGTTGTTCATCGTCGCGACATAAACCACGTTCCTGGTTGCGCCGTTAATCAAAACTCCTGGTACATACAAGGGTTGGGCAAAGATCCAACCATCGACGGGCCATGAGAAAAGCTTCCCGAACTGATTAACATTCACGTTTGCGGTGTCGAGTACCGTCTCATTCGGGTTGACCGAACTCCGGTTTGTGTCGTACTGACCCGTTGTGATTGTCGGGTTGCCCACTTGCGCCCACAGTGGGCACGCAAGTACCAGGGCAATTAAGGACTGCTTGAGCATACATTTCTTCCAACTTCGCCTCGTGATCTCGAAACCTTTGGTCCTTCCTGCCGAAAAACCACGCGCGTCAAGCGACGGGCCTAAGATCCAAAACACCGGCTCTCTTCGGTCGCGCGGACGAAATCGCAGAGTGACCCACTTCACGAAGTCACATCCTCAGTGTGAATCAGTTTGTATTCTAATACAGCCAGTACTAAAACGCTACCTCCCGTACTATCTGCTGTCGTTAGCACACTATTTGTCCGGTTGAATTTAGCACGGTATCTGTCCGCTTTTGAAAGAGCGGCGGGAGAGGCTTGGTAATTGGAACGAAGCCAAGCGATTTCCGCCGCGGAACTGGAGCGGATGATGAAACTGCAAGACGTAATTTTGAAAGCCATGGCGAAGAAGATCACCTGGCTGGAAGCGGCCGAGATTATGGGCGTATGTGACCGAACGATGCCGTGGATGCGGGAACGGTACAAGGAGTTCGGCTATGAAGGGTTGTTCGACCAGCGGCACCGCACACGGACAACGATGCGGGTGCCAATGGAGACGGCCGAGCGGGTCCTGGCGCTCTACCGAGACACGTACTTTCACCTGAGCGTGCGGCAGCGGGAAGAGCACGCCATCGAACTCAGCTACACGTGGGTCAAACGCTCACTGATGATTTCGCGCTCGAACTGGGCAAACGACAGCAGAATGTGCAGCGTGAGCCGACCCATGGAGGTGAGCTCTGGTGCAAACGGGACGTACGTTCGGTGCGCGGTCATAATGGACCGGGATGGTCCGTCGGAATCTGCACTGAATCTGTTCAAGGGACGGCATTTCGACCGAGAGGTTATCGTGTTGTGCGTACGGTGGTATCTCAGCTACAAGCTCAGCTCGCGCGACCTCGTTGAGATGATGAGGGAGCGCGGCA
>JAFATG010000340.1 GCA_019244055.1 Acidobacteriaceae bacterium | reverse complement strand
GAGACTCCCTGTCTTGACTTCGCCATCGACGATCCACATTGGTGGAATACGTCAAGCAACTGGGGCGCCTCTATCCGATCAGTCACCGGTCATGACAGGTAAGGATCGCCCACGCCTACAATGCCTTACGTAAATTCCGCGATGCCTCGCGATTTGACCATGAAGACCGCCTTGGACGTTGCTCGAATCATTCACCTTGATTTGACGCTGTGCGGAGTGTCCGCCTGGCAATGGTGGACTGCCGTCTCTCCGGTCGATTACAAAGACGGGTTAATCTACACCGACTGGCTGAAACAGGGAGATCCAGAAACGATCTATCCTGCGCGTCTTCTCTGGGTCTTAGGTAACTTCAGCCGTTTCGTGCGGCCTGGAATGCAACGGGTAGAACTCGAAGGTGCAAATCATGACATTCGCGGGCTTATGGGATCAGCGTTCAAAGATGACCGGGGCCAGCACGTCATCGCCGTCTACATCAATATCGGAGAGAATCCCCGCCAGGTCATTCTCGCGTTCGCCACTGCTTCCGGGCAGAGGACGCCGACGTCCATCACGCCATATATCACCTCAGATCGGGTTGGTGACGAACTCAAAACTTATCCCAAACGTCGGGCTGAGGCCGCTATCCCCATACCTGCCAAATCGGTTGTCACCTTGGTTTGTGATTTTGCCTGATTTGCAACGACGATACGAAGGAGAGCGGCGAGTATATGATCAGATTTAGATTCCGGCGCTCGCAACGCCGTGGAACTTAAATCCTTCCCATCCGCACCAATTATCGTTAAATGCCGAATCCGGTTACTCTCTCGAAGTATTCGATTGGCGTAGGGGATCGCTTCGCGCGAGAGGCGAATGCGCAGCTTCGCGCCTGTGTTCTTGCTCAAAACGGAGGCGTCGACGTAACCCCAGTCTGGAATAAGTCGAACCGGGAGCATACGATCATCGGCTCCGAACCTTCCTCCACGCGCGCCGCGGCCGATGCTGCTGTCCGTCAGCTCGGCTGGCAAAACGAGTATTATGTTGATGCCGATCACATAAACCTGAAAACGGTCGATAGATTCCTCGAACCCTGCGATTTCTTTACGATCGATGTTGCGGATCTGATCGACCAGCCAGCCGAGGAACGAGACATTCAAGCTTTCGTCGACAGGCACCCGGAATTGAGCGGAAAACTCAGCATGCCGGGTATCGATGCGTTGTTCCAGAGTAGTCGCGAGATGGTTGGCCGCATCGCCCGACGGTATCTCTCCGCTGTAGGGGAGGCGGGCAGCATCTATCGGTATATTCAACGGGAAAAGGGCACAGGCGCTTTTATCCCAGAAGTTTCGATGGATGAGACCAGCTCGCCGCAAACGCCATTGGAGCTGCTCATCATCCTTGCCGCCATCGCGGATGAGAAGATCCCGATACAAACGATCGCGCCCAAGTTTACCGGCCGGTTCAACAAAGGAGTCGATTATGAGGGAAATCTGAAGGCGTTTGCCAAAGAGTTTTCGGACGATGTCGCGGTGCTCGCCTTCGCGATTGACCGCTATGGCCTACCGAAGAACCTGAAACTCAGCGTCCATTCAGGCAGCGATAAATTCGCAATTTATCAACCGATGCGAACCGTTCTCCAGAAATTTGATGCGGGTGTTCATTTGAAAACGGCGGGAACTACCTGGCTCGAAGAACTGATTGGTCTGGCCGAAGCGGGAGGCGAAGGGCTGCGAATCGCGAAGGAGATCTACACCGAGGCGTATGCTCATCGGGAGGAACTTTGCGCACCTTACGCCTCCGTCATAGACGTAGATCCCGCCAATCTGCCCTCGCCCGAGGATGTGAAGGCATGGTCATCAGAGCAGTTTGTTTCCGCACTTCGCCACGATCCGGCAAACCCCGAGTACAACAGCAATGTCCGCCAGTTACTTCATGTAGGGTTCAAAATTGCCGCGAAAATGGGCCAGCGATACCTGAATCTTCTCTCGGAGATGAGGGAGACCGTTGCGAGAAACGTCACGGAAAATCTCTTTCAGAGGCACATCAAACCGCTGTTCATCGGAGCCTGAGGCGTGTCCCTGCAATTGTTTGAGCTGAAGGGTCGGGTGGCGGTTGTGATGGGCGGCACGTCAGGAATCGGACGAACCATCGCCCTGGGTCTGGCGGAAGCCGGAGCGGATGTGGTGGCTACCGGCCGCCGCGAGGCATTTGTGGAGCAAGTTGCCGATGAGATCGAAGCCGCGGGAAGGAAGACACTCCGAGCTACCGTCAATGCCTCGAATAGAGAATCGATTGATGCTCTTCGAGAAGTGATTATGAATCAACTCGGGCGAGTCGATATCCTCGTCAATTCCGCGGGGCAGATTTTTCGCAAGCCCACAATCGAGATCACGGAAACCGAATGGAATAACCTCCTGGATGTAAACCTCACAGGCACTTTGCGAAGCTGCCAGAGCTTCTATCAGCCGCTCGCTGCCAGTGGCCAGGGCAGAATCATCAATATTGCGTCGCTCAACTCATTTGTGAGTTTTTTCGAAGTCTCAGCTTACGCTGCATCGAAAGCCGGCGTTCTCAGCCTTACCCGCAGCCTGGCAGTCGAATGGGCGCAGAAAGGCATTAACGTGAACGCGATCGCCCCCGGCGTGTTTCGCACGGAGCTGAATTCGCAGCTTCTGGACGGAACAGATCGCGGACGGGAACTTCTGACACGAACGCCGATGAAACGATTTGGAAAGATTTCAGAGCTGGTGGGATCCGCCGTCTTTCTCGCCTCCGACGCGGCCAGCTTCATCACCGGACAATGCATCACCGTTGATGGAGGCTTTCTCGCGTCCGGAGTAAACGTCTAGTCCACACGGAGAAAAATCTTTGCTCATGACGAAGAGTTTTTTGGGGTATCTGGCAATTGCGGCGGCCTTGGCCCTTGGGCAGCAACAGCAGCGCCCTGGCGAGACGCCGCCGGGGGAGCAGCGTCCTGCACAGCAGGCTAGGCCGCAAAATGAGGGCGCAAGAAATGAAGGACCGAAGGCAGAACCGGAGTCGTTTCCGGAGCCGAAGGAGTCGGTGACGCACCACACGACTTCGCTGCGAGGGAGGACGCTGCACTACACCGCGACGGCAGCACGAATGCCTGTCACAGATGCCGAGGGCAAGACCGAGGCTCGGATGTTTTATGTCGCGTACACGCTCGATAACGCCGGACCGAGGCGGCCGCTCACGTTTGCGTTCAATGGCGGACCGGGCTCGGCTACTATCTGGCTGCACATGGGTGCTTTCGGACCCAAACGAGTGAAGCTGATGCCAAACGGGTTCATGCCAGCACCTCCATTTGAATGGGAGGACAACCAGAACACGTTGCTGGACCGGAGCGATCTGGTGTTCGTGGACGCGATCGGAACCGGGTATAGCCGGGCAGTGACGCAGGATTTGGGAAAGAAATTCTACGATTTGCAGGGCGACATAGCGGCTTTCGGCGAATTCATACGGCTGTATCTGCAGAAGAACTCTCGCTGGACGTCGCCCTTATACCTGGCAGGAGAGAGTTACGGGACGACAAGAGCAGCGGGGCTGTCGGGCTACTTGATCGATCACGGGATCGCGTTGAACGGGATCGTGTTGATCTCGACGATTCTGAATTTCCAAACGGCGAGTTTCACCACCGGCAACGATCTGCCGTACATTCTCTATCTCCCGACTTATACAATGACGGCGCTGTATCATCACCGGCTGGCGCCGGAACTCGAGAAAGATCCGGAAAGCTTGCGTGCGGAGGTGGAGAAATGGGCGACCACCGATTATACGTTGGCGCTGCAGAAAGGCGATTCACTTTCTGCCGCGGAGCGGGATAGCGTGGCGGATCATCTGTCGCGGTACACGGGATTGCCGAAACATTACATCGAGCAGTTGAATTTGCGCGTGGATTTATCTCACTTCGATACCGAGTTGCTGCGTGGCAAAGAGGAAATTGTCGGACGGCTGGACGGACGGTTCACGGGTCCCGCCCAATCGGCGGTCGAGCAGCGTCCGGAATTCGATCCGAGCGAAGCAGCTATCCGGCCGCCGTACACGTCGGTGTTCGGCGATTACGTAAAGCAAGAGCTGGGATTCCAGACGGATATGACTTACTATGTGCTCGGCGGAGGAATCGGGCGCTGGGACTATGACGTGAGCGGCTGGTCCGGATTCGCGGACACAAGCGCGGCGCTGCGGCACGCGTTCGCAAAGAATCCGTATATGCACGTGTTCATCGCAGAAGGGATGTATGACGCCGCGACGCCCTACTTTGCAGTGGACTACACATTCGACCATATGGGTCTAACGGCTCAGGCGCACAAAAATATCAGCAAGGATCACTTTAACGCAGGTCACATGGTGTACATCGATAACGCCTCGATGGAGAAGCTGCGAGACGATATCGATCGCCAATACGAGACCGCAACACCAAGTCAGTAAGACTGGGGGGAGCCTCGTAGGCTGCGGTGGGCTCCCCAGCCCGCCTTCGCCGGCTGCTAATGAGTTGCCTACGACACGCCCCTGAGTTGGTCATTACTCACTCAAGTTTTACAACTGGCGCAACATTTTTACAGAACGTTTACTTGTACCTCTTGTTTTCAGGAGCACACGGATCTAACGTTCATTTGCCCGGATTTCTAAGCGCCGTTGGAAGCGAAATACCAAGGTGACGTACTTTATGAAGATTCGGTTACTTCTGGCCTCCGAATTGGAGCAATCTTTATTAGGTCTTGTAATTAGGTTTTAGTTGAGTAGTATATATACCCGGAGGTCTTTATGCGCCGCAACCTGATTTTGTTGTCCGCCTGCGCCACCTTCGTGCTGTCCGCGATGGCTCCACGAATGCTAGCTCAGGATCAGACACAAGAAACGACCGGTCCGAGATTGAAAGTACGTTCGTGGGTAAAGCCGGGTCCACCGATTGAACATGTGAATGCCACACGGGATATGAGCGTTACGGACCCGAGCAAAACCCTACCTCTGTGGACCTTCTTCACCGAATCCACGCGAGACCAGTTTGGTTATACAGGGGTGATGGTGGGCCAGGATCCCTTCACCGGTGGAGGAGCTAGTGATGTCAAAACATTTGTTGTTCCGCTCATTATCAACACCAGCCAGATTGGCACTTCTGTCAATTCGAAGGGCATCATTTCCACCAAGCCGGGCGCTACGACCTTTAACCCGACTGTGGCCGATACCGCCTGCCTGGCCGCGCCAAACGACGTTCCACTAAAGCTAGTGCAGCAATCACCGATCTTCAAATCGGCCACGTTCGATTTCGGCGGAACGATTGTGGGCACAACGCAGTACGTAGATGCATTTCAACGGGGCAACTTCTGGAAAGTCATTGACCCCGCTACGTACCACGTGCTGCTCAATCCAGTGAAAACGTTATCCCCGATCGTGATCAATGTACCCAAGGCCAACGGGCTAGCGCTTTCAACCTCGGTCTTCGCAGTCCCACCCTGCGCTCGGCTGGGGATTATTGACATCAACTGGTTTGACGCTTACCTGGATAGTACAGTCATTCCTGCCTTGGCGGCCCAAGGCGTAAACCCGTCTAATTTCCCAATCTTTCTAGTCCATAACGTCGTATGGGCTTCTCCCGTTACGAACCTTGGCACTTGCTGCATTCTTGGCTATCACGGCTTTACCGGCCTTCCTATACAGACATACTCGCCCGTGGATTTCGACAGTACGGGGGTCTTCGGCCCTGGCGTGAAGGACACCACGCCGATGTCTCACGAGCTGGCTGAATGGATGGACGACCCATTTGACAACAATCCGACGCCGCCCTGGGGCCACATCGGCCAGGTGGGGGGTTGTTCAAACGCCCTGGAGGTGGGCGATCCATTGACGCCTACTAACGCGCCGCGAATTGTGATGCCCAACGGATTCACGTATCATCTTCAGGAGTTAGCATTCTTCTCCTGGTTCTTTGGGACACCTTCCATAGGTATTCATGGCTGGTTCTCCAACAATGGGACTTTCCTGACGGACGCTGGTCCACCGTGCGTCAGCCCGATGTAACGGTTGCTCGGCGCTGCACTTGATTTAGCGGCCGGCCGCTGAAGGCGACCCAGATGACGGCCGCACCATCTCGACGTCGATTTGTATCTGAACTTCGTCGCCAACCATTCCGGTGTAGCCGGTCATTCCGAAATCGCTCCGGTTGACCTTTGTCATGCCCGACGCGCCCATGTGGGAATTTCCGCGAGGATCCTTCATGGGCCCGGTGGGTCCGTCGGCATCGAGCACAACTTCGCGGGTGACGCCGTGAATTGTCAGATCGCCGGTGATCTTCAGTTTGCCTGAACCGGCGGACTCCACGCGTTTGGATTTGAACGTCAAGGTGGGATATTTCGCCACATCCAGGAAGTGATCACTGCGGAGGTCGCTGTCGCGCCTGTCATTACGACTGTCAACCGAGGCTGCATCGATGGTCACGTCGATAGAGCTCTTGGCAAGATCCGCCGGATCGTATTGAACCGTCCCGCTCACCTTTGTGAACGTGCCACGAACCGTAGAGATGCCCATATGACGCACAGAAAATTGCGCCGCGGAGTGTGGAGGATCGAGCTGCCACGTCTCTGATTGAGCAGGCGCCAAAAGCGGCAGCGTAAGAAGGCCGAGAGCGGCGGGGAAGAGTCGAAACATATCTTCTCAAGATAACTGCTTCTTTGTGAGGCTATCGGACAGAATTGTAAAGATTGGGCAAAGGCTCTTGACTTCTTATAAGCTCGGGGGCGGGCAGCAGAGCGATGCTAATGCCGCTCAGGAGGGCCACTCCGAAGATCAGGTACATCGGTTCGGTGTAGTTTCCCCAATGCTGCTTAAGGACTGAAGTGAAATATGGAAACCAGGTCTGGCCGATTGTGTTTGCAGGTAGGATGATGGCCATGGCACGAGCGAGGGTTCTGACGCCGAACTGTTCGGCTGCCATCAGCGGAATCAGCATGTAATCAGCGCTCATCGCAATGCCGAAAAGTGTAGCGAAGAGCCACGGAGTGGCGGGCGGCTTGACAGAGAGCAGCATGGGTATCGTTACAGCGGATAAAAAATAGCTGATCGTCATCACCCATTTTTTCGAGAAGTAATCGCTGAAAGCGCCGATCGCGATTCTGCCTGCAATACTTGAACCCAAGATGATCATCGAGGCGGCGCGCCAGGTTGAATTCAGGAGCGGTTGAAACGCCGGGTTCGATTGCGGAATGGTCATGTGGGCTTGGAATACCAGCTTCATCAGAATATTCACCGACCCTATGGCGCCGATGGAACAGGTACTGCCGAGCACCAGCAGCCAAAAGGAGTACCGGCTTATCAGGAACCGGTAGCTGAATGGTTCCGCGGAAATTTCTGCCGGAGCGGAGCCGGCCCCATCCGGAAACACGCCCTTCTCCGCCGGTCGATCGCGGAGGACGAAGAATGCCAGCGGCCAAGCCAGAGCGACGAATCCGCCTAGGATCATGAGCGCGCAATGGAAATCCAAATTTTCCGTGAGCGGCTTGACTACGTGGGAGCCCAGAAAACCGAAGAATCCCAGGCCGACATAGATTATGCCCATGGCCATTCCGCGATTCTTGCGGAACCATTGCGCAATGATGATTTGGTGCGGAATGGGACCGGAAAGGATGTAGCCGGTCGTGAAGACGACCCAAATGCCTCGATAGATCCATACATTCGGACCCATCAGCCCGAACCAAATCAGGCCGCCGCAGGTAAGCACTGTCCCGCAAAGAATGAGCTTGCGGGGGCTGAACCGATGGATCAGAAGCGGACCAATTACAACGGTCGGCAAGGCAGCCAGAGGGAAGCCGAGCGTTATTTGCGGCGTTGTCCAGTGGAAGGCTTTTGCGAAGTAATCGTAAAAGAACGGAATGTTGTAATAGGGCAGCCCTACCGCGAGACCCAGAGTGACGAACGCGGCTGCGGTTACGATCCAACCATAAAAGAGCTTGCCTGTGAAGAGCCCGCGCACTCGCATCACAGGCTACGCAGGTGGAAACCACCGTCGATGTTCAAAATCTGGCCCGTGGAGTAGTCGAGCAGGCCGGCGGCTATGGCGCGAATGGCAAGCGCAATGTCCTTCGGCTCTCCCATGCGAGCTTGGGGGAGCAGACCGGCTGCGATTTTCTCTTCATATTCGCCTTCGACAGAGGCGATCATATCGGTGCGAACGATCCCCGGACGGATCTCGAAAACCTTTATGCCAGAGGCTGCAAGCCTCTGGGCCCAAAGCGCCACCGACATGCTCAGGCCGGCCTTAGACATGCAGTAGTCGCCGCGATTGACTGACACAGTGTACGAGGAGATTGAGGTGATGAAGACGATGCGGCCCTTTCCGGTTTCCGACATCCAGCGAGCGGCGAGCTGCGTTAGAAAATGTGGCCCTTTTAAATTTACGGAGATCAGCTCGTCGAAACTTTCCTCGGTGGATTCGAGAAGATCGAGGCGGGTGCGCGGCGCGATGCCCGCGTTGTTGACGAGCAAATCCAGCCGGGCGAAGCGAGCGCGGACGTAGTCGATCAGAGACTGGCGATCGGATGATTTGGCCACATCGCATTGAACGATTTCAACGCCGGATTCGGCGCGGAGGGATTCAGCGGCATCACGTCGTCCTTTATAGGTTGCGATCACGTCGTGGGTCATTGCGAGCTCGGCCGCTATGCCGCGCCCTATTCCGCGACTCGCACCGGTTACTATGGCGACCGGCTTCAACGGCTGACACCATCAAGCGGGTCGATCGCGACCCAGGCGCGCTTCTGCCACGACTCAATTCCCTTCTCCGCCAGTTGCACGCCCTTCGCGCCCGCCAGCAGCGTCCAGGGAAACGGCTCATTGGCGATGACGTGCAAGAGGAAGAGTTCCCACTGCCGTTTGAAAGCATTTTCAAACGGCATCTGTTCCGGCATTTTCTGCCAACCCTGGTAGAAATCCAACGGATTGTCTATGTCAGGGTTCCAAACTGGCCGCGGCGTAGCGCCATAAGGCTGAATCCAGCAATGACGAAGCCCCGCGACCGCGCTTCCCTGTGTTCCATCGACCTGAATTGTGAGGAGATCGTCGCGCCGGACGCGTACACACCAGGACGAGTTGAAATGAGCGATGATGCCGTTTTCAAGCTGGAACGTGGCATACGCCGAATCGTCAGCGGTTGCGCTATAAGGCTTGCCCCATTCGTCCCAGCGCTGAGGGATGTGAGTCGCGCCGATGCAGGAGACGGCTTTCACGTTCCCGAACAAGTCATCCAAGAGATAACGCCAATGGCAGAGCATGTCGAAGATAATGCCGCCGCCCTGCTCTTTTCGATAATTCCAGGACGGCCGCTGCGCGGGAATTCGATCACCTTCAAAAACCCAATAACCGAACTCGCCACGCACTGACAAGATGGTGCCGAAGAAGCCACTGTCGCGAAGTATTTTCAGCTTCAGCATCCCAGGAAGCCATAACTTATCCTGGACCACGCCATGCTTCACACCGGCGCCTTCGGCGTGGCGATACAGATCTAGAGCGGCGGACAGAGTATCGGCCACAGGTTTTTCGCAAAAGATGTGCTTCCCTGCGAGGATCGCTTTGCCCACGCACGCCGCACGGCGATCGGTTGTCTGGGCGTCGAAATAAATCGAATAGGCGGGATCGGAGAGAGCGGCATCGAGGTCAGTCGTCCATGGCAGGCCACCGCACTCATTTGAAATGGCCTCCACTTTCGCGGCATTGCGCCCCACCAGAATTGGTTTCGGCATGATGGTACCGCTGGGGCAGTTAATGCCACCTTGGGAAATGATCGCTTGAATGGAACGGCGCAGATGTTGATTCAGGCCCATGCGGCCTGTTACGCCATTCATGACGATGCCGAGGGTGTGAACGTCTTGTGAGCTCATGCGCTTGGTTTAGCTGTGCATTGGGGCCGTGCGCCGGCGGGCAGCGGCGGCACTTCGAGACCTGCGCGCGGAAGCGTTCCCTCCAGTTCCTGCCGCCAGTGGGCAACATCTCCGGCAGGTCCATAACAATAAAGCATGCGACAGGGCGTGTCGCCGATGTTCGTCAGTTGGTGGAAAACACCCGGCGGAATGTAGACGGCCTGACCAGTCATAATCGTTTGCCGCTCATCGCCGAGGCACATTTCAGCCGTTCCTTCGAGGATGAAGTAGATTTCTTCCTGCTCCTGGCTATGCCAGGGTACTTGGCCACCATTCGGCTGGAGGGTCACATTGCCCATCGAGAAGTGACTGGCCTGAATCGGGCTGGCGCCTCCAACTAGATTCTGGGTGCGGCGACGAGCCGGGTACACCCGTCCGGCGATTTGAGACAAATCAGCGATGATCATCGTGCATTGCTCATATCAATTTACTCGCTGACAAGATCGACAGAAGGCCGTCTACCCAGTGTGGAGGGATTCTGGGTAGAATATCTTCTAAGATGAACTGGCCGTGGCGAAAGCGGCGCGAGAAAGATTTAGAGCGCGAACTGGGATCGCACCTGGAGCTTGAGACGGAGGAGCAGCAGGATACGGGCCTTAGCAGCGAAGAGGCGCGCTATGCGGCACGGCGGGCATTCGGAAACGCCGGGCTGGTGAGGGATGAGGTGCGGGATCTATGGACTTGGGCGAGGGCGGACGCTCTCGCAAAAGATCTTCGCTACTCGGTTCGAAGCATCCGTAAGAACCCGGGCTTCGCGGCAACAGCGATCCTGACGCTCGCACTGGGTATCGGCGCGAACACGGCGATTTTCAGCATTATGGATGCGGTATTGCTTCGTCCGCTGCCATATCCCAGGCCGGATCGGCTCATTCGCATATGGCAGAGCGAACCTAAAATGAGCGCACGCCGGCTAGGAACAGCTCCGCCGGAATTTGTCGCCTACCGCGACAGGACGCGCATGTTTTCGAGCCTCGCGGGATACCAGGAAGCAAGCTTTGACGTAACGAACGAGAATCACCCGGAGCACATTCCCGCCTGTCAGGCGACAGCCAGTCTTTTCCCCACGCTTGGTGTTTCGGCTCTGATTGGACGTGTTTTCACCGCGCAAGAGGAATCCATTGGCGCCGGGAAGGTGGTCGTTTTAAGCCACCGATATTGGAAGAACCGCTACAACGGAGATCCAGGCGTGCTCGGAAGAACCATCCGGCTGAATGAGCAGCCGTATGAAGTTATTGGCGTGATGCCGGAAGGGTTCGCGTTTCCCGCGACGAAAGCCACTCCGGGCGAGCCCTCTGCCTTGTGGACTCCACTATGGTTTACCAAGGATGAATTGCTTGATTGGGCGAGCAGCTTCGATACCAGTATTGTTGCCCGATTAAGAGATGATGCATCGCTCTCGCTGGCGAGAGAGGATGTTCAGCGCGTTGCGAAGCAATTTCAGCGAGAACACCCGGACATCTATTCCGGAAATGTAGTGCTGGACGCGACCGCAGAGCATTGGTCACCCGATTTAGGCGAACGGATCCGAACCGTTCTGTTTATGTTGTGCGGTGCAGTCGGATTCGTTTTGCTGATTGCATGTGCCAATGTGGCGAATCTGCTCCTGGCGCGAGCTGGAGCGCGGCAACGCGAAATATCCATTCGGCATGCGTTGGGAGCGAGTGCATCAAGACTCATGCGCCAGGTGTTTAGCGAGACGGCTGTGCTTGCCTTCATTGGAGGCGGGGCAGGCTGTGCCTTAGCCTACGCACTGATCCGGATCATCGAGACGCTCTGGATGAACGATGTTAATCTCGCAGCGGTAAGCGTCGATTGGCGAGTGCTTCTCTTCACCTTGGGGCTCTCTGCTGTGACGTGTCTTCTGTGTGGTCTTGCTCCGGCATGGACGGCACGAAAACCGGACATAAATGACGCTCTCATACGGACTGCCCGGCAATCTGGGCCAAGCCTTGGGCAGCGACGACTGGCGCGCAGCTTAATCCTCGCCGAGATTGCCTGCTCGGTAGTGCTGCTGGTCGGGTCGGGCTTGCTCTTCAGAAGCTTCGTTCATGTACTTCAGATCCCATTGGGATTCGATCCCGAGCATACCTTGATTGTTCGGACCGAATTAAACCGACAGCGCTATGGCTCCGCCGAGCGCCGTCACGAAGTCGAAGGCTCCATTGCGGGCCGCCTCTCGTCGCTACCCGGCGTGGAAGCCGTCGCAGTGACCAGTCATGTGCCGCTTGCCGACGAGCGCCAAATTGGATTTCTGATCGATGGCGCTCCCCCTGATGAGTTTCATTGGGCCGACAACGCGCTGGTGAGCGGTGATTACTTCCGGGTCATGCGCATTCCGCTGCTGAGGGGAAGGAGCTTTACGGATCGAGACGCGCCGCATTCGCCACTAGCGGCAGTTATCAATGAAAGCATGGCACGCGAATATTGGCATGACGACGATCCTGTTGGGAAAGGGTTCAAATGGGGCGGTCGGCATCTTACGGTAATCGGAGTTGCGGGCGATATTCACGCTGAAGCGCTCGACAAACCGATCGGACCAGCAATTTACAACTCGCTCTATCAAGTGGAGAGCGGGGCCACAACGAGCGGCGTGTTCGTGCTTCGCATGCGCGGAGGAAACGATCCGATGCGACTGGCGGCGGCCGCGCAAAACGAGATTTGGTCAGTGGATCACGCGTTGCCCATTCTGGGATTCAGCACTCTTCATCAAGTGGTTTCGGCATCATTGGCAACGCGGCGCGCTTCGCTGTCCTTGGCAGCCGATTTTGCGTTACTGGCGCTGGTATTGTCGCTGATTGGCGTTTACGGTGTTCTTTCGCACTCGGTCACACAGCGCACGCGTGAAATGGGGCTTCGAATGGCGATGGGTGCAAGGCCAATCGAAAACATCAAACTTGTGATGGGCGAAGGCGCCCGGCTGACGGTCTGGGGCATTGTTGTAGGACTCGGCGCCGCGGGAATAGCTAGTGCGTCCGTCTCGAAATTACTATTCGGTGTTCGCACACTGGATCCGATCTCGTACTTTGCTGGAGCGGCACTTTTACTCGCAGTCTCTTTGGCAGCCAGCTATCTGCCTGCGCGACGGGCCTCGCGAGTAGACCCCATGACGGCGCTACGCGAGGAGTAATGGAGGTTAGAAGTGCGTTGGTGGTGGCGAAAGCGACACGCGGAAGACCTAGAGCGCGAGCTGCGTTCACATCTGGAACTTGAGGCGGAAGAGCAGCGGGAAACAGGCCTCGAGTTGGAGGAGGCCCGCTATGCGGCGCGACGGGCGTTTGGGAATTCAACTTTAGTGAGGGAAACTGTGCGCGAAGTGTGGGGATGGGCATCACTGGAACGCGTCTGGCAAGATGTGCGCTTCGGAGCGCGAGCCATGGTCAGAAAGCCCGGCGTGGCTGTTACGGCGCTCCTTATGCTCGCGCTCGGCACAGGCGCGAACACGGCGATTTTCAGCGTGGTAAGCACTGTGCTGCTCCGTCCATTGCCATACAAAGACGCCGACCGCCTGGTCATGGTATGGGGAAACAACCGGCAGCGCGGTTTTGACACCGACCAGGTCTCACGGCTTGATTTCCTCGACTGGCGATCGCAGAGCCATGTATTCGAAGAAATGGCCGCTTCCACCGACGCGATGTATACATTGACGGGCTCTGGAGAACCTACGCCGATCATCGCCTATCAGTTTTCGGCTAATTACTTTCACGTGCTCGGCGTGACTCCGCTGGTCGGCCGTACTTTTCTTCCAGAAGAAGAACAGCCGGGGAAGAATCACGTCGTGGTGCTCGGCTACCGTCTATGGCGGAGCCATTTTGGCGCAGATACGGGCATCGTGGGAAAGACGATCAGGCTGGACGGCGCGCCCTACACGGTGATTGGAGTGATGCCAAAGGGCGTCCAATATCCGCAATCGACCGAGTTGTGGACGCCTCTTATAATCCCGCGGGAAGCAGTAAACGATCGCAGCTATAGTTTTCTGCGAATAATAGCTCGCCTGAAGAACGGCATTACCACTCAGCAGGCACAGCGGGAAATGAACTTACTCGCAGAGCGCTTAGCACACGAGTATCCGAAGACAAACAAGGAAGAAGCAACGACAAAGATCATCAGTCTGCGCCAGACGATCACCGGGGATATTCGCCCGGCGCTCTTGGTGCTCCTGTGCGCGGTGGGCTTCGTGCTACTGATTGCCTGCGCGAATATCGCCAATCTTCTCTTAGTAGAAGCGGTCGGACGCCAAAAGGAAGTTGCGGTCCGGACCGCACTCGGGGCCAGCAACTCACGGCTAGTACGGCAGTTTCTAACTGAGAGCGTGGTGCTGGGATTGGCCGGCGGACTCATCGGGCTGCTGCTTGCTCTTTTATGTAGTCGGGCTCTGGTGGCGATGTTCCCACCCACAATTGCAAATCTCAGCATTCCTCACGTGGAAGAAATTCCGATCGATGCTTGGGTGCTGGCGTTCACTCTTGCTCTCTCTTTGCTCACGGGCGTGATCTTCGGGCTGGTTCCCGCTCTCCAGGCCGTCCGCATCGAAACCAGCGAGTCATTGAAGCGGTCTGAACGCGGTATGGCGGGTGGTTTAGCCGGACACCGTTTACGAAACGCGCTAGTGGTGGCCGAAGTTGCATTATCCTTGGTTCTGCTTGCGGCTGCGGGGCTAGCAGTCAAGAGTTTTGCCTATCTGCTCGGCGGCGATCTGGGCTTCAATCCTCAAAACGTGCTGACAATGCGCTTACTGTTGCCGGATTACAAGTACCACACAGAGGCCAAACAGCTTGCTTTGAGCGGACAGGTTCTAAGTCGCATCGAGTCCCTGCCGGGCGTGGAATCGGCCGGGACAGTGACCTTCGTTCCTCTTAGCGGCTGGTGGGGAACACGAGGTGTCACGCTAGTGGGACAACTCGCCTCTTCGCAGCGGCTCCCCGTGTGGAGTTCCGTATCGCGAGATTACTTTCGCGCCTTGGGTATTCCTTTGATCAGCGGCCGGTCGTTTATCGATGACGATACGCGCAACTCTACACCAGTCGCCGTTATCAGCAAGACCCTTGCCCGGCAGCTCTTGCCTAATCAAGATCCGGTGGGCAAACGGGTCAACGTCGATGGGCTAAAGGCTCCTGTCGAGATTGTGGGGGTGGTAGGCGATGTTCATCAGCTTGGGTTGACATCGGAGATCAAGGAAGAGATTTATCTGCCGTTTTCTCAAGCTCCGGCGCCCCTCATGTGCTTCGCCATTCGAACGGGATCGGATCCCGCGCGACTGGCTCGCGCGGCGGAAGGTGCAGTCTGGGCCGTAGATAAGGATCAGGCGGTTTCGTTTGTCATGAGTATGCACGAACTCGCGTCAGAGTCACTGGCACCGCAGCGAATTATCGCGATTCTTCTAGTCATTTTTGCCGCGATGGCATTGTTAATGGCGGCGGTAGGCATTTACGGCGTGATCTCGTTTTCCGCCGCTCAGCGAACGCATGAGTTCGGAGTGCGCGTGGCACTGGGCGCTGGGTCCGCCGATGTGCTGAGGCTGGTAGTGGGTCAAGGGCTGGGCGCAGTTGGCCTCGGCCTGGTTATCGGCCTCATCGCAACGTTCGCGCTTACGCGCTTTCTATCGAGCATCCTTTTTGGCGTTCGTCCGTCGGATCCGCTGATTCTCGCGATCGTCTCGATCGTGCTGGCGGGGGCAGCGGTGGTAGCGAGTTGTGTGCCGGCGCGGCGGGCGATGAAGGCCGATCCGATGGCGGCATTGAGGTACGAGTAGATCGGCCGTTTTCGCAAGCGGAAATGCGCTTCTCGAGGAATCGGCGCTCCGTGGGATTGCGGGCGAGAGCGACGGCGGCTTGAAAGTGCTCGCGGGCGATTTCGACATGTCCTCTACGAAGGTGCAACTCACCGACCGCAGCGGAGTAGAACGGATAGTCAGTCAGGCGATCGCGTCCAGCGATTGCGCCGATCTCTTCAAGTCCACGTTCAGGACCTTCTTTCTGGGCAACGGCAATCGCACGGTTGAGCGCGACAACAGGAGAGGGGCGAATCTTCATTAGAAGATCGTAGAGCGAAACGACACGATTCCAATCTGTGTTGTCGGCGCTCGTCGCTGCCGCGTGAAGCAACGCGATGGCCGCCTCGACATGATATTCGGTGATTTCGGAACCAAAAGCCGAGAGGTCCAAAAGCCTCTTTCCGTCGGCGACGAGATTGAGATCCCACCGCGATCGATCCTGGTCAGAAAGCGTGGTCAAGTCCCCAGAGTGATCAAGGCGCGCGGGCAAGCGTGCCGCGTGAAAGCACATGAGCGCGGAGAGCGCGTATGTGGCGGGGAGAGCGGTCAGCGGATGATCAAGAAGCAAGGCGGCCAGGCGCATCGCTTGTTGACATAGATCGGCGCGGACCGCCGATTCTGGAGATGCGCCGTGATAGCCCTCGTTGAAGAGCAGATAAAGGGCGCGGTGAACGGCTGAAAGACGGGCCGGCAAAGCGGTATCCGCTATGTCGAATAGAGTTTTCGATGCGGCGAGCACCTTCTTTGCCCGCGAGATGCGCTTCTCGGTGGCCGCGTGGCTGCTTACAAACGCGTTGGCGATCTCGCCGACGCTGAAGCCGCACAAGATATGAAGCACAAGGGCGACCTGTGCTTCCTCGGTGAGGCGAGGATGACAGCAGGAGAACATCATCCGAAGCTGATCGTCCTTAATAGCATTTGGCAAAAACGCGTCTTGGACGACGCTCGCAACCGTCCATTCGCTATTGAGAAGGCGGCCCAGTTCCGGCGCAAACGTGCGAGCAGTGCGTTCCCGGCGGATTAGGTCGAGGGCACGGTTTTTAGCGGTGGCCATAAGCCACGCCGAAGGGTTTTCGGGCACACCGCGGAATCGCCAGACCTCTAAGGCCCGACAGAAGGCGTCCTGCACGACGTCCTCGGCCAAGGGCAGGTTGTGGATTCCTAGAATATGAGTCAGGGCAGCGACCATGCGCCCTGACTCGCGCCGAAAGAGATGATCGCCGGGTTCCACTACATATCTAGTTTCATAATGGGCCGCACTTCGACAAGGCCTCCGCGGTCCAGAATCGGGCAGCCTAGCGAGAGTTGCGCGGCTTCGTCGAGGTCCTTGGCGTTTATCAGGGTGTACCCGCCGATGATGTCCTTGGTCTCAACGTAGGGGCCGTCGGTTACGTTTTTCCCTTTGCCTTTTACGACTTTACCGGTGTGCTCCAATGGGTGGCCAGGATCTTTCAGGTGCCCTTTATCGCCGAGTTCCTTCATCCAGGCCACCCACTTCTGCATGACTTGCTGCATCTCTTCCGGGGATCCGGACCGATCGCCGCCCCGGTACAAGAAAGTAAATTCGCCCATGACGTTTCTCCTTTTGCTTTTCGATTATGTCTCGAACTTATGTTTGAAGCTCTTGTGCTTCGACTGGTAAACGTTCCAGAACCTAGGGGGCGGACAAATTTTTTCCGGGAATTTTGGATAGAGCCTTAATCATTTGAGTGTGGCGTTAAATAGCTGGGTCAATTTGTCGAACGCGCGTTCGGCCTGGGCGCAATTATAGACCGGACTGTCCGGCATGGTCCAACTGTGAAACGCGCCGTCATACACTTCACTCTCATACTGGCCACCCCATGCCTGGAGCGCCTGGCCAAGTTTTTGAATCGCTTCGGCGGGCATGCTGCGGTCCTGGACGGCGTGGCCGAAATACAGGCGCGCTTTGATGCGAGGAAGTAAGAGATGAGGGCTGGCTGGCTCGTCTATAAACAGGCGTCCGCCGTGGAAGCAGGCGGCTGCCATGATTTTGTCGGCGCGAAAAGCGGCGATTCGCAAGGCCATCCCGCCTGAAAAGCAATAACCGACCACTCCCATCCGACCAGAGTTAACGGATTTCTGCCCGGCCAGGAAGTCTATATAGGCAGAACCGTCGCGTTCCATAGCTTCTGGGGTTAGCGGACCGGACAGTTCAGCGATACGTTTCTTGGCTGCCTCGTCCGCCATGTTTGGATGCGATGCAAAAAACGGCGGCGATCCCGTCCGATAGAAAATATTTGGCATCAGAACCGTATAGCCTTCGGCCGCCAGACGGCGCGAAAGTTCGCGGTTGACGTCGCGAGTACCGCCGATGTCAGTCAAATGGAGGATGCCGGGACGCGGCTGTTCGTCAAGGCGAAACAGAAAGCCCCGAGGTGTTCCGTCAGGAGTTTGTATTTCGATCTCTTCTTCCATCATGATTGGCTGGGTTTGGCAGTTTTAAGTCTAGTCCGGCGGGTACGGCGTCATTGCTGAGTCACAATTAACCAGCTGGGGTTTCTATTATTTAGGGGGATACGACATTTTGAAGGGACGCTCTGAACCAACACCGCCACTGCTCGTATTGACCGCAATGGCGGTATTGGCAGCACTTTATTTTGGCAGAGAAGTTCTAATCCCATTCGCGCTGGCGGTGCTGGTCAGCTTTTTGCTGGCACCGCCTGTTTCCTGGCTAGAGAAGTTGCGATTGGGTCGCATGGTATCAGTCGTGACGGTTCTCGCGATCACCTACTCCATCGCCGGTGCCCTGCTGTGGATAGGCGCACAGCAATTTTCAAATATTCTGGCTGAGCTTCCCGAGTACCAAGCGAATATCGAAGCGAAGGTGCGGCGGCTCGAGAATACGGCCGATGGATCTTCCCGTCTTTCGAGGGCGATAGCGGGCGTGAATGCAATTGCTACCGAGCTTACGCCAGGCAGCACAGAGTTCGAAAAACGCCGCGATTTAAGAAGGAGCGGTAAACCTCCGATTACGAGGGGACGCGAAGAGAAACCCGTGCCAGTGGAGGTGGTGAAACGCGGCGAGGGGATCGGCGGGTCACTAGGAAGCATCAGTTCCTCACTTGTGTACATTGCAGGTACGTTGGCGGCAGTGGTGGTGCTGAGCTTGTTCATGCTGCTGAAACGAGGCGACCTTCGAGACAGAATTTTTCGCCTGTTTGGCCGTGGGCGAATCAACGTGGTGACCACCGCAATGGATGATGCCGCCAGGCGAGTGAGCCGCTATTTACTTACGCAACTCTGCGTGAACTGCACCTATGGCTTCCTGTTGGGCGTCGGACTGTTCTTTATAGGGGTCCCCTATTTCATCTTTTGGGGCGCATTGGCAGCCGTGCTGCGGTTCATACCGTATGTGGGTACATTGATCGCAGGTGCCTCGCCCTTCGTACTGGCGCTGGCTCTATTCGATGGCTGGAAAGTCCCGCTGCTCACGCTGGCTTTGTGGGCGGTGGTGGAAGCGCTGATTTCGGGAGCATTGGAGCCATGGCTCTACGCGGCGCGAGCAGGGATTTCGTCGCTCGCAGTGCTCCTTTCAGCGGCTTTTTGGACTATGCTGTGGGGGCCGATCGGGCTGATTGTCGCCACACCGCTCACCGTTTGCCTGGTGGTTTTGGGAAGGCACGTTCCGCAACTCGAATTCCTTTACATCCTATTTGGGGACGAGCCGGCGC
This sequence comes from Acidobacteriaceae bacterium, assembly GCA_019244055.1. GTDB lineage: Bacteria > Acidobacteriota > Terriglobia > Bryobacterales > Bryobacteraceae > Bog-105. The sequence goes on along the minus strand of JAFATG010000340.1, from coordinate 33,762 downwards.
TCGCTCCGGAAGCGTCCTACTATCAACGGCTGTTGTCGCTGGACGAAGATGAGGCCAGAGACGTTCTGGACACCTACATCAAAGGCAGAACGGTCGTTCAACTCTACGACGAGGTATTGATTCCGGCGCTTTCGCTGATTGAGCACGACCAGCACGAGGGCGAGTTAGATGAGAAGCAGCAGAAGTTTATCTATCAAACAACACGGGATCTAATCGAGGATTACGGCGATGAATTCGGGACGGCTAAGAATAACGCAACCGAGAGTGGAAGCCTGCGTGGCCCGATTATGATCGTGCCGGCCCGAGATGAGGCGGATGAATTAGCGGGCCTCATGCTCGCGCAGACCTTGCGAATCGGCGGCTACGAATCGAAAACGGTGGCGGTAGGGTTCCTGCGAGAGATGCTAACCGCGATCGTAAGGGAGAAACCGTCGATTCTATTTATCTCCGCACTTCCGCCGTTTGCAGTGGGCCATGCACGGTCCATCTGCCGCCGAGCGCGCCAAAGGTTACCCGAGGTGAAACCGATTATCTGCCTGTGGGGGGCGAAGGAGGACACGGAAGAGATTCGAGGCCGTTTGGGTGCGGGCTGCGCGGATTACCTGGTGAAGAGTTTGTCGCAGGCAGGGCTGCAGTTGCGGCTTCTGAATCCAGAGCCGGAGAGCAAACCCGTGCAACAGGACGCGCACGAGGAAATACCGAACCAGCCTGAGCAAGTGGAGGCCGGGCGCTAGACTCGGCTAGACTGGCCCGCGCCCGTCGTGCGAAACTCCAATCTAAACTGCGGATTCTAACCGGCTTCGTAGAGCTGCCCGACCTCGCACTCACCGTCGCCAGCCACCTGAAGGAATTCCTTCGCCCGCTCGATAGCCTCTTGCTTTGAATTCGTCTGAAGGATGGCGAGCCCGCCGATCACTTCCTTCGATTCGGCAAAAGGCCCGTCGGTCACCGTCAACTTGCCCTTCGAAAGCCTCACCCGCGAGCCGGTGGAACTGGGCATGCAGCCCTCGGCGGAAAGGAGATATCCGGCTTTCATCGCTTCCTCGATCAGCTTGCCCATTTTGGCCATTTCGTCCGGTGTAGGGGGACGGTCTTTCTCGACGGATTTGTAAATACTCAGGAATTTCATGATGCTCTCCTCTCCTTGTATGCTGCTTCAACAACTCGCGAATCGTTGTAAATTCCCGGTCTACTATAGATCGAACGAGAGACGGAGAAATCGACACACCGAACCGTATCGGGAAAGAACTTTTGACAGTTTTCACAATTGGGCATTCAACGCGAACGGCCGATGAATTCTTGCGGATTTTGAAGGCGTTTGGAATTCAGATGCTGGCTGATATCCGAACGGTTCCGCGGTCCCGGCGCAATCCCCAGTTTGAAAGGGAGAAGTTGGCGAGCACACTGGAGGATCAGGGTATCGGATACGCGCACTTAGCCGAGTTGGGAGGACTCCGGCATCCGCGAAAGGATTCACCGAACTCCGGTTGGAGGAATGATTCGTTTCGCGGCTACGCCGACTACATGCAAACGGAACAATTCCAGACGGGTCTGAATAACTTGATAGCACTTGCGATGGAATATGCGACCGCGATCATGTGCGCCGAAGCAGTGCCGTGGCGATGCCATCGATCTTTGATTGGGGATGCGCTGGCGGTTCGCGGCATCGAGGTAATCGATGTGCTGAGTGAGCGGAAGGCGAAAGCGCATGCGCTGACACCCTGGGCAAGAGTTGACGGACTGCGGATTACATATCCGCCGGCCGAGCAAATACAGGAGAATTGAAAGAGAAGTATGGCAACCGTACCCGCTATTGTTTCGCTCGAGGAATATTTGCATACCGAGTACTCGCCCGATTGCGAGTACATTGATGGCACGATTGTGGAGCGCAACGTGGGGAAAGGAAAACATTCGTACACGCAATCGGAGTTGCTGGTGCGGCTTCGCCAGATACTGTCAGCCCCAGGAAAGGTTGTGCTGGTGGAACAACGGACGCGAGTCTCGGAATCACGCGTGAGGATTCCTGACGTTTGTGTAGTGTCGAAACTGGAAGAGGTAACTACCAAGGCACCGCTACTGTGCGTAGAGGTGCTGTCGCCGGATGACCGGTGGAACCGGGTCCACGCTTCGATTGCGGATTACCAAGCCATGGGCGTGCCGTGTGTCTGGGTAGTTGATCCGTATGAACGCCGCGCTTGGGTGTTCGATGAAGTCGAACCGCCGTCGGAGGTTCGAGACGGAGTCCTAAGGGCGCGCTCGCTGTCTGTAGAGCTGCCGCTTTCGGACGTGCTTCCTCCGGAGTGAGGGAATACAGGAGAATTGAAAGAGAAGCATGGCAACGATACCCGCTCTCGTTTCGCTCGAGGAATATTTGCATACCGAGTACTCGCCCGACTGCGAGTACATTGATGGCACAATTCTGGAGCGCAACGTGGGGAAAGGAAAACATTCGTACACGCAAGGCAAGGTGTATCGACGGCTGGGCGATCTCGTCGAGTCCAACGGAAAGCTCGTTTTGCCGGAGCAGCGGGTTCGTGTATCTCAATCACGCGTACGGATCCCTGATGTCTGTGTGGTCTTGAAACTGGAAGAGGTGACAGCCGAGGCACCGTTGCTGTGCGTAGAGGTGCTCTCGCCGGACGACCGGTGGAATCGGGTTCACGCTTCAATCGCCGATTACCAAGGAATGGGCGTGCCGTGTGTCTGGATCATAGATCCGTATGACCGTCGGGCGTGGGTGTTCGATGAAATCGAGCCGCCGCTGGAGGTTCGAGACGGAGTCTTAAGAGCGCGCTCGCTCGGTGTAGAGCTGCCACTTTCGGACGTGCTTCCTCCGCAGTAACGGGCTAGGGGCCGCGGAACGTGAAGGATACCGAAGGAACTGGACAAGGAAGCGAAAGCGAAGCGGGAAAACGCGAGCAAAGAGACTTAGGCCTTACGGCAGTTCGCGCCTACTTCGAGCCTCAGAGATAAATCCTCCTGAACGTTCACCTTGATCGCGGTGAAGTCCGCGATCGTGTCACAGTTCAAAGCATCCGGCCCAAACGTAGTCGTTATTCCTAAGACCGGCATGCCGGAGTTACGTCCGGCTTCAAGACCGGCGGGAGTGTCTTCAATTACGATGCAGTGCTCCGGCCGCACCCGCAACCGTTTCGCCGCGAGAAGATAGCCTTCGGGATCGGGTTTACCGCGACTAACATCCTTGGAACAGATAAGAACGCGTGGCTGCGGCAGCCCGGCACAGGCGAACCGCATCTGTGCAACGTTGCGACTGGCCGATGTGACAACAGCCCAGCGATCCTCAGGAAGCGCAGATAGCAGTTGAAGGGCGCCCTGCACAGCAATGACGCCGTCGCGGTAATCCAGTTCTTCCTGGTCGAGACGCCTGGCTTCTTGTTCAATCGCCAGGTGGGGTGTCAGATCACGGACGACATCGAGGTTCCGGCGACCGTGACTGTACGTCACGACATAATCGGCGGAGAGGTTGTGGCGTGTCGCCCAATCGCGCAGGAGCCGCTCACAAGCAAGCGTGGAATCGATGAGCGTGCCGTCCATATCAAACAGCACCGCATCGCAGTTTATGATCACGCTCGATACTACCCTGCTGGTCAGGCGGGCAGAGCTTCTCGAATAGCCCGGCGCCTCACAAAAGCACAGATTGCGCCGATGCACAGCCAAATAGATCCAATAAGACGTGCCTCCCAGCGCAAGCTGGACCATATATACAGACAAACAACGCATCCGGCGAGCGGAAGAACGAAGTAGGTCCAGCTACGGTTTCCTCCGCGGACAAAATAGTGCATGAACGCTGCGAGGTTCACGCCAGTAAAGGCTAGAAATGCCCCGAAATTCAACAATTCGGCGCCGAGTTGATAACTGATTGAGAGCGCTCCGATGAGGGCGACCGCTCCGCTGAACAGAACGTTGTAGCTCGGGATATTCCTTTTCTTATCAATATGGCCGAAGAACCGGGAAGGTAGGGCGTTGTCCCGTCCCATTCCATACAACAGCCGCGCCACGCCTAGCTGTGACCCCATCCCGGACCCAATTGTCGCGATCAGCAGCGTCGCGTTCACGATCTGAAACAAGACTGGGCCTCCCGCGCGACCGGCGATGAAACTGTAAGCAGTGTCAACGTCTGGGTAGTGCCGGAAATCGGGCCAAACGAGCTGGCCAACATACACTTCGATACCAGAGAAAATCCCAGTCGCAAGGCAAACTAGCACGGTTGCTCGCAGAATATTCCTCTGCGGATTTGCAACTTCTTCCGACAGCGTGGAGATGCCGTCGAATCCGATGTACGTGAGGGCCGCGATTGACGTTCCTGTGAAAACAGCGGAAGCCGAAAACGTGGCAGGATCGTAGAACGGGCGGGTGAAATAAGACGCGCTAAAGGGCCCATGGCCGGCCAAATAGCGGATAAAGCAGATCAGCATGAATGCGACCACAATCGACATGCCTATCGCGAGCCACCGGTTGATTGCAGCAGATGTCTCCACGCCGCGGAGATTCAGCCAGGTAAATAGAGCTGCGAAAAACAGCGCCCAGAGTGCGTAAGGAAGCGGCACAACGTTCGCTGCTGCTTTGCTGCACCAGATCGTACAGATTAGCGGGTTTAATAGGTAATCGAGCACGATTCCCCAGCCTGTGAGATATCCTGCTATGTTTCCGAACTCACCGCGCACATACGCGTATGCGGAACCGGCGCTCGGATATACGCGCGCCATTCGGCCATAACTGACGGCCGTTAACAACATTGCAATCATCGCGATCAGGATCGTGGTGACGACGTGCCCTCGCGCAACCTGCGACACGACGCCGTATATTGGCATAGGCGCGGTGGGTTGGATCACTATCAATCCATAGAAAACCAGGTCCCAGACTGTTAGTGATCGTCTTAGAGTACTGCCGGCTTCTCTACTGCTGTTCGCTTTCGTTGACATGTTCGACAGCCTCGATCTGTGTGCTCAGCCGCTAACGGCCAACGGCGGCGATATTCGAATAGGCCGACATGCCTGCGGTGTTCCCGGCCCGAACGCGGTAAGAGATCGGCCCCTGGTTGTTGTACGCGTGAGGATCCGAAAAGGCCGTGGTATGCGCATCAAGCTTCGACAGACTCTGCCAGGCATTCGAACCAACCCTGCGCTCGATCGATACGAATTCAGGATTGCCGCCGTGCAAGCGCCAGCTAAGCTGGATTGTGCCGGCTCCTTCGCGAAGATTGAGATCGCTGGGCGCCTCCGGCAACTCAGGCCAGTCGAAGAAGCTTCGGTCGGCAACGGCCATCACGGTATCGCTTAGAGGCATTTGCTCCAAAGTCCCTTCCTGACCGTTTGTCCATCGCTTGCTGGTCAGCTTGCCAGACGTTACGTCGATCAAAACGGGGTCCTTAATGCCGGAATCCGCGATTCGTAGCTTCACGCGTTGAACCGCTGACTGATTCCCGGGACGGCTGAGGATGCGTAGCCAATAGGCCACGATAACTTTGCCAGTCGACGAGCGGAAGGCGTAAGTGACCGGCGGGTCTGGGCCCCCAGATGCTCCGTCCATGCTTACCTTTACCGAGGCGTCTGGTTGCGTGTCTGAAAATAGAGCGTTCGTGTTCTGCAAGGCCAGGAAGACTGGTCGCGCCGTGAAGTCGTCCGGCTTGAATTTCAGTCCATGCAGCATTCCAAAGTCGTCCAATTCGTTACCGTCGGTGGCGCCCACCAGGAGCCAGACGAAGGTGCGAACTCCAGACGCGCGGTCCGTGATCAAGCCGCGCGGAATATATTTCGCCTGAACAGATTCATCACAATTCTCCCAGGTAGGAATCCCATCGTTAAACTCGTCATCCCAGAAAACCAAGTCCTTCCGAATACCCGGATAGGCGCGAACCATATCTCGCAATGGTTTCGATGACGGATTCGTGTCACCGTGCGAATGAACGGCCTCCGGGTTCAGATTGTGGCCGTATGCCGGGTAATTATGATAAGCGAATACGTCGATAGCGGGCGCACAATTGCAAGCATCGAGCGCCCGTTTGGCGAATTCGGTCTCCGCGCTGGCGAGCCCGCCGAAAACGGCCTTTGCCTTTGGATCCGTAGAGTGAATGGCCGCTGCCGCTGCTTTGAATAATCTGCCGTATTCCTCTGGATTCGCCGTTGGATTCCAATACTCGATATTCGGCTCGTTCCAGATCTCGTAATATTCGACGCGGCCGCGGAAGTGATTCACCATCCACGCAACGTACTTCAGGAACGCCTGTATCTGCGCGTCGGTTTTCGGCGGCCAGAAGATTGAGTACAAGCTCCGGTCAGGATTGTGGAAGCTGCCATTCTCCGGAGTGACAGATTCCGGCGTGCGGCCTGCCGGAGACGTGTATAGCGGATTGCCGTAGAGCAATTGCACTTCAATGTGAACACCGTTTTCAACCAGCGAGTTCACGTAGTCATCCAGTTCGGGGACGACGGAATACTCGCCACGGTTGCGTTCGACCCATTCCCAACTGGTGTAATCGGAGCTGTTTTCGTATTGACCGATGCGGATGAAGTTTACGCCGGCATCGAACATTCGGGTCCACCACCAACGGTTCCAGGGAATAAACGGCTCTCGAGGGAGATCCGAGTTGATGCCGAAGCCGTCCTTGATCTGGCTCGCGCGCCGTGGAATCAGGCGATCCGGCGTGCTCTGATCCGCAGCCGATAGCGTTGCGATTGGGAACAACAAAGAAGCAGCCAGGGAAAACTTCAACATTGTCGCGGTAACCGGGAAGGGGCGGCTCATCGTTTCTCCTGACACACGGAGCAGAACTTGTGCAATCTTATCGCGCTGAGAACCTCTTTCCGGTATATTTTTCGATGGCGTCCAGATCGGGAGTGATGCCCAGCCCCGGGCCGTCAGGGATTGTCAGATGGCCTTCGGCATCTAATTTCCAAGCGGTCTGCACTATTTCATCGATAAAGGGGGATCCAGTCAGGTATTCAACCAAATCGGTTTGCTTCCCTGCGGACGCCAATTGCAAATCGGCTGCGAGGCCCAACGCAGTGTTCCATCCATGTGGGATAAAACGCACGCCGTTTTCCTCGGCCATCCAGCAGATCCTGCGCTCCTCGGAGATCCCGCCTACTTTCGTCACGTCGGGCTGAACGATGTCGAAGGCGCCGGCTTGCAGCCACGAAGCGAAGGACTGCCGCCGTGTTAAAACCTCGCCGCCCGCGATGGGAACCGGTGATTTCTGCCTGAGCAGTACGTAATCGGATAAGTTATCCGGAAGAAGCGGCTCTTCAAACCAATAGACGTCGTAATCCCGCAGCATTTCCGCCGTTCTGACGGCCCATTTAAAGCCTTGCGGCCAGGACGCGTTGCTGGCGCCGGCATCCACCATCAACATCGCTTCGGTCCCGACGGCATCGCGCGCAGCGCGAATAATCTCCTCATCTCGTCTGTAACTCTCCTGCCCAAATGGACCCCAACCGATTTTGAAGGCTTTGAATCCCTGTTCGCGCACGGCATGCAGATGCTCAGCGAGCGGCTTGGGTTGGCACATCAATAGAGAGGCATACGGACGAACGCGATTCCGGTATCGTCCTCCAAGCAGCCTCCCGACCGGTTGTCCCGTCGCTTTGCCGAGGATGTCCCACAGTGCGATATCAATACCGCTGATCGTATGGGTAATGCTGCCGCCCCGCCCCAGCCAGAATGTATTTGCGTGAAGTTTCTCACTGACTCGCTCCGGCTCGAGCGCATTTTCGCCCTGATATAAAGGCGCCAGAACACCCAAGGCTGCCTTTACCAGAGCGTCATTTGTGAAGACTGAGCCCCAACCGGTGACTCCTTCGTCCGTATAGATCGCCAGCAGGGTGTGAACACAATCGCTGGGCTTGATTTCGTTCGCCCAACCGCCTTCGGGCGTAGCGCCGCGCAAACCCGCAGCTTCAATGCGAACGATCTTCATACAATCATCTTTACTATTGAAGAAACCGCTCCGGATCCGCGCTTAACGGACACCTCAAGCAGCGGGTTCAACGGTGCCGTCGCGATTCAAAATGTAGCGGCGGCCGCGCCAATGGATGGAGTTGCCGAAGAAGCCGGCAATCCAGAAACCGAATCCTAACAGATCCTGCGCGGGGAGCAGGTGCCAGGGTACTCTCGCATCCAAGATACCTTTGGAAACAATCCAGGCACTCAAGATGCGAAGAACGAATGTAACGGCCACGAGCGGCCACCACTGCGGCCACAGTAATAGCACCGCAAGCGCGATCGGACCGGGTTGCGTAAAGAATTCCCCGACGTAGCCAGCCGGACGAGAGCGGCGCGTGCTGCGCGCCCACCGGAGGCGATGAGTAAAATTGTGGCCGAGCGGCTCGCTGCCGATGCGATGCTGCACAACGTGAGCGGAGAGCCGCACGCCGAAGCCTTCCTCGGAGGCGATTTTCCCCAGCATGAAATCCTCGGCGAGATAGTCTTTGACGCGCTCGATGCCACCGAGGGCGTCGAGCAGGCTGCCGCGAGCCACGATGGTGGGTCCTACAGCAAACTTGGCGCCTTCCAGCATCACCGCGGTAAACAGGCCAGCGTGAAAATCAGTATTCATCCCGGCGGCTTCGAGGCGTGACCACAGGCTCTTTCCGGCAACCGCCTCGTAAGGGCAAGTGACCAGATCGATTGCGGGGTCCTCAAATTCGGCGGCGACTTCGTGGCAGAAATTCCGGTTTACGCGAATGTCGCTGTCGCTCATCACGATCAGGCCATAGCGGGCTTGATCGAGCATGCATTTAAGGCTAAAAACCTTGGCATTCGGGTAGGGCGGCTCGCCCGTGACGAGAAGTCGGGCGTTGATGGCCGGATATTCCGCCATGAGCATCCGCACCACGCTCGCGGCCGGATCCCAGTTGTGGCGGACAGCAAAGAGGAGTTGGAAGCGTTCGTAGTCCTGCTCGAAAAACGAGCGCAGATTCTCGATCAGACCTTCATCTAATCCCGAAAGCGGCTTTAGGATGCTGATCGGCGTATCTGCGAGCAGTGGGCGAAGCCGAGCCGTGCGCAGATGGCGAAGCGCTGCAGTGATTGCCAAACTGCAATAGACCCAACAACCCGCCAATATTAGGGTGGCGATAATCAATCTATTCTTGAAGACTCTTTGACGCAACGACCTGCGACAACGTATTCAGAAATTCCGTAAGTTCAACAGCACCTTGGTCCCCGTGCTTCCGGTTACGCACCGAAACTTTGCGGGATTGCGCTTCTCGATCGCCCACGACGAGCATATAGGGGACCTTTTGCAATTGGGCTTCGCGAATTTTCAGGTTCACTTTTTCGTTCCGTTTGTCCAGCTCGACCCGGAAACCGGCGTCCTTCAAAGTTTGATACACCTCTTGCGAATAAGAATTCTGGCGATCGGTAATGGGCAGAACGACAGCCTGAACGGGGGCGAGCCAGACGGGAAAGGCGCCGGCGTAGTGCTCGACGAGAATGCCGAAGAACCGCTCAATCGACCCGTACAACGCCCTATGGACCATTAGGGGTTGATGAGATTTGCCATCTTCGGCGATGTACTCGAGACCGAAGCGGCGGGGCAGCGTGAAATCGAATTGGACAGTTGAGAGCTGCCACAAACGGCCAATGGCGTCGACCAGCTTCACATCGATTTTGGGGCCGTAGAATGCCGCTTCATCCGGGGAAATCTTAACCTTCATGCCGAGTCGATCGGTAGCGCGTTGTAGCGCTTTCTCGCCGAGTTCCCATTGTTCGGGCGATCCGTCGTATTTTCCGCTGGCGCCTCCGTCCCACGTGGAGAGCTCGGCTTCATAGCTCGTGAAGCCGTACGTGTTCAAAGTGTCGATCGCGAACTGCAAGCAATCGACCACCTCATTCTCAATCTGATCCGGAGTGCAGAAAATATGCGCGTCATCCTGAGTGAAACCCCGGACGCGCAGCAGCCCGTGTACAACGCCCGAGCGCTCGTAACGATAAACCGTGCCCAACTCTCCCAGACGCACTGGCAGATCGCGATAGCTGCGGAGGCGATCTCGATAGATGAGGATATGAAATGGACAGTTCATCGGCTTGAGCTGATATTCGGCATCCTCCAGTTCCATGCGGGGAAACATGTTTTCGCCGTAGAAATTGTAATGGCCGGAGGTCTTCCAGAGATCGCTGCGGGCAACGTGGGGGGTGTATACCAGCGAGTAGCCGCGCCGGACATACTCGTTGCGCATCCAGTCTTCGATTACTTTCCGAACAGCTCCGCCTTTCGGATGGAAGAAGATGAGGCCAGGACCGGCGAGCTCTTGAATGCTGAAAAGGTCGAGCTCTTTGCCGAGCCTGCGATGATCGCGCTTCCGCGCCTCTTCCATCCGGTGAAGATACTCATCGAGCTCCTTTTGCGTGAAAAAGGCCGTACCGTAAATGCGCTGAAGCTGCGGATTCTTTTCATCACCCTTCCAGTACGCACCGGCAATGGAGAGCAACTTAAACGCCTTCAATTTTTCGGTCGATGGCACGTGCGGGCCGCGGCAGAAATCGATAAAGTTCGGTCCCAGGGTGTACTCCGAGAAGATATCGCCAGCACGCTCCTCGATCAGCTCACGCTTCATCCAGTCGTCCCGATATTTTTCGAGGCCTTGCTGTTTGGGGGTTAATTTTCTCTCAAAGGGAAGATTTTTTGATTGCAACTCGCGCATGCGAGCTTCGATTTTTTCGAGATCTTCCGGAGTGAACTTAGCATCGCGCTGGAAATCATAATAAAAGCCCGTGTCGGTAGGAGGACCAATGCCGAGCTTGGTTTCCGGGAAGAGCTCAAGCACGGCGGCAGCCAAGAGATGAGCGGTGGAATGACGATAGACCTCGAGCGATTCCGGGTTCTTTGGGGTCAGAATCTCGAGTTGCGAGTTGGCTTCGAGGGGGCGAGTCAAATCATATAGACTGCCATTTACACGAGCAACAATGGCATCAGAAGCCAAGCGTGGACTGATGGACTTGGCCACGTCAAGGGGACGTGCTCCTTCGGGTACCTGTTGCTGGCTGCCATCCGGTAGGGTGACGTTCAAACTGCTCATTTTTCGGCGGTAATTCGAGCGTAGCAGACGAAAGAAGGTAAGCGGATTGATAGGTTTGCAGCGCCGAGGGAATAGTCCGCGACTGTTAGACTGAAGTTGTTTCCCGTGAGTACTTCCACCATTGCATCGGGATTTGATGAAGCCGCTCTGGTGGCTCGCGCCAAGGCCGGAGATGCGGCGGCATTTTCAGAACTCGTCCAGCGCTACGATCGGCGGGTGTTCCGCATGGCCAAGCAGATTACCCAGAATGACGACGACGCAGAAGACGTGCTGCAGGAGACGTTTCTCAAGGCCTACACACACCTGGACGATTTTCAGGGGAACTCCAAGTTCTACACCTGGCTGGTCCGGATTGCAGTAAATGAAGCTTTGATGAAGCTCAGGAAGCGGCGATCCGACCGAACTGTGCCCCTAGATGAGCCAATTGATACGGGCGAAGACGAAGTGGCGCGGGAAATAGCCGTTTGGGACCAAAATCCAGAGGAAACCTACTCGCGAGAGGAACTGGCGCGGATCTTAGACGAGGCGATCCAAAGTTTAAAGCCCGCATACCGCACCGTTTTCGTGTTAAGAGACATCGAAGAACTGTCAATCGAGGAGACAGCAGAGGCTCTGGGACTATCAATATCAGCGGTGAAGAGCCGCCTACTGCGAGCACGGCTACAGCTTCGAGACAAGCTTACCCGGCAATTCAAGAGAAAGGGGGACGACGCGTTTGCTTACTTGTAAGCAGTTCCTGCACGAGCTGAACGAGTACCTGGACGAGACGTTGGACCCGCAGACGCGGGCCGAGTTACAGAAGCACGTCAACGAGTGCCCGAATTGTTGGGTAGTTTGCGATACGACCCAGAAGACTTTAAAGGTTTACAAGGGTATGGAGGCAATGGCAGTACCCGCGGACATTGAATCAAGGTTGATGGCCGCTCTGGCGAAAAAGATTAAGGATAAAGGTCCCGGGCGTTGCTCGGGAGCATAGGCAAAGCGCCGCGGACGGCTAGATCTTGAGCCCGTGGGGATCCTACTTGTGAGTTGACGCAATGCGCTGATCAAAGCGATCAGTCCTGCCCGGTTTCGGAGATGGGTATAAGCTGCCCATCGCGTATGTAGTAGTTACTGCCGCGCCACTTCAGTGTTCGCCTGGTAAAGCTGATAAGCCAGATTCCGAACGCAATAGCGTCCCAGAGGGGGATGAGCACCAGTTTGCTTGCCAGAGAATCTTGTTTGAAGCACTGTATCCCGATAATCCATGTCAGAGCTACTCTAAGCAGAACGTAAAGCGAGAGATAAAAGAGGGCAATTGGGAGCGAGGGGGCGATGACAGCCGCCAGCAACGACCAGGGAAGCCCTTGCGTAAAGATCAGACCCAAATGGCCCCAGGGCCGCATGCAGCGCATAACTACTTTCCAGCGGAGGCGCTTTTCGAGAAGCTCGCGAAGCGAATCGAAATCAGCGACTGTCTCGAGAGGGTAATTCAGCATCTCCACACGATACCCTTGCTCGGCGATTAAGCGGCCCACGAGCAGATCGTCACCCGGCCGATCTTCGATCGCGGAGTAGCCGCCAAAACGGCTCAATCGCGTTTTGGTGGTGGCGATAGTTGGTCCGAGCGCGAATTTGATTCCGTCGAGCTGACGGGCAACGAAGATGCCCGCAAAGAAATCTGAGAACATGCCTATGGTTTGCAGGCGATCAGCAAAAGTCCGGTCGTTAATGGAGACGTAAGGTAAGGTCACGGCCCCCACCTCAGCATCAGACAAGCGGCAAACGACAGTCCTGAGATAGTCTGGCCGGACCCGCACATCGCTGTCGCTGATCACGATAACTTCGTGGGAGGCTTCATTGACCAAACGTGCTAGTTTCGCTGCCTTGTCGTTTGCGGCGGAACTGTTCGATCCGAATAATACTCGAATAGAGCGTTCCGGGAATTCGCGCTGCAGTCGGGCAATCGCATCCATTGCCGGCGCATCCGGGCCATCGACGCAGAACAGCAACTCATAATCCGGGTAATCTTGCCGGCAGAAGCTGGCGAAATTCTCGTACGTGTCGGGATCAGCGCCTTTAACGGGCTTGAGCTGGCTGACCGGCGGAGTGAAAAGGGGAGCTCGCGCGTGTTTGGGCTCGCACTGTGATGAGAATCGCCACGAGCTAAAGATTGCGATCGCGTAATAGACAAGAGGACACAGGGCGAACAGGAGGATGATTAGGATCAAGAGTTCGGGCATATTGATGCTCGCCCACTCGAAACCTGGAGAATTAGTCGTTCCCGACTGGCTCTCAAGGGACGAAGGGTTTAAACTTCATGCTTTCCTTTATCGAGTTTTAGTAAGCAACTAAGCTTGCATCAGAACGCAAGTTAATGGCCCCGCGAGGTTTCATTGGACACCACCCCAGTTTACTTCGATCACTGACGGAAGCCGTGAGGAGTCTGGGGCGTCTACTAGATTCATATGACATCCTATTTTTTGTTCCGTAACCGCCGCCGTTACGCCGAGGAAATTTGCGTCCGAATTCAGGCCCCCTGAGCAATCCTGAGCCATAATGCGATTAACGTGTGCGGAATAGCCGGATTCACTCATATCAGGTTTGCGCCACGCCCCGGGGCTATTGAGGCTGCCGTTCGAACACTCATTCACCGTGGTCCCGATCAGCAGGGCATATTCGAATCCAATCTGGTTTCGATGGGAGCCGCCAGGCTGAAGATTATCGATCTCCAGTCCGGTGACCAGCCCATTCGTTCCCACAATGGCGACTGCGTGATAGCTTTTAATGGCGAGATCTACAACCACCCGGAGCTGCGCGCGGAACTGGAAAGACGAGGACATCGATTCCAATCGCGATGCGATACGGAAACTGTCCTCGAAGCGTTTCTGGAGTGGGATACAGACTGCTTTTCACGGTTTCGAGGGATGTTCGCGGTGGCGCTTTGGACGGAGTCGTCCCAACGCCTCATTTTGGCTCGCGATCGGCTGGGAATTAAGCCGCTCTATACGTGTTTTCGGGGAAGCGATCTTTACTTTGGATCCGAGCTGAAGGCCCTCTTCATCCATCCGGAGATTGACCGGCGGCTATCTCTCGACGGCCTTGATTGCTATCTCAGTCTAAACTATGTTCCGAGTCCTTGGACGATGGTCGAAGGCATTGAGAAACTCCAACCCGGACATTGGCTCGAATGGAAAGCGGGCAAAGTTCGTTCGGAGGCCTATTGGCAGCTAATTGTTAAGCCAGAGGGCAGAACCGATCGAGAATCTGCCAAGGAGAAATTGGACCTCCTATTGACAGAATCGATGCGAGAGCATCTGCTGTCGGATGTGCCGCTGGGGGTCTGGCTCAGCGGTGGAATCGATTCGTCGACGATTCTGCACTACGCAGCAGCGGCGGCCGGGCGCCGTCTGCGGACATACTCAATATCATTCAAAGGCCGCAGCTTCGACGAGACGCCATACGCCCGGGAGGTCGCTGAGCATTACGGAACGGAGCACGAAGAACTGGACTTGCGTCCAGACGAAGTGGACCTGGAAAACGCAATCGAGCAATTCGCCGATTATATGGATGAACCGAACGCCGATGGCGGAGCACTGCCGGTCTGGTTCTTATCGAAGCTAACTCGCCAAACAGCGACGGTAGTGCTCAGCGGCGAAGGAGCAGATGAGATCTTCGGCGGCTACTTGACCCAGGCAGCCGACATACTGGCCGGGCAAGTCAGGAAGCTGCCTCGGTCCGTGCTGCGAATCGTGCGTCGGGGAGCTGAGTTTCTGCCCGTTTCCGATGATAAGATTAGCTTCGAATACAAAGCGAAGCGGTTTTTGGAAGGATTGTTACTCGAGCCAGCGCGCGCTCACACTTTCTGGAATGGAACATTCTCGGACCAGCAGAAGCGCTCGCTTGTCGCCGCCGTGCTGCCGCCCTCGTTTGAGGCGTTACTGGCAGAAATGAACGCACATGACGGCGGGTTGGCAGCATATCTGTGGTTTGATCAGAAGTTTTTCCTTCCGGATGACATTCTGATGAAGGTGGACCGAATGAGTATGGCGCATTCGATTGAAGTGCGGCCGCCTTTTCTGGACCATCGAATCGCAGAATTCGCCGCGCAACTCCCGAACTCGTTCAAGATATCTCGCGGGCACCAAAAGGTTCTTTTACGAGAGCTAATGCGAAGCAAACTGCCGCGAACCGTTACGCGCCGAAAGAAAATCGGATTGGATTTCCCGGCCCACGATTGGCTGCGGGGACCCCTCCACGGCGTTTTGGCAGATACGTTCGCGGATGCCGAAGCTCGATATTCAGATTTCTTCAATTTCGAGGTGATTCGAACTTGCATCGCAGCGCACCTGAACCGCCGGGCCAACCTTGGATACCATCTCTGGGGACTGATGATGCTGTTTCTTTGGATGAAGAGATGGCGAATTCAAACAGTGGCCAAGAGCCAGGCAGTGGGAGCGCTCGAACCCATACTTACGTCTATGTAACCGTCATTCTGGTTGCTGCCGCGATTTACATCGGCTGCGCTATCGCGCCTCCGTGGCTGATGGACGATGTGGATGCGGTCCAAGCGCAGATTGCCCGAAACATGCTCGCTTCAGGCGACTGGGTGACCGCGCGGCTTGATGGGATTGTTTATCTTGAAAAGGCCCCTCTCATTTACTGGCTGATTGCAGGCGCTTACAAGATTTTCGGGCCGCATGATTGGGCTGCCCGCATTCCCGTAGTGCTTTCCGCGATCGCGCTGGCATGGTTGACGACGGCATTTGGGATTTGGGCATTTGGGCAAAAGGCGGGCTTCTACGCAGGTGTATGCATTTCGACCTGCGCCGGACTGTTCCTCTTTACGCGGATTCAGATTCCCGACGTGATGCAGACGCTTACGGTCTCACTCGCGTTGTGGGCCTTCCTTCGATGCCTCGATCGGGCCGAACGGCATGTCCGGTTTTGGGCTTTCCTGCTGGCAGCCAGCATGGGAACTGGTCTCTTGCTGAAGAGTTTAATCGGTGTGATTTTCCCCGCCGGAGCCGGCTTAGTTTATCTCCTCTTAACCGGGCAGCTCTTTTTAAGAGATACATGGCGGCGATTACATCCGTTTAGCGGATCAGTTGTCGCTCTCGCCATCGCCGCCCCGTGGCATATATTGGCGACCCTGCAGAACCCGCCCTATTTCGATTTCACAATGCGGAGCGTTCCTGGAGCCTACCACGGATTTCTGTGGTTCTTTTTCATCAATGAGCAGCTTCTTCGTTTTTTGAACTTGCGGTATCCGCGAGACTATAACACTGTGCCTCGCTTATATTTCTGGCTCTTTCATTTCATTTGGCTTTTTCCGTGGAGCGCTTACTTTCCGTCATTGCTGAAACTGCGGTACCGTGCGAACGACCGCGCGGGACAGACACGACTGCTCTGCTTGTGCTGGATCGGTTTTGTTCTCATTTTCTTTACGTTGTCGACCACGCAAGAGTACTATTCCATGCCAAGTTACCCTGCATTCGCCTTGCTGCTGGGTTCGGCCATGGCGCTCGATAACGGCTGGATAACGAGAAGCAAAGGAGTTCTAGGAGTGGTGACCGCGATAGCCGCGTTAACAGCATTTGTGTTGCTGTGGTATGTTCGTAGCGCCCCTACGCCCGGCGACATTTCGGGAGCGTTAAGCAGGCATCCGAAGGTATACAGTCTCTCGCTGGGACACATAGAGGATCTGACTGTTGGCGCGCTGGCCTATTTGCGGCTACCGCTATTTGTAGCCGGGCTCGCGTTCTTGATCGGTGCAATTGGAAACCTTTGGCTGACTGCACGCAAAGCATTCCTCGCGTCAGCATTAATGATGGTGATTTTCTTCCATGCGGCGCGCTTGGCATTGATAGGCTTTGACCCGTATCTCTCTTCTCATGCGCTGGCGGAGGCATTGCTTTCCGCTCCAACTGGACGCTTAATCGTGGATCACCACTATTACACTTATTCGTCGATTTTCTTTTACACGAACCGGACGGCGCTGCTTTTGAACGGGCGGATTCAGAATTTGGTGTACGGATCCTATGCGCCTGGCGCACCGAATGTATTCATCGATGACAGGCAATGGAAAGGCATCTGGCTTCGCCCAGAGCGATGTTATCTCATCATCGATGATTCGGGTCTGGCGCGGTTGCGTGCGCTCGTGGGAGATGACCGCCTGATCGAAGTAAAACAGAGCGGAGAAAAATTATTGCTGACGAATCTGCCGCTAATCCCGGTGAAATTTAGCGAGTGAACTACAGAGCGCTTCCATCGGCAGCAAGCGCAAGCGCGATAGGCTCGCCGATCATAGAATCCAGCCGCCGCCGCTCATTTCGAGCTTTGCGCCAATCGACTTGAGGCAAGAAGCTGGTCCTATCTACTCGGTGCTGATATCGGGCGGCGATATTCAATAGCGAATCCAACAACGATTCCGATAAGAGATGCGGGCGCAGCCCGAGGTCAATTAGTTTGGAGTGCTTGGCGTGATAATAATGCTGTTCGGCTTCGATGCGCGGGGTTGGGAGATGTTGAATATCCACTTTCCGGCCAAGCTTACGGGCGGCACTCTGAACCAGACGGGCTATTTCAAGAACTGAGAATTGCTCGGTGAACTGATTGTAGACCCGACACTCACCGGATGCTGCTGGATTGAGACACGCTAGTTCTATACACCGCACAGTATCGCGGATGTCGAGATAGCCTCTGGTTTGACCGCCCTTTCCGTATACAGTCAGCGGATGCCCTACGGCGGCCTGGATACAGAATCGATTGAGAACGGTCCCGAAAATTTCGTCGTAATCAAAGCGATTGATGAGCGCCTCGTCCAGCTCGATCTCGTCCGTTACGGTTCCGTAGACGACACCTTGATTCAAATCTGTGGCACGCAGGCCCCAGATACGGCAGGCGAAGAGAACGTTGTGACTGTCATGTACTTTCGACAAATGATAGAAGGAACCTGGCTGTTTCGGATACGGAAGGACGTCCTTTCGGCCGTTATGCTCAATGGCAATGTAGCCCTCCTCAATATCGATGTTGGGAGTGCCGTATTCACCCATTGTGCCGAGTTTCACCAAGTGACAATCTGGGCAGAACTCGCGAAGCGCGAACAGGACGTTCAAGGTCCCCACGACATTGTTGACCTGCGTGAATACCGCGTGTTTGCGGTCGATCATCGAGTAGGGCGCGGAACGCTGTTCCGCGAAGTGCA
The DNA here is from genome assembly GCA_019244055.1 of Acidobacteriaceae bacterium. Lineage (GTDB taxonomy): Bacteria > Acidobacteriota > Terriglobia > Bryobacterales > Bryobacteraceae > Bog-105. The sequence goes on along the minus strand of JAFATG010000340.1, from coordinate 15,537 downwards.
CGACGGCGTCAGGTTCAAAGGAGCGGATAGCCGAAGCTAGAAAGTCGTAGTCGGTAACGTCACCGGTAAATAGCGCGATATTTCTCCCAGTCAGATCTCTCCAGGCTTCTAGACGCTCCGGAATGGGACGGATAGGGGTCAGCGTCTGGACCCCAAGCTGGTGATCCCAGAGCCTTCGCACGAAGCTGTCAACAATACTGACGGTGTGGCCCGTGGCGGATAAATAAAGTGCTGTAGCCCAACCGCAATAACCATCCCCTCCTAGCACCATGATTTTCATTGAGTTGGCAAGAGCTCCTTTGTTGAACGTTACGGAAGACACCAATGGTTATTCGAATTGTTTCATGCCCGCCGATCAAAGCTGTCTAGCGGGCAAGAGTGCTTACAGAGCATTGATTCTGGGAAGTTTCCAAAGTTTCAGGACGCTACACTAGGGCGGTAGGGTTACGTTTGGTAAGCGGTATGGAGCTTAGGTAGAGCCATGACTGTAGCCACCGCGCCGAACGCTTTATGCGTAGCAGCGAGCTAGAGGTCAGCAGAACGACACAGATTTCCGGTAAGCGCAGGCGCTTGTTCTCAGCACGTGTCTACTTATCGCTGTTCTGGTTTCTCGCCTTCCGTGCCGTCGGAAATGTATCGCTAGCGTGGGGAGTGAGGCACCTGACCAAAGGACTCACAGTCAATCCAATTGGATACCTTCAGGCGATCTTCAATCCAGTTGTCGCTGTAGGGATTCTATTCCTGGTCGGCGCGATTGTTGCGCGCCTCGTGCTTTTGAGTGTCGCCGACCTGAGCTTCGCAGTCCCGATGATGGCAGTAGGGTACGTAATTTCAGTAGTGACGGGGAAATTCTTCCTTCACGAAGCGGTCAGCCTGGAACGGTGGATAGGTGCCGGCATGATTCTCGCCGCCACTTTACTGGTAGGCTCGACTCCAAGAAAGACGCAGAATCAAAAGAGCTACTGACGGGCCTGAACCAGCATCTCGTTGAATCGCTTCTGCTGGTCCGTGGTTAGCAAGTTCAAGATGAGCTGTTTGCTATGTGCCGCAACATCGTCGCGATCGTCTTCGATATTCTGGTAGTACTTGCCGTAGTCGTCAAGCACTTGCATCAGCGCTTTTTCCTGAGCGGGCGTCAGATTCAATTCCGTTCTCAATCGCTCGACGCCAACGTGCCGTGCCACTTCTACCGCCCGAACAGAGGAAGCGTTGCCCATAACCCGGTGAAGATAGGTGCGGGTGACAGCAGATCCAACAGCGGTTCCACACACAAAGACGATTGCCAGGATGGCGAGCACCTTGGGATTCGACCAGCCATTATCCCTGTACGAGATGGCAGGTGCGCGATGTGTGGCAGGTGTAATTATCTTGCAGTCCCTTGCTGACGGAGCGCGATGTTCTCTAGAACCGCGTCTCTCTGATGGGCCAGATCGCCGGTCACCGGAGCGGCGTAATCGACGTCCTGAGCGACGATCGTCTGCCCGCGAAGATGTCCGTCGCGACGTTCCGCGGAAACAACATAGGAGCCCAGAATGATAGCAATAGTCAGTGAAGCATACGCCAGGCGTACGCCAAACCGTGACTCGGCAAAGGCGGTCCACACAGAACGCACGCCAGCTTCTTCGATTCGCTGCATCACTCGGGCGTAAAACCCCGGCGGTGGCTCTAGCTCTTCGGACGCGCGCAGCGAACGCAGCAAAACCCCTTGACTTTGCATGACGGCTACTTCCGACGAGCATTCCGAACAGGAAGCTAGATGTCCGTCCGGACTACTGTGACCCCCAACCGAAGAACCTGCGCTAAGCAAGTCTTCCAGCCGATGCCGAATCGACTCGTGCATATTTCCCTCGAAAAAACCCAACCACTACTTGCGAATCTGACGTTCGCTTAACTCAAATTTACAGTTAAATACTTGGCGGGGTCAACGGCCCCTTTTCCAACCGTTGCGCAGCCTTTACAAGCTTCTGGCGCGCGCGGAACAGTTTTACCTTAATCGTGTTTTCATTCATCCCCGTCATCTCGGACAGTTCCTCTACCGAGTGTCCTTCCACTTCTTTGAGCAAGATGAGGGAACGGTCCTCCTCGGAGATCTTCGAGAGTAGCTTCAGAATGAGATCGTGCTGTGCAAGCCGCTCATCCACTGAAGGAGCCTGATCGGTAGCAGGCTCGGAATTCACGATTCGGTGCGTCTCGTCGGCGGAGAAATCGCTCTCATAGACCAGTTTGCGCACCCGTTTCTTGCGGAGGTAGTCATAGCATTCGTTGACCGTAATCTTATAAATCCAGGTCAGAAGCGAACTGCGGAAATCAAAATGGCCGATGGAAAAATAGATCTTGGCGAACACCTGCTGGGCGATATCCTCGGCATCATTACGGTTTCGAAGAATGCCGTAAATAATAGAGAAGACCTTGGCCTGATACCGCTCGACGACTTCGCGGAAGGCGATTTCGTCGTGCGCCTGCACGCGCCGGACTAACGCCGCCTCTTCCGTGGTTCGGTGATCCAATCTGGTCTTCGCTCGGGTCGCCCCACCGGTTGTAGCCGGAAACGGAAGGGTCGCAGTTAGCCCGCTCATATATCTACCGCACCCGACGCGCTGAAATATGAGCAGGTTACAAAAACCTGAGGGAACTTGCTAGCCGAGCAAACAGCCCATTATCCCAAATCGAATTTTCCGACCGGCCAGGGATGTGCAACGCGTCTCCATTCGCAAAAAACTAGCTGTTATCGAATACCGACCACTTCTGTGGTATGACCTACAGTTCAGCCGCGCTAATATCGGCATCGATTCTGAGGGATCATGCGCCGGTAAAAGTTAGCGGGAAGGACGTAACACTCCATGAAATTCGCGTTCAGGGCAATCACGTTAGCGGCGATGCTTGCCACGGGTTCCGGCTCAGTTCTGCGAGCCCAAACAACGACATGTTCTATAGATCTTCAGGGGCATGGCAGTTGCTTCCTCTGGAATCTCGGCAGTTGCGATATACCGTGTGCCTGCCTATACGATCTTCCGTATCAAAACAACAACGCCGTAAATATATATAGCTGCTCGACGGGCTACGTCGCTTGTTGCGCTTGCTGCAGCATGGTATGAGGTTTTCGGAGAGGAGGATGCTATGACAAAGCGGCTCTACGTTACACTTCTTGCGGTTCCGCTAGCGGGCGGGGTGTCCCTTGCGGCTCCACAGGCAACAAACGGAACTGAATGGACCCCATACTCGGCGCATTATACGGAAACCGTATCTTCGCAGGGTCCATCGGGGAACCAGACGCATAAGAATTCAGAGGTCGACGAATTGCGGTCCGAAGACGGATCGGTGCTCTCTATCAGCAAAGTCGGTGGGAACGAGATAAAAGGCAAACTCTGGCTAGCCAGCGGTGAAATCGATGATCTGGACTACACCAGACAGCAAGCCATTGTGTCAGGTCACGCACCTCGAACTCATTTACCCGTACCGAAGGTTTCTCCGACGGGTAATGAGGTTGTAGCCGGTCTGCCCTGTAGCGATTATCCTGTGTCGATGAGGAACGGCGGCGGACAACTGTGTGTGGACGTTGCCGATGACATTCTGCTCAAGGAAGAGATTCATGTGGATGCAAACGGCGTCCGCACAGAGTACGTGAAGCAGGCGTCGTCCGTCGATCTCTCCACTCCAGTTGATAGCTCCAAATTGAGAATTCCGGCTAATTTTAAAAAGCTAACGGTGTCGCCCGGGGGGAAGAAACAGCAGTAAGACCCGGCTATTAGGGGCGTTCCGCAACGTGCGAAGCCTGACGGAAGCCGGTTGCATCAAAAGAGCGTAATAGTTGTAAACTGTAGGTGCAGTTCCTTGTCAGGAGATTTGGATGATTCAATTAACGGAAACCGCGGTCAGTAAGGTCAATGAGATCTTGAACATGCAGGATCCAAAACCGGCCGGTTTGCGGATCGCTGTGGTAGGCGGCGGGTGCTCGGGTTTCAGCTACTCCATGGCCTTCGAAAACCAGCCGAGCATGTTGGACAAGACCTACAACTTTGGAGACCTGCGAGTCTTTATCGACCAGGCCAGCATGCTTTATCTGGATGGCGCCGAGGTCGATTACGTCGAGACCATCGAAGGGTCCGGGTTCAAATTCAACAACCCGCAGGTGAAATCGACGTGCGGTTGCGGAAGTTCGTTTAGCGCTTAAGTATCAGGTACTTGTGAGATCAGCGAGGCCGGGAGGGCAGTGGCCCTTCGGGCCTTTTTTGTTATAGGGGAACACCGTCCATCGATGCGTCACGATTTGACAACTGAAGCCAGGAATCCGGCCTCAGAATCGATCGACGCTCTGCCCACTCTCGAGATGCTGCGGGTGATCAACGCCGCGGATCAGGAGGTGGCGTTAGCCGTGGAACGCGAGCTGCCGAGCATCGCACGCGCAGTCGACGCCATCGCGGAGCGACTCCAAGCCGGCGGCCGGCTGTTCTATCTGGGCGCGGGCACATCGGGAAGATTAGGCGTGTTGGACGCGTCCGAGTGCCCGCCCACGTTTAACACACCACCGGAGATGGTGCAAGGACTCATCGCAGGCGGGGACTACGCCTTGCGCCGCTCCGTCGAGCGCGCCGAGGACGAACCGGAGCAAGGACGGAAAGACCTCGCAGACCGAGGATTCGATTCGGGGGACGCTTTAGTAGGAATCGCGGCGAGTGGACGAACTCCGTATGTGTTGGGCGGGATGCGGTATGCGCGCGAGATCGGAGCCCTGACGATCGGATTGAGTTGCACGGTGAATTCAGAGGTAGCGCAAGCGGCCGAGATTGCGATCACACCGATTCCCGGCCCGGAGATACTCACTGGATCGACCCGCATGCGCGCCGGGACAGCAACCAAACTGGTTCTCAATATGCTGAGCACGGGCGTGATGATCCGGCTGGGGTACGTGTACGGAAATCTCATGGTGAATGTACAGCCGACGAACGAAAAATTAACCGACCGAGGCCGGCGGATCATCGCCCGCATAACGGGTTCGTCCTATGATGAAGCATCGCGACTAATGACAGAGGGCGGTTCGGTGAGGGCGGCGGTGCTCATGCACAACCTGGGATTGACGCGCACCGAGGCGGAAGCGCGCCTGACGGCGGCACGGGGACGGCTGCGGGTCGCGCTCGGGACCTGAGCGGCTCACCGGGAGAAAGAATGGACAAGTTCAAGATAAGGGGCGGCACGCCGCTTAGGGGGGAATTGCCCGTCAGCGGCTCGAAAAACTCAGCCCTGCCGGCGCTGGCCGCATGTCTGCTGACGGAGCAGCCGATGACGCTGTACGGAATTCCGGACGTTAAAGACATCTCGACGATGCAAAGCCTCCTGAAATACACAGGAGCGGAGGTCGGGCAGGAAGACGGTGCTGTACGGATCCATGCGAAATCGTTGGACCGGCCCGAGGCGCCCTACGACGTCGTGAAAACGATGCGGGCATCGAGCCTGGTGCTAGGCCCGCTGGTGGCGCGGACCGGACGGGCACGTGTCTCGATGCCCGGCGGCTGCGCAATCGGCGCACGGCCGATCAACATGCATGTTTCCGCGCTGGAAGAACTGGGCGCGAGCATCGAACAGGCTTACGGGTATGTGGAAGCCCAGGCTCCCAAGGGCTTGCGGGGCGCGATGATTCACTTCGATCGAATTAGCGTGACAGGCACAGAGGACGTGCTGATGGCCGCTGTGCTCGCCGAGGGCGAGACGATCATCAGAAACGCGGCGCGCGAGCCCGAAGTGAAGGACTTGGCGGATCTGCTGATCAAGATGGGAGCGAAGATTGAGGGCGCTGGGACCTCGATCGTTAGGATCACCGGGGTGAAGCGGCTGCACGGAGCCGAGCACACCATCATTCCCGATCGCATTGAGGCAGGAACCTTCCTTTTGGCGGGCGCGATTACCGGCGGCGATGTCACTGTTACCGGATGCAATCCCGAGCATGTTGCCGGGCTAGTCGTGAAGATGCGACAGGCCGGAGCGGAGATCGAGGAGCTGGGATCAGGATCGCTCTGGGTGAGGTGCTCACAAAGACCCAAAGCAATAGATGTGACAACGGAAGAGTACCCTGGGTTTGCGACAGATTTGCAAGCGCAATACATGGCGTGGATGAGCATAGCGCAAGGAATCAGCTTGGTCACTGAGACGATTTTCGAGAACCGGTTTATGCACACCCAGGAGTTGGCGCGGATGGGGGCAAATATTCGGATCGAGGGGCGGCAGGCAATTATCGCAGGCGAGGCGGAATTGACCGGAGCCCAGGTAATTGCATCAGATCTGCGAGCCAGTGCCTCTCTAGTTCTTGCGGCGCTGGTAGCGCGCGGGGAATCAACTATCGACCGGGTTTACCACATCGATCGCGGTTACGAGCGTATTGAAGAGAAGCTGGCGACGGCGGGGGCGAACATTCAGCGCATAGAGTAGAGCATGACTGCTGCGAAACATCACAGTGAAGGATTTCTTGCTCTAGTTCAAGACGCGAAGAAGCGCATTCGCGAGATCGACATCGAACAGTACAAAAAATTACGGGAGCGAGGAGAGGCCGGACAACTGGTAGATGTTCGCGAGGATCACGAATGGGAAACCGCTCACGCTGCGGGCGCGATCCATCTCAGTAAGGGAATCATCGAGCGGGATATCGAAAAGACTTTTCCCGACAAGAGCACGAAGCTTGTGCTTTATTGCGGTGGTGGATTTCGCTCCGCGCTGGCCACAGATAACCTGCGGAGAATGGGATACGAGAACGCGATATCACTGGATGGCGGTTGGCGGGCCATAGAGGCGAGCGATTTACCGATTGAGCGACCCTAGAAGCGGCTCCAACGTGCGGGCGATCTGAAGGAGTTTCGCCTCGCTAAACGGGGAGCTTATTAGTTGAAGCCCGATAGGGAGACCTGAAGTCGTTTTTCCGCAGGGCATGGAAAGAGCCGGAATTCCAAGGTAATTCACCGCTCGAACGAGGCGGGTAGAAGCCATCCGCGTGTTCTCCCATTCGTCTCCGATCTGAACTTCCGTTTCGTGAAGACCTGGAGCAGCGACGGGAGTTGTGGGAGCGGCCAGGACATCAATCACTCGCCAGAGCTTGTTAAATTCCTCGCAAAATAAGGTGCGGAGGCGCTGGGCATTGACGTATTCGTAACCGGCAATAAGCTTGCCCTGCTGAATTAGATCCCACACGTCGCTTCCGAATAGAGCGGCATCATGGCGGCCAGCATAAAGCGCGGCCACTTCGGCGAGTTGAACGACGCGCGCAGCGGTGTTAACAGCATTCAGATCTGGTATCTCCATCTCATGAATGAAAGCTCCGAGCGTTTGCATCATTGACAGGCTGTTGTGAACGGCAGCGGAGACCTGCTCATCCACACGATTGAAGAAGAAGTTTCGGGGAAGACCAACTCTCACATCTTTCAGATCCGTTCGAGGCGGAAGATTGAAATCGGGAACTGCAGCCTGCGAGCAACTGGCGTCGAGTGGATCGGGACCGGCAATGGCGTTCATGGCGAGGGCACAATCCTCGACACCGGAGCCAAGCGGGCCAATGTGGTCGAGACTGAAAGCGAGCGGCAGAACACCATAACGGCTCACCCGCCCATAAGTGGGTTTAAGGCCTGTAATGCCGCAATAAGACGCGGGGATACGTATGGATCCACCAGTGTCGCTTCCGAGAGCCATGGGGACAAAGCCGGCTGCGACCGCGCTAGCTGATCCGCCACTCGATCCGCCTGGGATGCGGGTGGGATCGACAGGGTTCAAGACGAAGCCGTAGTGCGGATTCTTCGACGTGATACCGTACGCCAGTTCGTGAAGATTGGTTTTGCCAATGCTGATCGCGCCGGCCGTACGCAGACGCGAAACAACCGTGGCGTCGTGGTCGGGGATGAAATCGCCAAAAACGAGTGACCCAGCGGTGGTCGCAACGCCCACAGTGTAAAAAATATCTTTCACAGCAATGGGAATGCCGTGGAACGGGCCGCGATCCATTCCTTCGGCCAGTTCGCGGTCGCGTGCAGCGGCTTCAGCTAGGGCCAGATCAGGGGTAAGCGTGATGAAGGAATTGAATGAATCGCGAGTCTTTATTTCTCGAAATGTTTGCTGCAGGAACTCTACACAAGACGTTTTGCGCGTTCGTAAGAGCGCGCCGATCTCGCGGACAGTCACTAGCTCTCCGCTTCGATTGACGGCGAGAGCATGAAGGTGAGCGCAGGTTCCACTTCGTGGTCCAGCCGTTTAGTGAGCAGCTCGAACTCCTTGCGGAGAGCGTCGATGATTTTCTGATTCTCCCGGTTGGCGTCTTCCTGAGAGATCATTTACTCGCCTACTGCGGCGCAGGCCCGCGGACAATTTGAACAAAATCGGCGACGCTAATATGTTTGGCGAAAGCGGCCCGAACCTGGTCAGCGGTCATATTGAAGTACGTTTCTCCAGCTTTGATTGGTTCATCCAACGGCAATCCAATGCGTGCCCTGCTAACGAATCCGCCCGCAACCGCATCTTCGCTGGATTCGGCCAGAGGAATCTGACGCAAAAGAAGCGCTTTGGCCTGCTGGAGCTCACTGGGAGTGACGTTGTTCTTCTGCATGTCGATCAATTCCTGCTCGACCATGGCGCGCGCCTTTGAGACATTTTGCGGGTCGCAGCCATAAGTAATGGAATACGTAGCGCGCGTTTCACCAGCTTCGAGCGAATCGTCGATGTTATAGACATAGCCGGCTTTCTGGCGCAGGTCGCGATAGAGGCGGGTGGCATAGAAACCTCCGCCGAGCACGTGATTTCCGACTTCGAGAGCGTAGTAATCCGGGCTGAAGCGATTCATCGCGATCTGCTGGACGAGTTCAACGGAGTCCTGTATGCGGCTGGGATCGGGCACATTTACGGCACTAGGATTGTTCTCCGGAACGGGAGGTAGCACAACGTCAGGTTTGGGGCCTGAGGCTTGCCAGGCGCCGAAATACTTCTCGATTACAGAACGCGCTTCCTCAGGCGTTATGTCGCCGATGACGGCGATGGTGGCAAGATCAGGCCGGAAGGCCTTCCGGTAGAAGGATTGTATATCGGCATAGTTGACGGAGCCGATGCTTTTCGGAGTATTTTCGCGCTGCAGCGGATCGTGAGGCGGGAGCAACGCTTTGACGAGCGCGCGCTCCGTACGATATCCGGGGCTGTGCATTTCGCCTTCAACAAACTCAGCCGCTTGCTTTTGCACGATTTTGAAAGCATCCGAAGGCAGAGCGGGGTGAAGCTCATTATCGGCGAGCAACTCGACGCCCCTCGCGAAGTCCCCCTTGAGGACTTTGAGACTGAAATTCGGGCCGGCGGACTCGAAGGCGGCGATGTCGTCCAGCGCCTTTTGAAATGCCAGCCGGTCGAGGCTCTGGGTTCCGTAAGAAAACAGCTCCTCCAGAATGTCCGAAACACCCTCCTGCCCCGGTGGCGTTTCCAATTCGGTTTGGGTCTTGATCGAGCCGATGACGGTGACGGTGGGGCTCGCCTTTTCAGGTTGCACGATAAGACGAATGCCGTTCGACAATCTCAGATCCACCGGATGCAGAGTTTGCTGGGGCACGCGCAAAGATTTAACGGCGACTTCGGCCCAGTCGGGAAGAGCGGCAGGCTTTGTGGGAGTGGAGGTCGTCTTTTCGGAACCGCCGAATCCCTTGGAAGCGATGGCCTCGCCTGAAGGCGCGGGTTTCAAGACGGCGGTGATGCAGTTTTGCTCGACGAGGTACTTCTTAGCGACGCGATTGACATCAGTCAGCGTGACGCGCTGAATAGCGGCGATGTCGTCATTCGGCGAGTTGCGGCCTTCCACGGCGAGAGCAGAGGACCAGATCGACGCGAGGTTGGAAATAGAATTCTTGTTGAACTCGGCGGAGGCGACCTCGGCCTTTTTTGCCGCTTCCACGAGATCTGCCGGAACGCCATTGGCCGCGTAATGGGCCAGGATGGCCTTGATCTGAGAGATGAGCGACGCAGGATCTGTTGCTGAGGGAAGTGCGCCGTAGGCAAGCGCAGCGCTGGCTTTTCGATAAGTTTCGAGAACTCCGAACGCGGCGGCAAGCGCTTTGCCTTGCGGCACCAGAGCGTACAGATCCGCACGCTGGCTGGCGAGAACGTCACCGAGCACGCTGGCGGCTGCGTAATCCGGGTCGTCGGTACCGGGAAAGCGGAATGCCAGGACCGCCATCGTGTATGGCAAGTTGCTCTCAATAGTGAACGACTCGGGAGTGACCGGCTTCAAGTCAATTGCAGGGCGGGCTGGAATTTCGCGCCTGGGAATGGAACCGTAATACTGCTTGATCTTGGCGAGGGTCGCCTGCGCGTCCACGTCTCCGGTCACGATGAGAATGGCGTTATTCGGCGCATACCACTTCCGGTAGAACTCTTTCAGCATCGCGCCGGTGGTCTTGTCGAAAGAAGGCTTGGTACCGAGCGCATCCTCCGCATAAGGGCTGCCAGCGAAAAGATCCTTGTTGAGGCGAGTGATGGCTTTGTAGGTGGGGGCCGAGAGGTCACGCGCGACTTCCTGTTCGATGGCGCCTCGCTCCTGAGCCCATTCTTGCTGGGAATCGTCGACATCGCTCATGCAGGCGGCGTCGACCCGGAGGGCCACGTCGAGATCCTGAGCGGGAACGGTGACGAAGTATTGGGTAATGTGCTGCTGGGTTTCAGCATTCATGTAGCCGCCGAGTTGGGCATATATGGCGGCGATCTGATCAGCAGTCAGCCCGGTACAGCCTCGAAAGGCCATGTGTTCCTGGGCGTGCGCCATGCCGGGAAATCCCGCGGGAGTTTCATCGGCGCCAACCAGATAGTTGGTTTCAAGCGTGACGACCGGCGCCAGAGGATCGCGAACGATGACTACTTGTAGACCATCGTCGAGAGTGGCGCGCGTGACTTCGGGCGCGGTGTTCTGATTTTGAGCAAAGAGCGGTACGGCGAACGCTGCAAGGATAAATGCTCGAGCGGCAAAAGACGAAAACGGCATGTAGAACACTTTCAGCTTACGGCACGCCCAAATAGCGAACTGCAGCAGCGCGCACGAAGAAAAAAGAGTTCTACGCTTTAGCGGTCCGAAGTTTTGAAAGAACAACCATGCCGGCGCCGGCCGCGACGGCATCTTCGAGCAGTCCTACAACAGTCCCGGGCAATTTTTGGGAGGCCTTTCGGCGCAGATGGTACGCAGCGTACGAGGCACCCACAGCGGCTCCCGCTCCGATTAGGGCTCCGATAACGGCAGAGCGCTTTTTCGAAGCACCAATCGCCGCTCCGGTGAAGCCACCGGTGATAGCGCGACCAAGAAGGGAAGGCAGCTTCGTGCGGGGAGGCGTAAACGGGAGTTTATCGAGAACGAGCTCGCCGGCTGCTACCGCCAGGAGCGGATAGGCGATCTTAGGACTATTTAGAAAATTAAAGCGCGAATTCTTCGCGGGTAGCAAGCCCGCTTTTGCCACTTTGCCGAGCATGGCCGGCGCCGACATCGATCGCATGCCGGCCACGGCGCCCATAGCGGCAATTCCTCCATAGAGTTGTGCGTCTGTCATTTTTCCCTCCTCGTCCTATTGACTCGGCGAAGGTATGATCTGCACGCAAGAATTTTAAGGAACTTCAGATCTGATCCCGGTATTGCTCTGACACAACACGCACCAATTGGCCTCGCGTGCCTGTTCCGCTCTTCCGAAATAGCTGCTGGAGGATACCCTTCACCGCCGATGCCGAACAGCCTGATTCGCCCGCGATCTCTTTATTGCTATGCCCCTCCACAACGGATCGAAGAACCTGGGCTTCGCGCGGTGTCAGAGGTTTTGCGCCGCTCGCCCGGCTCAATAAACGCTCGAGGAGTCGGATGAGACAGTTGCTGACCTTCTACGGCTTCGCGAATCGCTGCTTGTAACGGTTTGAACAACATCTCCGGATTTCCGATGGGGGGCCCGGAGTTGTGGAATCGCACGTTTACTTGGCCATGTTTTCAAAGCCCAGCAACTCGTGAGCGGCCTCATTTGCGAGCAACGCGTTTCCGGCCGAATCTAGGGTGAGAATAGCGGCAGGTGTTCCCTCGACTAATCCCCTAAGCTGTTGCTCGACAGTCTCCCGGTGCTCGACTTCTTTTACGAGCTGGCCCGCTTGGAGCAAGGTAGTTCTGCGGTGCTGGTCTACATAGCGCATCAGCAACCCGATTCCCAGATACGCGAGCAACGCGATTATGCATTGCAGCATCACGCCTTCACTCCACGGCAGAGGAGCGAGGTCTTCCCGGAGCAACGCACAGACCAGAGCGAATGTGGCCAGAAGACGAGGGATATTGCCGTACTACAGATACCGATACTTTCTCGGAATAACAATCTTTTCGTTTTAAATTGCTCGATTCGAGCTCAAATACTCCAGTCGCCCACGGTGGGAGAATACTCGCATGGATCTTCCGCTGGACGGATACGAGCTGCCCGATACGAACCGAATTTTGACCCCTGCCCTGCTGGTTCATATCGACTATGTGGATTCCAACGTTGAAGCTACGCTCCGGATGCTAGGAGGCGATGCCGGTCGGTGGCGGCCGCACATCAAGACAGCGAAGATTCCGGCGGTACTGCAGCGGATGATGACCTACGGAATCCGGGCGTTCAAGTGCTCGACAACTCTGGAGCTTCTAACCGCCTGCGAATCAGGGGCGGACGACGTGCTAGTGGCATTCGCGATGACCGGCGCAAATGCCGAGCGCACTCTAGAAATTGCCAGTGAGTTTCCACGAACTCGGATTTCAGTGCTGGTCGAAGCGGCGGAACAAGCACAGTTTTGGAGCCGGACCGGGCTGGGTGTTTTTGTCGACGTGAACCCGGGGATGGACCGTACCGGAATCAATCAGGAACGCGCCGACCAAGTTTTGGAACTGGCACGAACCATCAACGCAGATTTTCGCGGCCTACATTACTACGACGGGCATATGTCGGGGGTACCACCAGCAGAACGCGAAGCCCAAGCACACCGCGGTTACGACCGGCTGCTTGCAATTGTTCAGGCGCTCGCGGCGGCCAATATTTCGGTCAATGAGGTGATTACATCGGGAACGCCCGCAGCTCCCTACGGTTATTCGTACCCCGGCTTTGCGAAGGCCAGCTTCTTACATCGAATTTCCCCCGGAACGGTGGTGTACAACGACACCACGAGCCTGGAGCAACTGCGCGGCTTCGGCTATCGTGCCGCCGTGACCGTACTCACCACAGTGATCAGCCATCCGATGGCGGCACGCGTCACATGCGATGCGGGCCATAAGAGCGTGTCAGCGGATGCAGGAGTTCCAACGTGTGTAGTCATGGGGCGACCAGACCTCCAGCCGCTGAAGCCGAGCGAAGAGCACCTGCCACTCGAAGTCACGCCAGGCGCCCCGGCACCGAACATTGGTGAGCGTTTGTATCTGGTACCGCGACATGTATGCCCGACCGTAAACAACTTCGACGAGGCGCTGATTGTTGAGGGCGGGATGATTCGCGGAAGCGCCCGCGTTCGCGCTCGGGGGCACGAGAACCCGCTCACCTTGATTCGCGACTATGCGGCTATTTCCTGACGAATGCGAATGCCAGAATGAACCCGACGGAAAAGACCGACAACACCATGGTGAGTGGATTTCGCCGGACATAGGTGCGCCAGTTCGTAGCTTCCTGAAACTTGTCCTCCAACTCTGAGACGTGCCGCCCGAGACGCTCTCTTTCGAGAGCAATCTCATAGGCTATCTGGTTTGTGTCCTCAGCCATTCTGCCCCTTCCTGTAAAGATTGAACTGTCTTCTCGGGCCTAAGTTTGAGCGCGCGAATCCGAACCATTCCAATACTGAGAAACAGTCCAGCGACTATCACAGCAAACGCAGAGACGATCAGCGCCGCGGCCCACGCAGGCAAAACCAAGCAGAGCGCCAAAATAGCGGTGGTAAAGATGAGGCCAAGAGCGCAGAGTGCCAAAAGACCACCCACGGTCACGATGGAAGCGGCCCGGCCAAACTCTAGCGCCTCCTGTTTAAGTTCGGTCTTGGCGAGCCTGACCTCAGACCGAACGAGATCAGTCACGTCCTTCATCACGTCCTGCAGAATCAGGCCAAAGGATCGGTCGTTTTCGGTATTCGCCATAGTTCCTCCAATCCCGGGTTAAAGCCGCCGGAGAGCAAAGCCAGTGAGAAGTCCACCGGCAGCGGCGGCAATCATCGAGAGTGCCGGCTTGTCACGAACAAGGCGCGCGAAAGAGCCGAGCGCGCGACCGCTTGAGCGGGCTAGATCTTCATACCGGTCGCACTCAATTACGTTTTCACTGGAGGAGAGGACGGTAACTTTTTCCCTGGGATTCCTTACAGATCCGGCAGGACTCACCATTGGATCTAGAGCATTTGTCTCGTCGTAATTAGCCATTGCCCTTGCGCCAATCCGTCACGTGCATTTGCAGGCCCAAAATGAGGCCGCGAGCCGTTGAGGAAACCCAGCATCAGATAAACTTTGTCATCATTGACAGATCTTGGCCACTGCGGCAGACAGCGAAGTACCGGGCGCGGTATTGAGCAGGCACGAACTGCCAAAGACAACTGGGTCTGCGCGACCTCGTGCTGGCCCAGGTCCTATGTGTGGTCGGATCAGCCTGGGTGGGCGTTGCAGCGAAACTCGGGCGAGCACACGCCGCATTTTGGATCGGCGCGATACTTCTGTATTACGTGCCGCTAGCGGCGGTGGTGATCTATCTGAATCGTGCGCTGCCAATAGAGGGCGGCTTATATGAGTGGGCCAAACAGGGATTCGGCGACTTCCTGGGATTCTTAACGGGATGGAACCTCTGGGTGTATGCCGTGATATGCGTTCCTACGATCTTGTTCATGGTGCCTACCGACATCTCGTATCTGATCGGCCGAGGGGCTGAATGGCTGCCGGAAACCGGCTGGGGACCGCGATGATCGTAGGGGGCGTTATAGCGGGAATCGCGATAGTCGCTGTGTATGGGTTGGGAGCGGGCAAATGGCTGCACAACATTGGAAGCGGTTGCATTTTGGTCGCGTATGGCATTCTTCTGCTATTACCCCTTTGGCCAAAGCTCATGGGACGCAGTATCGCGTATACGCCAGTACCGTGGCAGACTCCAAGTCCGAACGGGTTCAGCTTGGCGGTGTTTGGCCAGATGACTGTCGGCGCATTAAGCGGCTTCGAATATGTGGCGATTATGGCCGGGGAATGCCGAGGCGCCGCACTAACCATCGGACGATCGGTCATAATCTCTGCACCTCTTATCGCCCTGATGTTCATCCTGGGAACGAGTACAGTTGTGGCGTTCACCCCGAACGAGCCCATCAATTTGATCGCACCGATTCCGCAGACGTTCCGGCTAGCTTTCGGCACACAGGGAATAGGCGCGCTCGTCGCGCCGTTGGCTATTCTGTTGATCCTGTCGCGGGGGATCGCGGCGGCAAGCCTCATTTTCACAGGGTTGACGAGATTACCTATGACCGCCGGATGGGATCACCTCTTACCTGCGTGGTTCACAAAACTACATCCCCGGCACAGAACACCGATCAATTCGA